>JBBIJH010000006.1:30572-44835 GCA_037446075.1 Ignavibacteriales bacterium
GCGGCATCGTCGTACAGCACTCTGATCGTAGTCCGCTCAGAGGGTGGTGCCCCCTCGTGTGGATCTCGCTGGATGAAATCACTGATGGGGGTCGCGAGGGTCCAAACCTTTTCGTCCAACAGCCCGTCGACGTGAGGCGCTTGGGGGGTTCTCCGTGCCTGAACAGCTTTTGGGCTGTCTCCAGCCCAAAGCGAAGGCGCGAGACAAATGAAGCAGAGAATGAGACTGCCCGCGAGAATCTTGATCGAAGCCACGTGAGGGTCTTTTCTTTGCATCAAATTCATCCTAAAGATTAAAAGAATGTCTGGGAATGTAAAGGCAAGAGTGCGGTAAGCGCGCTATCAACGGTTGCTATTGTCGGATAGTTTCGGAGCATTGAAGCGCCAGTTTTGGGAGTGGAGTTTCACCCCCGCCGCTTCGAGACGTGACCTTCCATTCAAGTGTTTCCTCACACCCCGACAATCGCTGTAGCGCTTGTGACCTAAGTATGCGACCAAAAGGTTCACATATGCTATGGCGCTCGCACGATGCTGGAACGCTTTGATGGTCTTGAAACGTCGTTCGAGTTGTTTGTTGAGATTCTCTGCCTGGCTGTTTGTTCGTAGCTATCCCTTCCCGCGACGATGCATGATGAGATCATCCCAATGGCGCCGGGAGAACGCCATCAAGATGGCTCGGCATTGTCCCTGGAAGGATGTAAGGATTTCCCCCAAGATCAGTTGACATTCGTGTTTCTTATTCTTATCTTTGAGAAACCGAGTCCTCATTAGAGCCCGATTCTCCCGGGTGGGCCCCGGCAACCGATTCTACGTATAGGTAGTCATTCTCAGATGCAGTAGTGACGAGCCGGCTTTTTCCCGCACCTCAGAATCGAAGTGTTCGCCCTCTGGACCGCCGGCAAGACAAATCGAACCAACAGTTTCACTACAACTTCCTAAACTTCCTAATCCATCACTAACAAAATGGAGGACCATATGCTTAAGAGATTTTCTGTCCTCGCTGCTGCATGGCTGTTTGGTGTGTTTGCCATTGCCAGCGCCCAGACGGCTCCAAAGAAATCCGGCGGAACCGCCTGGTCTCTCAAGGGCGATTACTTTGATGCTTGCGCTTGTCACTACGTGTGTACTTGTGATTTCGGGGGAGATCCAATGGCACACGGATGTGAGGGCGTTGGGGCAATTAAGATCAAGGAGGGTAAGTACGGTGAGACATCGCTCAATGGCGTGACCGCTACCTTCTATATCAAACCAGGGACTGAGTGGGCTCTTTACGTTGATGAGTCAGCAAGCGAAGCACAACGTAATGCGCTTGAAAAGATCGTTACGCCCAAGTTTGCAGAGGCCGGGAGGTATCTCGGGGTGAAGACGCCAAAGATCACCTTCACGTATGCGGATGGAAAAGCTTCTCTCGAGATACCAGGCATCATGATGGCGAAGGCTGAACAAACCCTGAACAGGAAGAAGCCCATCACAGTTACAAACGGTATGAATCCGATTGCCGATAAGGTCATGCCGGGCAAAGCGTCCATCAGTCAATTCAAAGACTACAACAATGAGTTTAAGTACGAAGGACGCAACGCTTGGTTTGGCATCATCGACAGGAAGGGAACCGAAATGTAGCACCCGAACTTATAGCGCAGAAGAGGGGGTGGGGCTAGTTACGCCCCACTCCTGTTTTGATAGCCGTTAACATCATTCTGAGTGACTCCCTTAGCAGCGCGGAAAATCACACAACTATAGGCAGGAGGGCCAATATCATGAAGCATCGGGCTGCCTTGCTATCCCTCGTCGGCATAGCAGTTGTTAGCCTTGCGCTAACCCAACCTTCTGACAAGAAGAAAGCCGATATGATTGAACGCGGCAAGTACCTCGTTGCCGTCGGTGATTGTAACAGCTGTCATACGCCACCAAAATATACTGAACAGGGCCCTGTCTCAGATTCCAGTAGATTCCTATCAGGATACCCTGCCAGTGCCCCTGTGCCAAGGGTCCCTTATGAAGTGATCGGACCGGGGAAATGGGCTGCTCTGCGGTCGTGGGAAGGAACAGCATTTGCAGGTCCATGGGGCGTGAGTTTCCCACGAAACTTGACTCCTGACACTGCAACGGGTCTAGGCAGCTGGACACCAGAGATGTTCATCAAAGCCATGCGAACTGGTAAGGACATGGGAGAAGGGCGGGACATACTGCCGCCGATGGCG
Organism: Ignavibacteriales bacterium; assembly: GCA_037446075.1. Taxonomy (GTDB): domain Bacteria; phylum Bacteroidota; class Ignavibacteria; order UBA10030; family JAHEZR01; genus JBBIJH01. Next base: position 32,773 of record JBBIJH010000006.1, read on the forward strand.
TGGGAAACCTTTGGCAAAATGACGGATGAGGATCTGCGGGCTGTGTTTGCATACTTGGCCTCTCTACCCGCCATTGAGAACGCGGTACCCGACCCAGTGTCCCCTACCGGGGAGCCATTGCCTACAGGTAAGGCTGGGAAGTTGCCACCAAAGTAGGCACAGCAGGTCTCCCACAGATTTACTCTCCCAGCATTTAAAAGGTCAACAAAAACAATGGCGCGCGCTGCGATTCGAAAACTTTCACAGTGGTGTGTTCTTCCGTTTGCCTCTGTTCTTCTCTTCAGGATTGAATTGTGTGCTCAATCTACATATAGGGAAATAGATGTAAGCAATGGAGGAACAATTATGGGCCGTGTAGTTCTGAATCCTTCTGGAGTTAGGGGCCCCTCCTTCAATGTTACAAAGGACTCGGAACACTGCGGCCTAGTGAAAAACTCAGACCGGCTGGTGGTGGGAAAGAACGGCGCCATAAAAGGCGCAATTGTTTCAATTGTGCAGATCACTCAAGGGAAAAAATTCGACAAATTCCCCAAGCCTGTCTTGGACCAGCGGAAATGCGAGTACGTCCCTCACGTTCAGGTTTTGCCGGTAGGTACACCATTCGACATCGTTAACAGTGACGATATTCTACACAATGTGCACGCATACGTCGGTGAACAAGCGGCACGTACTGTCTTCAATATTGCCCAACCAATTAAGGGGCAGAAAACTACGATTAACCAGTCACAGTTATCCAGGCCGGGATTGTTGTACCTGACGTGTGATGCTGGTCATCCGTGGATGACTGCTTACGTTCTTCTGACAGAGCATCCTTATTACGCAGTGACAGACGAGCACGGCAGATTTGAGTTGGCAAATGTCCCGCCTGGTAACTACCAAGTCAAGATGTGGAAAGAAGGTTTTCGTGTCATTGGTACAGAGGTAGAAAATGAGAAAGTAAAAAAATATCACTTTGAGGAGCCATACGAAGAGACCAGAGACGTATCGATAAAAGCGAACCAGAAGGTTGATATCGAGTTTCAGTTGGTGCCGCGAGGGCAATCTTAAATATATGTTTATGAAATATCACAGATGATTAACAAGATAGGGTGTGCAGACGTTGATAAACCCGTGAAAGCTTGGTGTTAGTACTGTGTGATAGAAAAAATTCGGTGGATGTTTCAAGAATTGCAGGGGAAAAGATCAATAGATATCCACAGAAGGTGCAGAGTAAAGGAAGATAGCAGGCCACCGGGTGAATGTGTAAACACGGAGTTCACTGCTCTGCACACATTGTGAACAGGTTTCTACTCTCAGAGAACGTAAAGCCCGGCGTCAACCGGGCTTTTATGTTCTCCAGGGAAGCAGTACGGCCCTATTGTGCAGCCAACTCGATTTTCTTTCGAATCTGGTTTACCATATCTCGGTACTTCTCACTTGTTTTCATTTGATCCTCAACGCTCTGATAGGCATGAATCACTGTGCTATGGTCACGACCCCCGAAATGAAGACCAATGGTTTTGAGGGATGAGTTTGTGAGTTCCTTCGCAAGATACATTGCAATCTGCCGCGCAATTACCACTTCTTGTTTCCTGGTCTTGGCACGTAGAAGATCTTCAGCCAAGTCAAAGAATTCACATACAGTGCGCTGGATTCCTTCAATCGTGATGTAATACTTGATGTTTCCAACAACGGTCCTCAGCACATCCTTCGCGAGATCAAGATTGATTTCTTTGTTTTCCAAAGAGGCCTTTGCAAGCAAACCAATGAGGCATCCCTCAAGCTCTCGTATGTTTGACGTGACATTCGCAGCTATGAACTCAATGACATCCTGTGGAAGGTCTATTCGATCCTCTTCGGCCTTCTTTCTTAAGATAGCAATGCGCGTTTCAAGATCGGGGGGCTGAATATCTGCCGTCAACCCCCACTGGAAACGGGAGATAAGCCGTTCATCAAGGCCCTTCAATTCCTTTGGGGGCCTGTCACTCGACAGGACAATTTGCTTACCCAACTGGTGCAGAGTATTGAACGTGTGGAAGAAGCTATCCTGCGTCTTTTCCTTGCCAGCGAAGAATTGAATGTCGTCGACAATGAGCACATCCATACTGCGGTAGAAGTTGGAAAACTCTGTGATTGTATCACGTTGAATCGCGTCGACAAACTCAATGGTGAACCTTTCGCTGGAGACGTATAGCACGCGCTTTGCTTTGAGGTTTTTCAGGACATGGTTACCGATGGCTTGGATCAGATGCGTTTTCCCAAGACCCACGCCGCCGTAGACTACCAGAGGGTTGAATGAAGTACCACCGGGGTTATTTGCGACGGCGAGAGCAGCAGCCCGTGCGAGTTGATTACTCTCACCCTTGATGAAATTGTCGAAGGTGTACCGTGGATGAAGGAAACTGTTAAAAGAGGTTGAAGATGCATTTCCAGGTCCGAGGATCTGAATTGAAGGGGTTCCAGACTGGTAGTGCGTGGGGGCACGCTTGGGCTGTTGGGGTGGGCGGGTCAGAAACTCGTGCTCCTCACCAGCAAGTTCGCTGTTGAGGGTTGTCGAGTCAGAGGCTACAGGACTCGTTTTGGCGTTCTCCCCACTTGGTGAGAACAGCTCGCCATCCGTGGCGATTGTGTAGGTAAGTTCTACATCGCGGCCCAAAAGCTCGGCAAGTGTTTTTGTGATCAGGGTGTAGTAGCGGTCTTCAAGCCAGTCGAAAAAGAACTGGCTTGGAACTTTGATTTCGACCTTCCCGTCAACTATACCGACCGGAACAATCGGCTGGAACCAAGTCTTAAAGGTCTGGCTGGAAACGCTTTTCTTAATGCGGGCAAGGCACTGGCTCCACACGTCGTGAAGGTTATTAACATGAAACTCGTCCATCGTTGCTAATTGTCCCGCTGGAAAGACCCATTAAAGTGGAAGAGTGAATTGAAAACGAGAATGCAGTCGAAGTTATCAACAACATCGTCACAGTTTTGTCAACGACTTGGCAAAATCAGAATCTCAAGAGTTAGAGATATTCAACAATTGTTCACATAAAGTCCGAGCCGATAACCTATTGATTTTAAATGAAGAAAGGGAATCATGGTCTGGTCTGTCAACAGTGATTCTTGGCGAGGATTAGTACCGAACCAGCAAAAGGTTAGCGAGAGAAGAAGCAGCTAGAAATTATCCACAAGTTGTTCACGGCGACACCGGTAGGAGGCGCAGTGGCATTATACAAAGTTTTTGGTGCCGATGCAAGAAGATTCTTTGCCAGAGCGCGACCAGTATTTGTATTTCAGAGGACATTTCCCTATTATCAATAAGAAGTCTGGAAGAAGTATCGTCTTGTAAGGATTATTTCTTACAGAGGGTTAGATCAGTGATTTGCTGAACAACCCGCGGACTTCAGAGACTGTCAATGAAGCGAACGTTTCAGCCAAGCCAAAGGAAAAGGAAGAGCACGCACGGTTTTCGTGCGCGCATGAAAACCAAGTCGGGCCGGAAAATTCTCAGTCGGCGCCGCGCAAAAGGACGTTACGTTCTAACGGTCAGCGATCGCTGATTCAGGCGCAGCTGAGTGCCTCCATCCATGAGTATCCTTGAAGGACAAGATCCCACCGGACCGGCCAAGTCGAAGCTGTCTAAGAGGGAGATCCTTCGAGGCCATCAAACCTTCAGTCATATCCTATCAAAGGGGAGGGAAACAGCTGGCAATCACCTGCGTGCGTATGCACTGGCGACCGACTCCAAACTGAATGCAGGTGTGTCAGTTCGAATTGGATTCGCTGTGACTCGTCGGGTGCGATCGGCTGTTCTGCGTAATCGGGTGCGACGTATGATGAGGGAGGCCTACAGAAAAAGTAAAGCAACATGGATTGGATCGGCTAAAGAAAGAGGGCAGTTCTGGCGGATCATCGTCATGTATCGAGGAGACGATGTCAGGGCAATTAAAAAGCTCAAGTACTTGGATATAGAAAGGGATATGCAACAGATCTTAAAGAAGGTCGTGGGTTCGCCATGAAGTACATTGCAACACTTGTAATACGGGCGTATCAATTGCTCATCTCACCGCTCTTGCCCGTGGGCACCTGCCGCTTTTATCCGTCGTGCTCGGAGTATTCAATCGACGCTTTTCGAAGATACGGCTTTTGGAGAGGCCTCGGCTTGTCCGCAAAACGACTGGGGCGATGTCACCCCCTCAACCCCGGAGGGTACGACCCGGTACAATGAGTGAGCGTCTCAGATTATTGATTTAGTTTTCTCAAGTAACAATGGATAAACAAACAACAATAGGATTCATCCTCATTGGATTGATACTGCTAATCTGGATGTGGATAAGTGTGCCACCGCCAAAGCCACGTGTCCCCGTTGTCGACACAACGCTTGTTCCACAGCAGAAGGCCGTGGATACAGTCCGTTCCGTTGAGCGAAGAAAAGAGGAAAAGGGCACGGCAATAGACACGCTTGGAACCTACTTCGCGCATAGCTCTAAGGGTGAGGAGAAGATCCTAGTCGTAGAAAGTGATCTGTATAGGGCCGAGATCTCCACGAAAGGAGGGGTGATTCGAAAGTGGGAGCTGAAGAGATATCTGACATGGGATAAATATCCCGTACAGCTTGTGGACTTTGAGAAGGGCGGAGACCTCAGCATTCTCTTTACATCTTCAGATGGGAAGCTCATCAATACCCGGGGGTTATACTTCGACGGGAGATTTAACAACTGGGATAAAATCACTTTGCGCAGCGGGGCAGAGCAAACAGTTGAGCTACAGCTCAAGATTAACGAAACAAGCCAGCTTGTTAAGACTTTCAAATTCTCAGGTGATCGCTATTCTTTCGACTTCGCTGTTCGCTTCGAGAACATGCAAGCAATCGTTTCGAATTTCGAATATCAGATCATCTGGGAGAATGGGCTTCGTCAGACCGAAGAGAACAGCATCGATGAAGCGGCCTTCGCGGCGGCATATGCACAGATCGGAGGAGAGTTAGTTGAGTTTGATGCATCAAGCACAGGTTCTCCGAGAGCACTGAGTCCATCTGGATCGACGGATTGGGTTGCGGCGCGGACGAAATATTTTGCAGTGGCTATTATCTCGGCAGACAAGAAAGCTACCGGGGCCTATCTAACAGGTGCTCGGGCACCCCTTCCTAACCACGGCGTGCGGGAGAACTACTCGATAGGGCTGAAGCAACCATTCAAAGGCTCGGTCAATGAAGTAGCTAACTGCACGGTCTTCCTAGGCCCGCTGGACTATTCTGTAATAAAAGGCTATGACGTAGAACTTGAAAGGATCATGAGGTTTGGTTTGGAGTGGATTATCCGTCCAATCGCTGTGTATTTTATGCTGCCGATCTTTACTTTCCTCCATGATTTTATTCCAAACTATGGGGTGGTTATCATTGTCTTTACGATCTTGATCCGCGGTCTTCTCTATCCACTTACGCACAGTAGCATGAAGTCGATGAAGAAAATGCAAGCATTGCAGCCGATGATGATGGAGCTAAAGGAGAAATACAAAGAGGATCCGCAGCGGATGAACAGGGAAGTAATGAAGCTCTACAAAGAGTATGGTGTGAACCCTGCAAGCGGATGCCTTTTGTTGTTACCACAGTTGCCAATTTTATATGCTCTGTACATGGTTTTTCGGGCTGCCATTGAGTTACGACAATCAGCGTTTGTACTGTGGATAGACGATCTGTCAAGGCCAGACATACTAGTCCATCTGCCTTTTACAGTTCCACTTTTGGGATTCTCAGCCCTCAGCGGGCTAGCTCTCTTCATGGGGATCACGATGTTCATCCAGCAGAAGATGAGCGTAAAAGACCCGCGTCAGAAGATGATGATCTGGTTCTTGCCGCTCATGATGACGTGGCTCTTCAACTCACTGCCTTCTGGATTGAATCTCTATTACAGTGTCTTCAACGTTCTCGCTATAGCTCAGCAAATTTGGATCACGAAGCAGGGAGGTGGACAGACAGTGCTTCGAAAAGTAGATGATAGCAAGAGAAAAGGCCCGAAGGGAGTTTTTAGTCGGATTGCGGTGCCTAAGTTGAAACGTTGAAGCTTCCAGGGCATTAACGATGGCAAAGAACCCGGGGCAACTGTTCCGGGTTTTCTATTTGTTCGCGAGGAGCGAGCAGAGGCGTGGACGATTACAACTGGTCACCGCAGCTGAATTCCAGAGGCACGCATGACTTTGCAGGGAGATCATGGCGGCGTGAAGATGAGTGGGAAGCGAGGACGGCTGAAAGCATGTGCAACTGCGCAAACCCATGTGATTGCTTTTCACTTCAAAACTTTTTACCATGATGTGGTAATATGCAGTTCACCGCAGATCATCCCTTCTTACGAGTGAAAGATCATACTGATACCATCGCCGCGATTGCAACCGCAATCGGTGTAGGCGCGCTATCAATTGTTCGCGTTAGCGGCAAAGATGCAATCGGGATCGTGGACAAGGTCTTCCGTGGGAAAAGCTCGCTCAAATCGACCGCTGGGTTCACAGCCCACTTTGGCCTTGTTGTTGACCACGAAGGTGAAACGATTGATGAGGTCGTGGTGACGGTTTACAAGGGCCCCCGTTCATACACAGGAGAAGAGAGCGTGGAGATTAGCTGTCATGGGGGTGTCCTGGTTACACGAAGGGTGCTGGAGGCCATATTAAGTGCGGGTGCCCGGCTTGCTGAGCCGGGCGAGTTTACGAAGCGAGCCTTCCTCAATGGACGCCTTGACCTGTCTCAAGCAGAAGCCGTGGCGGATCTGATTCATTCACAATCGGAGTTGTCACGAAGGAGTTCTCTCGAGCAACTTCAAGGAAAACTCTCGCGAGTCGTTAATCAAATTAGGAACGAGCTCATTGAGATTAGCAGTTTGTTAGAACTGGAGCTTGACTTCGCCGAAGAAGAGATCGAACTAGCGAATAAAGTTGAGTTATCCGAAAAACTCCGTGCAGCACTAGTAAAGCTCAAAGAACTTATTGATTCCTTTGAGGTTGGGAGGATATATCGAGAAGGGGTGAAAGTGGTCATATCAGGGAAACCAAACGTCGGCAAGTCGAGCTTGCTCAACGCCCTGTTGAATGAGAATAGAGCGATAGTCACTGAAATCCCCGGTACTACAAGGGATATCATCGAGGAGAACATCACCATAGATGGTATTCTTTTTCGCTTGGTTGACACGGCGGGACTTCGAGCAACTACAGATGTGGTTGAAAAGGAGGGGGTTCGGCGCACCCAGGGTCAGCTCGCTAGCTCCGATTTAGTCTTGTTTGTTACCGACGCATCTCAACCCGTCGATAACTTGGACATTCAGGCCTTAGAAGCGGTCAGGCGAGAACTCGGCACACATGACGCAAGATTGGTACTGGTGATGAACAAGATAGATCTTGTAAGAAGTGGGATGCAAGATCATGTTCTGACAATAGACCTTCCGAGGGAAACCTGTAAGGTTAGAGTCTCGGCTCTAACTCATGAGGGACTCGACACACTCAGAAGGGTAATGATTGATTCGGTCCTCGCGAACGGGAGGGCACTTACGGAACGCTCCATCACAGTCACGAATGCGAGGCACAAGGAGGCTCTTGTAAAGGCGTACAGGCAGCTGGGACTAGCTCTTGAGTCTATGGAGTCTGGCAAGAGTGGAGAGTTTGTGGCACTTGACGTGAGAGCCGCACTTGACTGTCTAGGGGAGATCGTTGGCGTCGTTACGACAGAGGAGATCTTGAACAATATATTCTCGAAGTTCTGCATAGGCAAATAAGCATAGTGTCACGTGAAACGAGCCTTCCGACAATGGAGTTGAAAAGGCAATACGATTGTGTTATCGTAGGTGGTGGGCACGCCGGAATCGAGGCGGCTTTAGCCGCGGCTAGGATGGGATGCATAACGCTGCTGCTGACAATGCAAAAGAAGTCAATCGGGCGGATGTCATGCAATCCGGCCATCGGGGGGACAGCGAAAGGGCACCTCGTGCGGGAAATTGACGCTCTGGGTGGTGAAATGGCTAAAATTGCCGACACTACCGGCATACACTTCCGGATGTTAAATAAGTCAAAGGGGCCTGCGGTCTGGTCTCCCCGTTGCCAAAACGATCGTGAGTTCTACTCGGTAGAAGCTCTCCGAAGACTGGAAAGCCAGGAACTATTGGATCTGGCGGAGGATACCCTAACGGACATCAGCACTATCCCGAACGGTAAGCCCGGTCGGCTAAAGATCTGCGGAATTCGAACTGGGACAGGCCGTTTCGTTCTGTGTAGCGCCCTTGTCGTGTGTACAGGCACATTCTTAAGAGGCTTGATGCACACTGGCCTTAGAAGCAGAGTCGGAGGACGCTTTGGAGAACCGTCCTCCGATACAGTGACGCGGTGTCTGGAGGGTCTCGGGTTTGTCAGCGGTAGGCTGAAGACAGGCACGCCGCCCAGGGTTGATATTGAATCAATCGATTTCAGAGAAGTAGAGGAGCAGCCGAGCGACTTTCCTCCGAAACCACTTTCGTTCCAAACCGAGCGAATAAACCAACCGCTCATACCAATGTACTTGACACACACGAACCCACAGACCCATTCAATACTCAGGAAGGGGTTTGATAAATCTCCTATGTTCACAGGGGTGATTAAGGGTAAGGGACCGCGATATTGCCCCTCAATTGAGGACAAGATTGTGAGATTTTCAGATCGAGATAGGCACCAGATCTTCCTGGAGCCTGAGGGCTACAATTCGAATATCGTATACGTAAATGGCTTCTCGTCCAGCTTGCCGGAAGAGATTCAACTGGAAGCAATTAGGACGATTCCCGGGCTCAAAAATGTCAAAATGCTGAGACCCGGATACGCGGTTGAATATGATTACTTTCCGCCCCATCAGCTTCGCTTAACGCTCGAAACAAAGCTCGTTGAAGGCCTGTTCTTTGCGGGCCAGATAAACGGGACGTCAGGGTACGAGGAAGCTGCCGCGCAAGGAGTTGTAGCTGGGATTAACGCTGCACTGAGGGTAAGGAAATTAGAACCTTTTACGCTTAAGCGATCTGAGGCCTATATCGCAGTTCTGATTGATGACCTGATCACGAAAAGTACGGATGAACCTTACCGGATGTTCACGTCGCGGGCTGAATATCGCCTCGTTCTCAGGCAGGACAATGCAGATAGAAGGCTCATGGGGTTCGGGCATAGATTTGGCCTTATCCCATCCGCGGTTTACCAAGGCCTCCTAGAGAAGGAAAGGCTCATCCGGGAGGGATTGGCTTTCCTCGAAGATACGATTGTACCACCTGAAGACGTTAATTCCTACCTTGAACACATAGGAGAAAGGCCCATTGATCAAGGCGAAAAGCTTGCAAAACTTGCTAAGCGGACGAATGTGCAACTTCGTGATCTGCTCAGGCTAGAAGCCTTTCAGAGTTCGGTGTTTTCGAAAAGGCTTTTGGATCTCCCACTCCAAGCGCGTAGAGAGGAAATCATTGAGCAAATAGAGATTGAGACGAAGTATGCCGGTTATTTTGAACGCGAGGCCGAGCAAATCAAGAGAGCAGTCAAGTATGAACATATGGAAATCCCCAAGGATCTCGACTACAGCCGGCTAAAGTCTCTTTCCTTGGAGGGCCGTGAAAAACTTCAGAAGGTGCGGCCGCTATCCATCGGACAGGCTTCTCGCATAAGTGGGGTAACAGCAGCAGACATTTCAGTCCTCATGGTTTACCTCCACGGTTGACGCGTCCCGCGCGCCCGTCGCATACTACCAATAAAATCAGTGAGTTAAAGATAGCAAGGAAATGTGGTGATGACCAGACCGACGTCCCGGCCGGGCAGCCGGCCAAGTTCAATCAGGACGGACAGTTACTGGTTTCGTTCTATATGCGAGCAAAATAGCCTTAGCGTACGCAACCACCAGCTATCGTTGATACAGTTATACGCAGAGCTACTCGTGCAGTGGAACAAGAAGGTGAATCTCATCTCAAGAAGAGATGAATCGCAACTCTGGACAAGACATATTCTCCACTCTACTTCATTGCTCTTCCATCTCTCCCTGGTACCCACGGCGAGATTCTTGGATCTCGGCACGGGTGGCGGCCTACCCGGCATTCCCCTGGCGATTCTGTTGCCTGGGAGTGAGTTTGTCTTGATCGATTCAGTCAGGAAGAAAACTTTGGCGGTCCGAGACATTAAAGAGCGACTTTGCATAGACAGAATCAAGGTAAAGTGTGGCCGAGCGGAGGAACTCGGTGTACAGAAAGAGTTTCGTGCTCAGTTTGAGTACGTCGTTACTCGGGGGGTGGCTACCCTGCCGGAACTGGTGAAATGGAGCACCCTCTTCCTGAAATCTCCAGTATCTGGGGTGGGTGCACGAGTACATCAAAATGGGAAGCTCTTCGTGCAGCCACCCGCCCTCATTGCAATGAAGGGAGGAGATTTGGAACGTGAGGTTGCGACAGCAGCAAAGGACAAGCACGTGCGGGAAATCCTGCTGGTTGATCTGACAATTAAAGGGCTAGAGGATCGGCAGCTAACCCACAAGAAAGCAGTTGTGGTTCAATTTAGCGTTGGGAATTGAGAGCAGGATAATGAAAAGGTCTGACACAGGTTTAGTGAAGAATAAAGTATTTGAAGAACTTCAAATGTTAGTTACGGAGCAGCGGAACAAGCGCAGCATGGGTATTGATGCAAAAGAGATCCCTGAGATTCTTAAAATAATAAACCAGGAAGATTCTAAAGTTGCCGGTGCTGTGCGGAAGGAGATTCCTTATATCGCGAGAGCCGTTGATCTCGTAGTGGACAGTCTCCGCAGTGGAGGGCGACTCATCTATGTCGGTGCAGGGACAAGCGGTCGGCTTGGAATTCTAGATGCCGCCGAGTGCCCGCCAACGTTCGGGACGGATCCGAAGATGATTCAGGGAATCATCGCGGGTGGAAAGAAAGCAGTGTTCCGATCGATTGAAGGAGCTGAAGATCGTTCAGCAGAAGGGAGGAAGGTGATCGACCGAAAGAGGGTGACGGAAAAGGACACGGTATGTGGAATCGCTGCAAGTCGACGGACGCCATTTGTCTTAGCAGCGATTCAGCGGGCAAAAGAGCGCGGCGCGAAAACAATCTTTGTCACAACGAACCCTCGTTCAAGTTTTCACATCGAAGTAGATGTGGCTATCTGTCCGGAAGTAGGACCCGAAGTAATCATGGGATCTACTCGGATGAAGTCAGGAACCGCACAGAAACTCGTCCTCAATATGATCACAACAGCGTCAATGATCCGTCTCGGAAAGGTATATGAAAACATGATGATTGATCTCCAGATGAAAAGTCGCAAACTAGAAGAGCGGGCAAAGCGAGTGCTGATGATCATAACGGGTGTAGATTATCAAACGGCCGAGAGAGTGCTGAAGCGCGCCCACGGACATGTGAAGACCGCCATCGTCATGATCAAATCTGGGGTAAGCGAGTCAGAAGCGCGAGAACGGCTGAACGCAGCCGGGGGTTTCGTGCGCGCAGCTATCGCCGGGAAAAAAACAGTTTGACTCGCAGGCGCTCATCGTCGGAACGATAGTGAATCTCAAGCTATTACGGTGAAGACCATGGAAGCACTTTTAGAGACGAATCTCCCCCTGCCAAACCCACCCCGTCGGGGAAAGGTGCGTGACATCTACGACCTCGGAGAGGAGCTCCTTATCGTTTCAACGGATCGCATTTCTGCCTTCGACTGGGTGTTGCCGAATGGAATTCCACATAAAGGTAGAGTCCTCAATCAGCTCTCGTCATTCTGGTTCCGGAAACTTTCCCACGTAGTGCCAAATCATCTCATCAGCGAATCACCCAACCGACTTCCTGCGGTGCTACGACACATGTCAGGGATGCTTGAAGGCCGGTTCATGCTTGTTAAGAAGGTAAGAGTAGTACCTATTGAGTGCGTAGTCCGAGGATACCTAGCGGGCTCAGGGTGGAAGGAGTATCTAAGAACGCATGCGGTGTGCGGCGTGACGCTTCCAGCGGGACTTGAGCAATCGAGTCGCCTCCCCGAACCAATTTTCACTCCGGCGACGAAGGAAGAAACTGGTCACGACATTAATATAACTGAAGAAGAAATGAAGATACGAGTTGGCCCCGAACTGACAAAGA
>JBBIJH010000007.1:0-37144 GCA_037446075.1 Ignavibacteriales bacterium
CAGTCTTGATGGTAATGCCAAGATACCCGCGGCGCACCTTGCCCGTGTTAATAAGATCCTCGGCGACGGCCTTCGCGAGGTTTATCGGGATCGCAAAACCGTACCCAACGTAGGATCCTGTCCGGGTCGCAATGGCCGTATTGATCCCGATCACCTGGCCATTTAGGTTTACGAGCGGTCCACCGCTGTTCCCGGGATTGATTGCTGCATCCGTTTGGATGAAGTCCTCAATCCCGTATTTCTCGTCCCTCCGGATTCCAAGATTGCCCCGCCCGACATAACTGATAATACCCGCCGTCACTGTGGAGCTTAAGTATTCGAATGGATTCCCAACCGCAAGCACCCATTCTCCAACCTGAACCTCGTCTGAGTTGCCCAAGACCGCAGCCGGAAGGTCCGCCACATCAATCTTTAAGACCGCGACGTCAGTCGTCGGATCAGTGCCAACGAGTCGCGCCTGGAAACGACGGGTATCATTCAACGTTACCTCGATGCCTCCCTTGTCCGCTTTTTCCACGACGTGGTTGTTGGTGATGATGTATCCATCGGGTGTCAGGATCACACCTGAGCCTGCACCTTGCTGGGGACCCGGTTCTGGAAATTCAAACTTGAAGTCGGGTCCGAAGAAATGAAAGAAATCCTGAAATCCCGACCTCCCTCTTTTTTCGCTTGTCGTCACATTCACCTTCACTACGGTCGGCGTGACTTTCTTGGCAATGGCGACGAAAGCATCGCTCATCCCCTTCACATCAACCTGACTCTTCATCGCGCCGCTCTGTGTCTCCAGCTTCACATACTTATTATTTCCCGCCAGGCCAGGGTCCACAGCTTTGAAACTCGACACAAGCACTGCGCCGAAGATGATCCCAACACAGATCAAACCGATGGCCGCGACAATGGATTTCTTATTCATGCTCTCCTCCACAAGTGAATTCATATCGTTGAAGTTTTTGCTTTCCTGAATCAGAAGGTGCGCACCGGCTCATAACATTCAAAAAATATCCAAAAAGAACGAATTCTTCAAGTCCTGACGGCTTTCTGGAAGCCCACTGCAAACTTCGGCAAGACCCGATCTGCCCTTGATTTCTCGGTTCCTGCCAAATGGAATCGAGCGTACCACTTCAATAACCCCTCCACTTCTCTCTTTGACACATCGGAAACCTCAAAGGTTGTCACTTCGGAAAGACGGCAACGGCAAAGTTCCTGCAGGATCTTCGCCGTCTTCACTGAGACCGACTGCCCCTTTGGGAACCGCCGGGAACATTCGAGACACAGAAAACCGCCACGGCGGACCTCAAAAGGAAGCGTATCATTGTCAGAAACGTTTCCGAACAGAGGTTTCTTGCACCTGATACACGTCTGAAAATTCGGCTTGAAGCCCATAAAGTCGAGGAACTGCAATCTGTACCAATATAACAAGCTCTCCACGTTTTTGGTTGCTGTCTCGATTGCCCCCAGGGTGTCCACAAGAAGATGGTAGACTTTCTCGTTCCTCTCCTCGTCATGCATAGCTGCATCCAGAAAGTCGAGGACAGCAAAACCCACCGAAAGCTTGTCGAGGTCCGACCGAAGACGGGGAAAATACCGGATGATATCACAGTCGGAGACGGTGTGCAGTTCACGACCTTCTCGCTTATAAATGACCAGGCCGACATGAGTCATCGGTTCGAGGGCGGCGCCGAATTTGCTCTTCGGCGCACGTGCCCCTTTCGCGATGCCTTTGATCTTTCCGAACTTCTCCGTGTAGAACGTGACGATCTTACTCGTTTCCCGGTACCGCATTGACTTCACGACGACCGCTTCCGTCTTCACTATCATCGCGACTCCTTCAATCTATGGTCTCCTGAGCCGATTCGAGAGCAGGGATGGATTCGCTGAACGGTGGACGGCACACCCCCATCTCCGTGACGATGGCGGTCACCAGCTCATTCGGCGTGATGTCAAAGGCGGGAGAATATACCTTGACCCCGCGGGGGGCGATCCGCTTGCCGAAGGCCTCCGTAATCTCCGACGGGTCGCGCTCCTCGATCGGGATAGCTTCACCGTTCGCGATCTTGAAGTCTATCGAGGAGGTGGGGGCAGCAACGTAAAACGGGATGCGATGTTTTTCCGCCAACACCGCGAGGTTGTATGTCCCAATCTTATTCGCGACGTCCCCGTTCTTCGCGATGCGGTCAGCACCCACGACGACAAGATGAATGAAGCCTTTCTTCATGAGAAAAGCTGCGGCGTTGTCAGTGATGAGGGTAGCATCAATTCCGAGCGTTGAAAGTTCCCACATCGTGAGACGAGCACCCTGAAGTAGGGGTCGGGTCTCGTCCACATAGACGCGTATCTGCTTCCCGTGAACATGCGCACTGGTGATGATGCTCTGGGCAGTCCCATAGTCCCCGGTGGCAAGAGCGCCCGTGTTGCAGTGGGTGAGAATCCCAGCTTTCTCCGGGACAAGCTGCACTCCGAATTCCCCTATCCGCCGGCACTTTTCGACGTCTTCCTTTTGGATCCTCACCGCTTCTTCAACTAATAAAGCCTTCAGCGCCCCCACGGAACCTGAGGAGTAGGTCTGAAGAACGCGCTCCATTCTTTCCAGCGCCCAGAAAAGATTCACTGCCGTCGGGCGTGTGGATGCCAGAGTCTCTTTTACTCGCGCGAGGTGTTCGTGAAACTTTCCTTTGTCCTCGCCATGGAACTCGCAGGCTCCCAGGGCAAATCCAAAGGCCGCTGCAATCCCAATTGCTGGCGCCCCTCTGATCTTCAGCTTCCTTATCGCTTCCGCTACAACCCGGTGATCAGCAGTCTCGATGTAGATCTCTTCCATGGGAAGCCTTGTCTGATCGATGATCTTGACCTTCGCTCCTATCCATTCGATCGATTTCATCGTTCGCTTACACTTCATCGAAGTGGGAAAAGCTTCGGAATTCTCGCACGCGCTCCTGAATCTGTGCTTGCGTCACAGTGCGTAACCCATCGACGCCGAATTTCTCGATGCAGAAGGAAGCCATTGCGCTGCCATAGATCACGGCCCGTTTGAGGTTCTCCTCGCTGAGGTCCCTTGTTTTTGCCAGGTAGCCCGTGAATCCGCCGGCAAAGACATCTCCAGCTCCCGTTGGGTCATGGATCTCCTGAAGCGGATAAGCCGGGCTCACGAAAACGGCCTTCTCTGTCAGCAGAACAGCTCCGTGCTCACCCTTCTTGATCACCGCCGCCCGCGGTCCCATTTGAAGAATTCTTCTCCCCGCCTTGATCAGATTCTCTTCCTGAGCAATGGCACGAGCTTCTTGTTCGTTTACAACCAAGATATGGAAAGAACGAAGGGCCTTGAGAAGCTCTTCATACTTACGGTCGATCCAGTAATTCATCGTGTCGCCGACCACAAGCGTGGGAGATTCGATTTGCCCCAGCACCCTACTCTGAAGGCTTGGATCGATGTTTCCCAGACACACAAACTCACTCCGTCTGTAGGAGGCGGGGACTTTGGGATTAAACTTCTCAAAGACATTCAGATCCGTGTACAGCGTATCGCGCATATTCAGGTCGGTATGATAACGCCCGCCCCACCGAAATGTCTTTCCCTCCTTGATGATCTCGAGCCCCTCGAGGTCAATGGCTCGGCTGCGGAGAAACTCCATCTCTTCCGGGGGAAAGTCACCCCCTACAACTCCGATCAGTCGCACGGGAGAAGCAAAATAACTTCCTGCCAGTGCAATATACACTGCCGAGCCGCCCAGGCTGTTCTCCGTTCGACCCTTGGGAGTTTCAATCGTATCAAGAGCAACCGAACCGATGACGAGCAAGGACATGACAGATACGGGATACGCGATGTGGGTTAGGAACCCGGGGAAGAATTCAGGTCTGATCTCATCTGGAGAAGGGTCGCAGCCTGCTCTCCCCTCACGACGTACTCATGGGTCACTTTCAAACCCGCGCGCTGTCCGGGCCAGACAAGCTTCCGAGACGCTTCCTCGTAGGTGAACCAGCCGTACTCAAAGTGCTCGCGAGACAGTCGAGGCTCGCTCCCTTCATCTACTTGCGCGGCAAAGAGCGGACTCAGGTTGATGGCATCGTAGTCCGGATCGTAGAATGAGTTCACGTACGGGACGACCCAAAAGCGCTCGACTTTCATACCGGTCTCTTCTCTGAACTCGCGCAAGGCTGCCTCGACTCCCCCCTCCTCTTTTTCAATCGTGCCGCTCATGAGCTGCCAGATGCCGGGATACACCTTCTCGTCTTTCGCACGATGAAGAAGAAGGTACTCAGGCTGATCTTTTATAAACCTGAAAACGCAAATCTCGACGATGCGACAAGTGATCAGGGGCATGGGAAAAACCTAACATGGGAACTGAGATATGCAGTGTGAGATGACGCAGGATCTATGCTACAAGAACCACCTCACGACGACAAATCCTAGAACCAGAAGAACAACAAACGCAATCGAAAGCCACTCGAAATACTTCTCGATGAAGGACTGGACTCTCGGCCCAAAGTAATAAATCAGCCCGCCTACGAGGAAAAACCGTGCCGGTCGACTGATCGCCGACGCCAAAACGAGAGTGGGAAATGAGATCTTGAAAACCCCTGCCGCAATCGTGAAGACTTTATAAGGAATGGGCGTGAAGCCCGCGATTGCAATTGCAGTGAAGGCGTTATTCTCATACATCAACCGGACTTTTTCGTAGGCAGATGTCAGTCCATAGAAAGAGATAATCTTTTCTCCGACCGCATCATAAAATCCATATCCGATGAGATAGCCGAACATCCCGCCAAGAACTGAACCAATCGAGCAGACAAATGCGTACTGGAACGAACGTTTAGGAAGCAGAAGCGCCATTGCGATGAGCAGAACGTCTGGAGGAATAGGGAAAAATGAGGACTCAGCGAACGCAACAATAAAGAGTGCCCACATGGCGCCGGGCTTCCCGGCAAACCCCTCGACCCAAGATTTCAGCCTTCGCAACCTTTCGTGGACCTGCCTTAGCAGACGGATGCCCTTTCCCCCTTGGCTATCAGTGTATGTACGCCTGCTAAGATAACAATCTTGGGAGAGATTAGCAATTTCGACCGGTGAGAGATACGGAGAATCCTTCACGGATTATTGATTTTCCAAAGGAGATTTCCTAATTTGGTGCCAGCAAGAAAAATCTCCATTTCCCAATTGGTTTGACATCATGAAACGACACTTCCTTTTCACAGCCCTTTACCCCCTTCCATTTGCACTTTTCTCAGTCTTCGCCCAGACAGCAAACGATAAGCAAGCGGAAGACGCTCTTCTTGCAAAGGCCAGAGCCATCCATGAAAGCATCATTACGATCGACACGCACGATGATATTTCATTTGACTTCGCAACGGAGAAAGACGACCCGGGAAACCCGGAAAGTAACCGACAGGTCACCCTTCAGAAGATGAAGGAGGGCGGCCTGAAGGTTGCATTTTTCATTGTCTACGTGGGACAAGGAGAGCGAAATGAGAAAGGATATGACACGGCGTATGCTCTGGCAATTAGGAAGTTTGATGCAATTCACCGCATGGCAGAGAAGATGTACCCCGACAGAATCGAGATTGCCTACACACCGGCTGATGTCGTGCGCATCGCGAAAAGCGGCAAGCTCGTCGCTTGCATTGGCATTGAGAACGGCTGGCCTATCGGCAAAGATCTGAGCAAACTCAAGGAGTTTTATGACCGCGGGGGACGCTACATTACACTTTCGCACAATGGGCACAACGATATCTGCGATTCGGCAAATCCTCGAGAAGGCGAGCCTGAAGAAGAGCACCACGGCGTGAGCGATTTCGGTAAGAAAGTGATCGCCGAGATGAACCGCCTCGGGATCATGGTAGATATCTCACACGTCTCGAAAAAATCTGCTCTCGATGCCATTCGACTATCGAAAGCACCGGTAATTGCATCACACTCTGGAGCCCGGGCCGTGAACGATAACCCTCGAAACCTTGATGATGAAACTCTGCTGGCCCTGAAAGAAAACGGCGGGGTGATCCAGTGCGTAGCTCTTGGTGAGTTTGTTAAGACCCGGCCTGTCTCTCCCGAGCGCCAGGCTGCATTGGCTGCGTTGCGTCGAGAATTCGGGCTACCAGAATCACGCGGCGGAGGATTCCGACAAGCAGCACGATCGTTTACCGATGAGCAGATAGCCAAATACCGGGAACGGATGCGTGAAATCAACGCAAAGTATCCGCTGCCACCAGTGACAGTTCCAGATTTTGTCGATCACATCGACCATTGTGTCAAGCTAATCGGCATTGACCATGTCGGTATTAGCTCTGACTTTGACGGAGGAGGTGGCGTCGAAGGCTGGAGCAACGCGGCAGAGACATTTAATGTCACAATCGAGTTGGTACGCCGCGGATATTCAAAAGAAGAAATTGCCAAGCTGTGGGGCGGAAACCTCTTGAGAGTCTGGCGCGAAGTCGAAAGGGTCGCCGCCCGCTCCAGATAATGAGACCCAATCTCGATCATTTTATAGACGACTACTATTTCAACTTCAACCGAAGGCAAGGAGATCGCTTGACTGTGTGAACGAGGAACATTGATCCCCCTGCTTTCAGCTTGAAATTCTCTGACCTGTACTCCAACCACATCCACTTCTTAGATCCAGGATACAGCCATGAAGCGAATCCATCTCTTTCTCATCCTGCTGTTTGTGACAATCTCTGTCTTCGCCCAAAAAGCGCCCTGGTCACAATCGGAACTTGACGCCTATGTTGCAAAGGTGATGCAGACATTTGAAGTTCCCGGCATCAGTTTGGCCATCGTTAAGGATGGAAAGGTCATCGTTGCGAAAGGCTATGGCGTGCGAAAGTTAGGAGATCCAACGCCAGTCGACAGCCGCACACTGTTTGGCACTGCCTCCAACACCAAAGCCTTCACTGCAACAGCCCTCGCACTTCTGGTCGAAGAAGGTAAGATCAAATGGGACGGCCGCGTTATCGATTACCTGTCCTGGTTCCAAATGCCTGACCCATACGTAACACGCGAGCTTAACATTCGTGATCTACTCGTCCATAGAAGCGGCTTGGGACTCGGCGCTGGCGACCTTCTTTGGTGGCCACCTTCGACTTATGATCGTAAGGAGATAAGCAGACGCCTACGTTACCTTCCGGTCGCAACCAGTTTTCGTGACGCTTACGCATATGACAATGTTCTTTACACAGTAGCCGGAGAAGTCATCGAGGCCGTCTCGGGGATGACGTGGGAGGATTTTGTGCAGCAGCGCATTCTCGACGTGGTTGGAATGACGACGAGCAACGTGCGCCACTCGGACGCCGAAAAGGGGGGAAATGTTGCCACGACTCACGCTCGAATCGACGGGAAGGTGCAGGCGGTAAAGCCCTTTGCTAGTGATAACACAAATCCAGCAGGAGGTATCAACTCCAACGCGGAGGACATGGCGAAGTGGATGATCGTGCAACTCGACTCCGGCCGCATATCAGAAACGAAGCGCCTGTTCTCGGCTGGCACCGCAACATTGCTCTGGACGATCGTCGTCCCTATTCCCATCGGACCTCCACCACCGGAAGCCGCCCCACTTCGCGCGAACTTCAGCGGTTACGCTCTCGGCTTCGGGGTCCGCGACTACCGCGGAGTAAAGATGGTCGGTCACATCGGGGGATTGCCGGGATACGTCTCTCGTGTAACGCTGATACCGGAACACAAGCTGGGCGTCTGCGTGTTGACGAATCAGGAATCAATTGCGGCATTCAATGCCATTACCTACTTCGTTCTGGACCGTTACCTTAAGGCACCGAAGCATGACTGGCTCGGTGCGTACAAGGCAATCGAAGCGAGAAGCGATTCTACAGCAAAGGCTGCGGAGGAAGCCGCAGTAGCCTCGCGCGACACGTCCTCAAGGCCATCGCTGCCGCTTGCGAAATATGCCGGGACGTACCGTGACGCTTGGTATGGGGACGTGACGATTTCCCAAGAGGGTGAGAAGCTTGTCATTCGTTTCACCAAAACCCCGGCTCTGATTGGAGATCTCGAGCACTGGCAGTATGACACCTTTATCGCACGATGGCGGGATCGTGAGCTGCGAGCGGATGCGTATGTGACCTTTGCGCTGAACCCTGACGGGACGATTGATCAAGTCAAGATGAAAGCCGTCTCCCCCGCCACTGATTTTAGTTTCGACTTCCACCACCTGCTTTTGAAGCCGGTGGCCGCGGGACAGTAAGAAGGAAGTACAGCCGGAGAAACACTCGGACGCTGAACCTTCATGCAGTTCGTTCGCATTGACCTCAAAGAAGACCTCATCCTTAGTTTGGGGACGCTCCCGTGAACATCACAGACCTGCCCACACCGGAGGACATTGCATTCTACCGAGAGAATGGCTTTTGGCTGAGCCCGAAACTCTTCGAAGATGATGAGCTAGAAGAATTCCGCCGACACCATGCGATGGTAGTCGCCGGGGATTACGTGACGAGACGACCGCCGTTAAGCAGAGATCCCGGGCCCGGCGACACATCGCGACTGGTGCAGGTGAACAATGCGTATTGGACGGACGCCACGATTGCTCGCCTTGTACTCGATGTTCGCATAGGCAGAATCGCCGCCCGACTCGCTGGAGTCAGGGGTGTACGTCTGTGGCATGATCAACTTCTCTACAAACCGCCCCACAGTGGAAGAGCGGGAAACATCGGCTGGCATCAGGATCGTGGCTACTGGCGTTGCATCGATCGCGACGAAGCTCTCACTGCATGGGTGGCACTCGACGACGTTGACGAGGGAAACGGCTGCATGGAAGTCGTCCCCGGCAGTCACAAGTGGGGGTTGTTAGAAGAGGATCACTTCTACCAGCAGGACATTGAAATCCAGACCGAGCGGATTGAGCAGAAAACTGGCCGCCCCTTTCGCACAACACCTTGCATTCTCAAAGCAGGTTGTGTCAGTTTTCATCACTGCTACACAGTCCATGGCAGCAGACACAATGCGAGCAATCGTCCACGGATATCAATCGCGATTCATTTGATTCCAGATGGCACGCGTTACGTCGCCGGAACTCCCTCGGACGACCACACGAGTAACACACTGCGTCAGCCGAGAGACGAGGATTTTTATTCTGGTCCCTACTTCCCGGTGGTGTACAGGGAGGGCGAACCGAATGCAAACGTTTGGTTGACCCTGCAAGATTAACTAACCACAGAGAGCACTGAGAGCACGGAGATAAAGTCAGAAAGACCCCATGTTCATCGGCCACTATGCTGTAGCGCTTGCAGCCAAAAAGGTTGCTCCTCAGGTCTCGCTGGGCACCGTTTTTCTCTCTACCCAGTTTGTCGATTTGTGATGGCCAATCTTCTTGCTTTTCGGGCTGGAACACGTCCGCATAGAGCCGGGGAACACGGCATTCACTCCACTGGATTTTTATGACTACCCAATTTCCCATAGCTTGCTCTCTGTTGTGGGATGGTCGGGTGGGTTCGCCATCGTTTACTACATGTTTCAGCGTTATCGACGAGGTGCCTGGGTCATCGGCGCTGCCGTCCTAAGCCACTGGGTCCTGGATTTCATCACACATCGCCCCGACTTGCCACTTGTTCCTGGAAGCGCTTCGTCCCTCGGTCTCGGCCTCTGGAATTCCGTGTCAGCCACGTTGGTTCTAGAGGGCGGATTGGTCGTCGCTGGGCTGGCTTTATACCTAAGATCCACTAAGGCATCAGATCGCACAGGTCGCTATTCTTTCTGGTTTCTCATTGCGTTCTTGGTTATCATTTATGTCGCGAACAGGTTTGCTCCGCTTCCCCGGAACGAGGATGCGATCGCGATTACTGCGCTGCTCCTCTGGCTCCTTGTGCCATGGGGTTACTGGATCGATAGGCATCGGCGACTTACTGGTAAACCTGTTCCTCAAGATTGAAAGAGACTTTCAGTTGGACAACCAGCGAGAGAAAGTCCGAAACTCACCGACATGCTAATCAAGTTTGTTCAGGAGAGAATCTGAAATGCCCAATGGTGCTACAGCAGGTGCAGCTGCGGCTGCTGCCATCGCCCAGGCGATCAAAGCCTCGGGTGCAATCGTTCGGGTCGAACCTAATGATTTCATGACAATCCTTTCGAGAGCCGCCAACCCTCTCGTGATCATGGCACAGGGGGGATTTCTGAAAAAGAATTTTCAATACCTGACCTCGTACAAAGGTCTCGCCTTCTTCACAAAGTCCGAGACTGCGCTCTTGCTTCCGGCCGGAGTTGAGCTTATGGCGGCGAAGAGTATTTGGATACCGAGCTGAGATCCCGGAAGTGCCCTCCGTCATGTGAGATGTGAGTTGAGGACCCTGCAAAGTTGACAATCTTCTTTGGCCTACGAGTCTCACAGCAAAAGCAAGCATTCACACTCTTTGGTTACAGATGAAATCGAGACGACGCTTCTCGGCAGAAGTCCTGGCAACTATTGAGAAGAGTAAGATCCTTGGCATCCGCGCTGGCACTCAGCCGCACCGATTCATTGGAATCTGGGTCGTGAGCGTGAAAGGCCGTGTTTTTGTGCGCTCGTGGAGCCTGAAGTCCCACGGTTGGTACCGGACCTTCCTTAAAGAGCCAAGAGGCGAAATCCAAGTTGCCGGTCGGGAAATTGCAGTACTTGCCGTTCGCACGAGGAGCGAACGATTGAAGAATGCAGTCGACCGCGCCTATCGAGAAAAATATAATACGCCAGGCTCTCGCAAGTACGTGGAGGGTTTGGCCCAGCCTCGACGTCGGGCGACGACAACCGAGCTAGTGCCATTGGAGAAATAACTGCACGAAATCTTATTACACGAAAACTCGAATGCAATGCAATTGGTTGACCGCAAATGACACCGACAGTCTCCCTCCAAGCAGTGGTTGGCGAGATGGACGTCTTCAGTGACGAAGAGCACGCCTATCTCAACCGGCGCACGGGTGAACTCATCACGATAAGAGACGAGGAAATCGACATCGTCGAAGGCGGCGAGGACATCGAGGGCTTTCCCGAATGGCAACAAGAGGCGATTCGCAAAACACAGGAAGTCCTGGCGTCCGACGAGTATCTCCCCCGCCCGACAAACTTGAAATCCACGAGTACGCCATCATGGAACGCTTCTGTTGCTCTTTAGAGGACCAGAAATTGAGTGACGAGCTGTTGTATGAGATGCGCGGATCGGGCGCCTTTCGCCGCTTCAAGGACGCCATTCACCGCCACGGGATAGCAGACGATTGGTATCGGTTTCGGCAAGTGGCACTGGAAGAAATAGCTATCGAGTGGCTCGAGGCCAATAATATCCCGTACACGCGCGAGAGCAGCTGAGCAGCATTCTACCGGCCTGCGAGTCTATCTTGAGGGATAAGGCGCTGCGCTCCCTGCGTCATCCAGCCTCCGAAAGGAAAAAGTGCATTGGTAACGATCCGCGAAGAACAGCCAGAAGACATCGCCGCAATCCACAGCCTCAACGTAGCCGCTTTCGGTCAGCCGCAGGAAGCCAACCTCATCGATACGCTTAGAACTAATGGTGGTATCCTGTTATCCTTAGTTGCAACGATCGATGGTCAAGTTGTGGGCCATATCTTGTATACGCGCGTGTCCCTGTTGTCCGGCGAGAAGCAAGTAGTTGGGGCAGGCCCAGGTCCAATGGCAGTGCTCCCCGAGCACCAGCGCCAAGGCGTCGGCGCGAAGCTCATTGCGGCGGGGAACGAGCGGCTCAGGGACAACGGGTGTCCGTTCATCGTCGTGTTGGGCCACCCTGAGTACTACCCGCGTTTCGGATTCAATCCAGCTAGTTACTACGGCATAAAGTGCGAGTGGGACGTACCGGACAATGTGTTCATGGTGTTGATCTTGGATGAGGAGAAAATGAGCGGGAGTTCTGGCTTGGCGAAATACCGACCGGAGTTTTCAAACGTCGCGTAACAGGCTGGTCACGTCACTTGAGCCTGCGTAATAACTAGCCCACTTTTGATTCCTACCAAGACAGGGTCCGCTGAGGATGTTTTGATGACACCGATGCCGGCTTCCCCTAAGAAAGAAACGCTCGACTCTGCCTGGTTCAAAGAGCATCTACTCAGTGAGATTCTCCCCAGATGGCTCGAGCACTCGGTTACCTCTGAAGGGCTTTTCTTGCCTCATCTCGACAGACAGTGGAGGCCGCGCGGTGACGGCTACGGCACGCTCGTTTCCCAGTCACGACTCCTGTACAACTTCTCGATTGGCTATGAGCTAACGAAGAAAGAAGAATATCTTCACGCCATAGAATCAGGCGCGAACTTCTTGATCGAGAAATTTCGGGACGAAGAGTACGGCGGATGGTTTTGGTCGTGCAACCGAAACGGTGAAATCCTCGATTCACGAAAGGACAGTTATGGACACGCCTTCGTTATTTTCGGTCTCTCCCACGCATGCAGGACTACTGGTAACAACGACTTCAGGATGGTAGCTCTCGAAGCCTGGGACGTTGTGCGAAAGTATTTCGTAGACGAGCATGGAGGCTTGAGAAGGCAGACGACGAGGAAGTTCAAGGAACACGGAGACACAAAATCGCAGAATCCGATGATGCACCTCTTCGAGGCTCTCCTTGCACTGGGAAGTTTGGAGGGAATGAAACACATTCTCGAAGAGGCAAGGAAAGTCGCTGACTTTGTGCTGAAGCGACTCGTGCGGCCTGGAGACAGAATGTTACCAGAGACATATTCTCTCGACTGGCGTGAGCTGTCACTGGATCAATGTGGGTTCGTTTCTGTCGGTCACGCATTCGAATGGGCCTATCTCCTCTCAAGCGCGGTTGAGAAAGGATTTCCTAACGAATATCTCTCACACGCACAAAACTTCCTTGAGTACGGATTGAGAATAGGATACGATCCCATAGAGGGCGGTGTGTTCTCTCAGGCTTCCCCCGATGGAGAGATAATAACAAGAAGGAGAGAGTGGTGGGACCAATGCGAGGCCACAAGAGCCCTTTCACACTTTGCAATGCTTCGGAAGCGAGGTGACTTGTGGGAGCCTTTAGAAAAGATCATAGCTTTCTTCAAGAAATATTTTATCGACAGCGAGTTTGGTGGCTGGTATCAAACGCTAGAACCTGATGGCACTGTGCCGAATAAGGATAAAGGCAATGAATGGAAAGTCGATTACCATGCGGTGGGGATGTGCATGGAAGCGATACGACTTGGAGCATACGTGAAGAGATGATGGAGGAGTTTGAGACACCACACTGGGAGATGGAAGAGTCAGAGAGCCGGTGTGTCGGCTTTTCGATTTTTCAAGTTTGACATTCTCTTGCGGAGAAGGTATCTTACGTGGCGTTGAAGGCATTAGTCACACAGAAATCAAGGAATCCTACACAGTAAGTACTTATGGCTCGAGAAAGTATCGAGGAGGAATCAAGCCATGACAGTCAAGCAAATTGAGAAGGAGTTACTCAAGCTGGATTGACGTTCCCGCGCAAGCTTAGCGCAGAGATTGCTTTACAGTCTGGATGAGCTTTCCGAAGCTGAGAACGAACAACTCTGGGCAAAGGAGGCGCTTCGACGACATCAGGAACTTTTGAATAGCAGGGCGAAAGCCCGTCCGGCAAACGAGGTATTGCGGCACGCTCGAGCGCGGCTCAAATGATCCGCTCTGTCGAGCTTCATGATCTGGCCGAGGCAGAGCTGAACGAGGCAGCCCGGTACTACGAATCAGAGGTTGCCGGTCTCGGCGTAGCATTTCTCGCAGAGGACGAGCACTGTATCACACAGATCCGTGACCATCCTGAAGCCGCCCCATTTCTACTGAAGTTTGTCAGGCGGAAAGTCCTGCGTCGGTCCCCATAGAGCATCATGTACTCGGTCATTGATGACACAATTCCCATCCTTGCCATTGCAAGTCAAAAACGACAGCCGTTTTACTGGCGCGGGCTGCGATGAATGGACGCGGCGCAAATCGCCCCGGCCTCGAGCTGACTCCGCCAAAGAGCGGCCTCGTAAAGTCGATCGGAACGCTACGAGCCAAGGCGTACCAAAAGAAACAAATGATTCTATCCACGATTCGTCAAGACACGAAAGTTCAGCGAAGAACAAGGCAAGACTCTCAACTGGATTTTTGAACTTCGTAGTATTAGTGATCATGACTGCACAAAGCATGTGTCTCGCGAGCAGGCAGAGCAAGCTTTTCAAGCGCTGAAGAGTTTTGTCCGGTCTCTCGTCTTACTCGACTGAAGTGACGCCATCACCAAACCGTGGTCACCGGGAGAGTGGGGAAAGATGGCGTGACTTTTATACCTAAGCCGTATAACCCACCGGCGCGCTTTGAGAAACTGCTCGAGCTCGTAGGCTGCACCGAACTTATGAGCGACTGCACACTGATGTCTTATGCCGACAGTGAGCCAGTGGAAGAGTGCTATGCGGAAACCATATAAACAGTAGTTAGCCCGCTCAATTTGTGACATAAGGAGGTAAATCATGGCAGCAGGATCCGAGTTCGTCACGGGGAAGAACTTCGACTCGCCTGACGAAACCCGCCGACCCTTCGAGAAGGGTCGCATCGATGTCGTTACCGTCGGTGGATTGACATTCTATCGCGAGACCCTCGAACCTGGCTGGCAGTGGTCGAAGCACGTCAAGCCCGTCGTTGGTGGGGAAAGCTGCCAGCGATTCCATGTGAAGATCTTTCTCGCAGGACGTCAACGAATACGGATGGATGACGGCACTGAGATGGAATTTGGTCCGGGGGACGTGGCGATCATGCACCCCGGACATGATACCTGGGTTGTCGGTGAGGAACCGAACGTATTGATCGAGCTTGCAGACGCCGTGAAGCGACAAGGATGAGCCGTGTCAATGGGACGCCCGGGCTCGCAGCGGGCGGCTTCTGTCTCGTCGCCCACCGTCGTCATCGGGCCTCCGTGTTGTGGACGTGCATTTGTCCTACACCGCATAGGGACGGCGGGCTAACACGCGCTGCATCACAGTCGGCGCGGGTGAGATGGCACTGAGCGCAATTGCCCAAGGAGTAAGTAAATGATCTTCCTCAAACCTGTCCAGTACAAATTAGACTATCGGGATCATTTGCAATCCATTCTTGCCCATGTGCGCGGAACAGCGGCGAAAGTGCTTGGTGTTTCACTGAGGAACTTTTTTGTTCTCCAGGAGCGTGATGAATTCATTTTGGTTATGGATTGCGCCAATGAGGCTGCATATCAGGAATGGCGCGACCTTTGTCCACCTCCACAGGGAGCAAAGGATTGGGTTGAGTCAGCAGTACTTCCAGAGGATTTTGGAAAGAGCGTAAAGTGAGAGTCGCTAGACCCAACCTGGCGAAAAGGAGGCTGACAACGGGCTGCAGCCGCCGTTCGGCCGCTCGCCATTGCGACACTCAACAAGGGAGTTTGCCCTTTACCCAAAAATTGAAAGGATTTGGATGATTGAAGATGAATTAGAGTTTCATGATATCTACAACGCCTTCCAGCCAAAGATACTCCGCTACATAGAACGCCTGGTTGGTGAGCATGGAGCCGAGGATTTGACTCAAGAGGTTTTCGTAAGGGTTAGTCAAGGATTGAAAACTTTTAGAGGTGAGGCTCAACTGTCCACCTGGATATATCGAATTGCAACTAACGCCGCATTAGATAGGCTACGCGCCCCATCTTTCCAACGCATAGTGCAGAAAAGGTTATCGGAGGATTCAATGGCAGGCGGTGAAATCGAGGCTGAGGACAAGAATGTATGGACGGGAGAAAAGATGGCTTCGGTTGAGCAAGAGGTTATCCGGAAGGAAATGAATGAGTGCATTCGAAACTTTATTGAGAAGCTTCCGGAGGATTACCGGACTGTTATCATACTCAGTGAGTTGGAAGATCTACAGAACCGGGAGATTGCGGAAGTTCTTGGGGTTAGCCTTGATACTGTAAAAATCAGATTGCATCGTGCAAGGGCAAAATTAAAGAAAGAACTTGAGGCCAATTGCAGTTTTTATCGCGATGAGAGAAACGAATTGGCGTGTGATCTAAAGAGTGCTTTGAAAGAATTTCGGAAGGAATATTGAGGGTGTATCCTTTCCCGACTGACCTCCGTCTATAGGGTCAGAGAGGAGGTGATACACCTTGAAGATTCCATTCACACAAAATATCGGTTGGCCAGACCGGATGCTCCGAATCTGCCTCGGGATTGGTTTGATCGTTCTGGGGGTTCTCATTGTGAAAGGGACGCTCGGAACGATCCTTATGATTCTCAGCATTCCGCTTCTCGTTTCTGGAACTATTGGGTTCTGTCCCACCTATACGCTTTTGGGAATCTCTACGAAACGAGAAGGCAGTTGCTGCTGAGATCAACCCTGCCTCTGTCTACGACCGACAGGGGAAATCAATGAACCGAAAGATTAAGGAGGTTCGTCATGGATGATCGAATCAAAGAGTTGATAGCCATTGGAGCATCCGTCACGGCAAACTGCCAGCCATGTTTGAGCTACCATGTCAGCAAGGCGCAAGAAAATGGGGTTGATGAACAGGAGATCGTAGAGGCCATTGCAGTAGCCAGGACGGTGAGAAAGGGTGCCATGGCCAAGATGGATCAGTTTGCTTCGACTATATTCAAGGCTGCTGAGGCAAATGTGGACGCTTCAAAGGAAGGATGTGGATGCGGTTGATAGATGAGTGAAGATTGCACTCTTGGCCAAAGGCGGCCTAACAAATCGTTCCAGGCGACAACCCTTCGGGCGGCGGCTTCTCTCGAGGCCGTTAGACGGCTCTCCAACTTAACTACTTGTCTGCCCAGCGACCTTTACAAATCTAGGCTGGCCGAGCATAGCTTACAGGTGACTCTTCAACCCCGCCACTCCCCCCACACTCTCCGCCGCCCGGACAGCACTGCGAATTGCGCGTGCAGTTACATCCGCACCAAACTCAGCCACGAGATCAAGATTTGCCTCCACTGATCCTGAAGAAAGGGCAAACGTGATATCCCCGTCATAACTCGTATGTGCAGGAACGATCGCACGGGCAATGCCGTTCTGTGCCCGTTGAGCAACGCGGTTGGCTTCCACCTTCGTAAGCTTTGCATTCGTCGCCACAACGACAAGAGTTGTATTCGTGACAGGCAGGATTCTTCGGAGAGCAAATTTTCTCAGAGGATTTTCTTCAACAAGAAACCGTCCCTCAGGCTTCCGCGCGCCAGCGAGTACTTCTCCTCTTTCGTCCACAACATCACCGACACAATTCACTACGGCCAATGCTCCAACCGCCAGATCCCCATCGGACAGGCTTGCCGTTCCGACCCCGCCTTTCATCCTGTATTCGGGTCCTCCCCATTTCCCCACCGTCGCTCCCGCTCCAGCGCCGGCGTTTCCTTCTTTGACATCTCCCGAATTCGCCTTCAAACAGGCTTGATATCCTTCGCTTGGTCCCGGACGGACATTCGTGTCCCCTATATTTAAATCAAAAATCACCGCCGCCGGGACAATCGGGACCTTCACCCATGGAGTTTCGTAGCCGATCCCCTTCTCTTCCAAGTACTTCATCACTCCTTCAGCGGCTGCCAGGCCAAAGGCGCTTCCTCCCGTGAATAGGATCGCGTGAACTTCTTGCATCGTTTTCTCAGAACCGAGGAGTGCAAGTTCTCGCGAACCGGGAGAGCTCCCACGCACATCGCAGCCCCCCACCGTCTTCGGTGGACACAGAACGACCGTGCAGCCCGTGAGCGCGCGGTCGTCCGTGTAATGACCAACTCGAAAACCGGGAACCTTTGTGAGCATCTCTCTAGAAACTGTTAATAGCAATTGCAAAAGTTTATTCCACTTTCCCGAACAACACAAGACCACGCATAGCCCCGATCTTCAGATCGTGCACCATGCCAAAAGAAAACATTGGGGCTTTAGCCCCCACTCCTATTTGATTTTGGGGTTAAAACCCCGCCGAGGCTATAAACTCATTACCACGAGCTGAAGCTCGCGGCTGTGCAATATGACAAGGCGTCCAGACTCGGCTGAAGCTGCGTGCAAACCAATAACGCAACGACCCCAATCTGGGGGGGCTAAGTGGCTAATTCGCCTCCTTCAATCGAGGTGAAGCGATTCTCTCGTCGAGACTCATCAATTCCCGCCCGGCCTCTCATGTCCTGGAACTACAATCCCAAGCTGCCAGAAAATGAAACTGTACTCGTCCGTCCAATCGGAGATCAACCGGGTGAGCGGACGACCACCAGAGTGGCCTGATTTCGTGTTATAATGGAGCAACACGGGTCGATCAGGACTCATCGTGCTTTGCAAGAGCGCTGTCATTTTTCGGGCATGGAGCGGGTCAACCCGGGTGTCGAGATCGCCGGAGATCATCAGGACAGCGGGGTACTTCGTCCCGACCTTGGTTTTGTGATACGGGGAGTACTTATAAATATACTCGAACTGACTCGGATTCTCAGCGGAACCATACTCGCTGATCCAGAACTTCGCCACCAGAAATTTGTGGTATCGTACCATGTCGAGGAGCGGAACGCTGCACACCACGACCCTGAACAGCTCGGGCCGCTGAGTCATTGCCGCACCGACGAGCAAGCCGCCATTGCTCCCTCCGGCAATCACCAGCTTTGAGGGATTCGTGTACTTATTGTCGATCAACCATTCCGCTGCCGCAATGAAATCGTCAAAAACATTTTGCTTCTTCTCAAACATCCCGGCCTTGTGCCATTCTTCGCCAAATTCTCCGCCGCCGCGGAGATTCGGCACCGCGTAGACACCTCCACGCTCCACCCAGAAGGCAGCAGTCGAAGAAAAGCTAGGCGTCAAGCTTATGTTGAAGCCACCATAGCCTGTCAGGTACGTGGGATTCTCGCCGTCAAGCTTCATCCCTTTCTTGTGCACGAGGAACATCGGTACCTTCGTCCTATCCTTTGACTCATACCAGACTTGTTTGACTTCAAAGTCCTCGGACTTAAATGGAACATTAAGTCGAGACCACTCCTCACGCTTCCCTGATTTGAGATCATAGCGGTAAACCGTCGTCGGGATATGGAAAGACGAGAAAGCGAAGAAAGCTTCATTTGCCTCCCACCGTCCCGAGATCCCGCTTACGGTTCCGATTGAAGGGAAGGCGATATCTCGGATGAACGTGCCGTCTGGCTCATACATCTTTACCGTTGAACGGACGTTCTCAAGATAGTTCACGCACAACTTCCCTCCGGCAGCTGTGTAGCTGCGGATGACGGCTTTGCTCTCCGGAATCACCAGCCGCCAGTTAGCACGCTCCGGCTTTTTCAAGTCGACATCGAAGATACGTCCGTTCGGAGCTTGCCAGTTTGTCTGGAGAAAAAGATGATCGCTCGCCAACGTGGGAGAGAATCGAGCATCAAGGTCGTTCACGACTGGGGTGATCGGCCCCTGTGCCTTCAGGTCTTGGAGATAAACCTCGGTCCTCTGGCCGGCTGCGCCGTGAGACACGATAATCAGCAGATACCGTCCATCTTCCGAAACACTTGCTGAAATGATTTTATCGATCCCATAGCCGCTCCCGAATATCTCACGGTCGCTGGATGGGTCCGATCCCATTTTATGAAAATAAACCCGTGGGCCTTCCTTCTCCATCCGAGTATAGTAGAACCCGCTCTTATCGTGCAAGAACGACACGCCAAAGTAGCGAGCGCGTGCTAGTTCATCTGGCAGATTTTTTCTCGAGTCCACCTCCATGAAGCGCACCGTTACTTCATCCGCCCCTCCTTCCCGGACTCCGTATGCAATGAGATTCCCGTCGTTCGAGACATCCCACAATCCCACAGTCACCGTGTGGTCAGGGCTCATCGGATGCGGGTCGAGGAGAACTTCATCTTTTCCCTTCAATCCCTTTCTCAGGTAGATCACAAAAAGGTCTTGATCACTGGCCCTCTTGGAGAAGAAATACCGATCCCCCCGCACGGTCGGAGCGTTGACGATCTCAATGCGATTCAGTTGCTCCAGTCGCTGCTTGATCGTCTCTCGGCTGGGGAGGGGATCTAAGACGCTCCGGGTATATTCGGTCTGCGCTTCGAGCCACTGGCGCGTCTCCGGACTGTTTTGATCCTCGAGCCATCGATATGGATCTGTAATGAGAACACCATGGACTGTATCCTGAACATTGTCCGTCCCCGTTGGCGGCGGTGCCTTGACGACCTGGGCGAAGCTCTCGAAAATCATAAACCCAAGAGCCACGACGACTGAAGCAGTACGGGCAAGGAATCGGCGAGTGGGAATGATGAGACTTCTTAGTCTGCGAGGCATGGGGTTACCTCCTTTCTTGGAGCGTGTAAATCTTGGGAAGGAGTTAGCTGTCAACGCCTTTGAACAGGCGCGTCAATGGTGGCAGAAAAGGTTAGCAGCGCTGCTCACTCATATCGAAAGATGCTGAAAGCGCTCATGAACAAGATACCACTGAGGTTCACAGAGAATACACGGAGTCAGACGGAACTCGGAGCTTGAACTCCATGAATATATCTCTGTGTTCCTTTGTGACTCCTGAGTGTGCCTCTGTGCAATTCTCTCATCATTGAGGACTACTGATCGAACGACTTTCTAAGAAGCTTTCTCATTTTCTCGACGTTGAGGTCACGAAAACCGATTTCTTCGTACTCTTTTTCGAGCCGCTGGAAAACTGTATCCACGAGATCTCTGGCATCGATACCGATGTTCTCGGCATCTTTTCTGAGCTGACGTAGTCCCAGACCTACGAGACGCATCAGAGTCATTTGGCCAAGCTTCACATAGTTCCTGCCAATGAAAGACAAGTCCGCGTTCGTGTCTTTCAGGGCGAGATCAATAAAGCTGACGTGCCGAGCCTCATCTCGCAGGATGTTCTTAAATGCCTCCTTCCCCAGATGATCGATCTTGCTCTCGAGACAATACTGAAGGAACGTGGAGGCGAAAATCTCGGAGAAGAGTGTTGAAAACAACCAGTTTTCGACGCGATAAGGACCGAGATGCGCCACGTTCCCAAGAATTTGTGCCAGTCGTTCGTACACCAGCGGGACTTCCACTTTTCTGAGATAGTTCTCGATCACATAGACATGCCGGGCTTCATCGGCACATTGGGAAGTAAGGTAGAGTCCCATATTCTCATCATGGAACTTCTTCCGCGCCTTCGACATCATCGCAGAGATGACGTGCAAACCCATCAGCTCGAGAGAGTAGAGCATCGTGCCAATGCGTGTCATCGAGCTTTTCAGGCGTTCATCCAGATGAGTTTCTTGTGTCCAATCGATCTCGGCATCGGGGTTCCAGTACCAGGAGACAGCTCGCTGGTAAACGGCCCGATACTTGTCTGCAGTGGGATTATTGATGCTCCAGTTCAGGATCGTGCGCTGGCGGGTTGCGAGGTCAGTGAGCCTGCGCTGATCGCTTACCGACAGCAAGCGTTCACCAGCCTGGATTTTTTCCTGGAGATTCTTCTCGGACGAAATCGGTTGTTCTTCCGGCGGAAGGATCAGTTGTGGTTTTGGTCTTGAGTCCATGTTAGAAAGCTTCGGTTATAGTGCGGCTTGACCTCTATAACAGGGGGCGCTGTCCGGGTAAAGATGCTAAACAAAATAACACGATTCTCAGCGTCAAAATCAATAGTAAAATCCCATACCTACCTTCCATGCTTTGAATAACGAGCCAGCAGAATTCCCGACGCCACACCCACGTTTAACGACTCCGCCTTTCCGATCCGTTTGATGCTGATCTCGTGATCTACTTCGGACAGCACCTCCGGGGAAACTCCACGCGCCTCATTGCCCAAGATAATGAGAGCTTTGTCAGCAAAAGGCACGTCGTCGTAGCTTCGCTCTGCATTGACACTTGCTGCAGAAATAACAAAGCCACGCCTCCGGAAATTTCCCAACACCTCTGGCAGCTCGATCTCAATGGCGATCGGGAGATGAAAAAGAGAACCCATCGTAGAACGAACTACTTTTGGGTTATACAGTTCCACTGTCCCTTTCCCAAGCAAGACGGCCGAAACACCAAACCAATCTGCGGTGCGGATCGCCGTGCCCACGTTGCCCGGTTCAGAGACTGCATCCAGAGCCAGGATCAGCTGTCGCCCACGCTCGCTCGCAAGGATGTCATCAATGCTGGACTCTCGCTCATGGACGAGAGCCACCACGCCCTGCGCTGTCACGGTGTCTGCAAAACTCTCAAGCTCACGAGCAGTGATTTGATTCGTCGCGATCCTTCGTCTCCGTGCCTCCTCAACCAGGTCTGCGTGTTGCTTTTTCTTCATGAAGTCTCCTGTATAGAAGAGCTGGTCGACAATAAAATCAGAAGATACCGCTTCAGAAGTCAGCCTGAATCCCTCGACCAAGAACTTCTTTTCACGCTCCCGAAACTTCTTCTGCCTGAGCGATCGCAAGTATTTCAGCTTTGCTTTCGATAGCGCCATTGCTCCAAGAATCCCATAGATCGAAAGCTTATTGCCCTCTCCCCCCTACAACCCAACTCCTATCACTTACTCCTTGTACTCCCCCCAGACGTCTCTCATCGCGTCCGAGATTTCGCCGAGTGTCGCATAAGATTCTACAGCGGCGAGAAGAAACGGGAACAGGCTGCCCGATCCCTCAGCAGCTCGACGTAAATCCTCCAGGGCTTTTTGAACCCGTTCGTTTGATCTTCGTGTACGCAATTCTTTCAGCCGTTTGATCTGACGGTCTCGCACGGCGGGATCAATTTCCAGCAGCTCCACAGCTTCCTCTTCCTCGCTTTTGAACTCATTCACACCAACGATGATCTTTTCCTTTTGCTCGATGGCTCGCTGGTACTCGTAGGCGCTCTTGGCAATCTCGCGCTGATAAAATTTCTTCTCAATTGCAGCGAGGGCACCGCCCATCCGGTCTATCTTTTCGAGATATTGCCTGACTCGTCGCTCGATCTCGTCCGTGAGAGACTCCAGAAAGTATGACCCACCGAGGGGATCGATCGTATCGGTGACACCGCTCTCGAA
The DNA here is from genome assembly GCA_037446075.1 of Ignavibacteriales bacterium. Classification (GTDB taxonomy): domain Bacteria; phylum Bacteroidota; class Ignavibacteria; order UBA10030; family JAHEZR01; genus JBBIJH01. The sequence goes on from JBBIJH010000007.1 coordinate 22,867, forward strand.
GGCAATCACTTGCTGCGTCCGGAGAGCCAGGCGAGCCGAAGCCTCCGTCGGAAGCGCGAGCGCCTCATCTCGCGCGTTCGTGTGGAGGGATTGACAGCCACCGAGAACCGCCGCAAGCGCTTGCAGAGTGACACGCACAACGTTGTTATCGATTTGCCGAGCAGTCAGAGTCGACCCTCCCGTCTGCACGTGGAAGCGCAGTTTCATGGCCTCCGGGTTCTGTGCACCGAAGCGTTCTTTCATGATTGAAGCCCAGACGCGTCGCGCTGCCCGGAACTTTGCTATCTCCTCAAAGAAGTTATTATGCGCATTGAAGAAGAATGAGAGCTGCGGGCCCAACGTATCGACGTTCAGGCTGGCGTCCACCGCCGCCTGAACGTAGGCGATCGCGTTCGCGAGAGTGAAAGCCACCTCCTGCACCGCAGTAGATCCCGCCTCACGAATATGATAGCCGCTGATGGAGATCGCGTTCCATTTGGGAAGAAACTCAGTGCACCACTTCATGATGTCAGTGACGAGTCGCATCGACGGACGTGGTGGATAGATGTATGTACCACGGGCGATAAACTCTTTGAGAATATCGTTCTGGACAGTCCCCGAGAGTTTCCGAAGGTCCGCTCCCTGTTTCTTCGCCAGCGCAATGTAGAAAGCGAGTAAGATCGCCGCCGTAGCATTGATCGTCATTGAGGTCGTGACCTTCTCCAGCTCGATGCCATCGAACAAGATTTCTATATCAGCGAGAGAATCAACCGCAACACCCACTCTCCCCACTTCCCCCTCTGCGAGGGGGTGGTCCGAATCGTAACCCATCTGGGTCGGGAGATCAAATGCAACCGAAAGGCCCGTCGTCCCCTGTTGGAGCAAATATCGATAGCGCTTGTTTGACTCCTCAGCACTACCAAACCCAGCATATTGCCGCATCGTCCAGAAACGACTCCGGTACATTGAGGGATACACGCCGCGCGTAAATGGATAGGATCCCGGAAATCCGATTTTCTCTAGATAGCTGAACTCCGTAGGAACATACAGGTTCTCGATGGGTATGCCAGAATCGGTTGCAAACCTCGGAGCGCGCTCAGCCATTCTCTTGAGAGAGGGGGTGAAAAGTTCCTCTTCCCACTTTTTCTTCTCGACTTGAATCCTCGTCAATGTTGTCTCCATAGTTTCCATTGTTCAGATGATCGAAAAAACTCGAGAGTTGCGATCTAAAATAACCAACCGTGCCTCCAATGTCAAACTACTGCCAGCGGAGACGCCGAATCGACCTGCCGTCGCTCTCGTAGATCAAAGCCCCTTCGAGATCAGTCCTCCTGACCTCTGTGCCAACCGATTGATAGCGTCCGATCACTTCCATCGACGGATGTCCAAATTTGTTGTTCGCACCGACCGAGATGGCGGCGTGGTCTGGTCTCATGGCCTCGACAAACTGCGGCGTGCTGCTTGTGATGCTTCCGTGGTGTCCCACTTTGACAAAAGAGGACTTAAGGAAACCATCGAAAAGCTGCACTATCTGTAATTCCGAGGGTTCCTCGGCATCCCCCGTCAGGAGGAGAGCAGTTTTTCCGTATTGAATTCTCAGGACGACCGATCCATTGTTGAAATCTTGGACAAAGTGGATTGAATCTCTCTGTACGAAGTCCATCGTGGGGTGGAGAACAAAGATGCGGACGTCTTTGTCAATCTCAATTCTATCCCCGGCTTTCAAGTGATAAAAGGGGACCCCAAGCTCCGTGATAGCTCTCTGAAAATCCTGATAGAGTTTTGATTCTGCCTTATGACCCGCATCGTACACCTCACCCACAGAGATTGCTCTCAACACCGCCTCCACCCCGCCGAGGTGATCACTGTGTGGGTGGGTTACAACGAGGGCATTTAACTTCTTCAGCGTTCTTTTCAAGAACGGGGCAACGATCTTCTCACCGGCATCATAGTTAAGCGTCTTTGGCCCTCCATCAACGAGCAGTGTCTTTCCTGATGGGAATTCCACGAGCGTTGCATCGCCCTGCCCAACGTCGAGGACTGTGATTCGCAGTCGCGGCCCCTCCCGGAAGAAAGCCAGGAAGAGTGCTATGTTCGCCAGGATTAGCATTGGGAATACCAGCTTCCTCCTTAACTGTTTCTCTTTCCAATTAAAGACAAAAAGCGCTACCGAATAGAACAGAAGAAAATCAAGGAAACCAAACTTCGCTACAGAAAGAAATGCGAATGGGATACTCCCGGAATAATCGACAACTCTGAGAACGATATTCAACAACAGGTGCTCGGCCTCGCCGTAGATTGCTGCAAGCCAGCCCGAGAAAAGAGCGAAGAAAGAAATGGCGAAGCCAAGCGCCAATCCAACTCCGACTGCCGGGATCACGAAGAGATTGGTCAGAAGGGACACAAGAGAAACCTTGCCAAAATAGGTTACTGTGAACGGGATCGTGCCGACCTGCGCTGCAGCGGAGACTGAGAAAAGCTTCCAGAGAAAATCGAAAAGCCGCGATCGTCGCACTTTCTCCGGAAAATGTTCAGAGTACCAGAAAATCTTGGGGTAAAAGTAGAGGATCGAGCCTACAGCAGCAAAGGAAAGCTGGAAGCCGGGGTTGAAGAGCTGCTTCGCATCGATGAAGTAAATGAGAATCGCAGCGAAGGCCAGTGAGTTGAAGACGTCGGGCTTTTTCTGGAGGAGTCGAGCTACGAGGATCACTGTCGCCATAATCGTCGCTCTGACGACCGATGGGGCAGAGCCGGTCAGGAGCACGTAGATGAACAATGACAGGAGTGTTAACAAGGTCGTCCACGTCCTTCTCAACCTCAAGAGACTGAAGACGCTCACAAGGATCAGTGCCACCATTCCCACGTGTAAGCCCGAAACTGCAAGCACGTGAATTACCCCGGCATTGATGAAGGAGTCCTTCACTTCCATCGGAATCTCCGACCGATCGCCAATCAATATGCCTTTGAGAAAAGCGCCTTCGACTCCACCAACCGTTTCATCAATCGCTGAAGCGATTGCAGATCGTACCCGTGCTATGCTTCGGGACGCTGAGACTGTCCGCTCATGCTCGCCAAATGGTAGAAAGTCGTTTGCACTCTTCAGGTACATAACCGCTGAGATGCCATTCAGCAGGAGATGCCGCCGGAAATCAAAATCACCTGGGTTTCGGGGGCCTCTCGGATGTTCGAGCTTACCATATACCGCGACTTGATCTCTTAACTGCACTGATCTCATCAAGCTATCTGCTTCCGGCGACTCACGAACTGCAATGAGGACATCCCCATCGATTTCTTCGGCCTGGGTTTCCAGGCGGAGTGCTGAGACTTGTATGACAAACTGAAGAGACCTCGATTTTTTCTGTGGTCGGTCTTGCACTGATCCAATAAGCCAAGCCTCTCTGGCGCTATCAGCATACAATGCAAGTCTGTTGCCTGTTACCAGCCTTTCATCTACCGCGAATTTCCATGCACCAAGGACCACCAGAACGCAGAGGACGATCGGAGTCAGAATCCCCTGCATATCGTGCCGGCCTTTGGACAACAGGTGCAAGAGGATTGCGGTGGCAACAAGCCCTGCAAGAAGAAAGGAAGTTAACCTTACAGAAAGGCTGAGGCGCTCAGCAAGCAGGATGCCGCACGTCATGGCCAGAGCCACCTTTAGTGCAGAACGATGCCAAAGGAAGTTCGACATGGGAGACTTTTGCCCGAGCGAGAAATCTACCTGGACATGAACTCAACAAGCGTAGGGGTGATACGAGTAAGGCTGTTGATTGCCCTGCTCGCTACATCTTTCTGTGAACCAAGAAGAAGCAGCGGGACGGGATTTCTTGTGTGGGATTTTGTGGAAAGGTCCTCGATGTTTCCATGATCGCTCGTGAACAGAAGAAGTGATTCCTCCGGCTCGAAGTGCTCCAGCACTCCGCCAAGGAAGCTGTCCAAACGCTCGAGGACCTCCGTTGCGACACTCATATTCCGGCTATGTCCTGCGTGATCGGTCAAGAAATACTCGAAGAGAGTGAAATCAAACTTTCTGGATAGGCGGTAGAATCGTTCTCCAGCAGTTCGAGGAGAAAGGACAGGAAGATGATCGTATCCGAACTGTGCCCACCGTTCTCCAGTGATATCAGCCGGCAGGGCTTCACCTGATTTCAACTCCTCGTAACCACGAAGAGGCATCCCGGCAATCGTCGACGAGAGAGTCGTGACCGTATATCTGAGCTTTCGCCTCTCGATTGCTTCATGAAACTGCCGGGGGTAAGCATTCGCGAAGCACACGGTCTTCCCTCGATCGCGAAGTTGGCGGAACAAGTTTCTCTCGTGAAGCAGAGACTTCAGCCTTGAGTGGGGATATGGTCCGAAGTGCTGCCCGAGTAACCTCGATGCGTTGACTCCGGTGAAGATCGTTGTCTGCCCGGTGCCACTCTGCGGGAGACCCTTGACTCCTAGTGTGGGACTCAGCGGTTTTAGCACGGCCTGCGAATTGGCTATGCGAGAGTTCTTCCTGCTCGGAAGATGACCGCCAAGAAGAGAGGAGAGATGCTGAAGGTTTGCAGAGAAGAAAGGATTCGTCGTGGGATCTTCCCTTCCGAGTCCAACCCCGTCGGCAAAGATCATCAAGATGCGCACGAATCACCTCATCCCTAGATACACGGGAGCTATTGCTCCCGCCCATCTTCATATGTTCATGGGGTATCAGAGAGCAATTGATCTCGGCTACCCTTGTGGTGTGAAGGGTGCTGTCGCAGACCCGTCTGCAACAGCCGACCTGTTTGGTCAAGATCCCTAGCCTGACCGCGGCCCAGCATCGGATTTGCTCTCTACCATTACAGTCACAGGTCCATCGTTCACAAGCTCCACATCCATCATTGCCCGAAAGACACCAGTGGCAACTTTCGACACCCCGAGTTGGCGTCTGAGGCGATCGACAAACTTCTCGTAAAGCGCGTTGGCAAGTTCTGGCGGTGCAGCCTCTGTGAAGCCCGGCCGGTTTCCTTTCCTCGTGTCTCCATAAAGAGTAAACTGTGAGACCACCATCACCTCACCATCGATCTCTTTCACCGATAGATTCATCTTTCCTTCGCTATCTTCGAAGATCCTCAGTGCCGCACAGCGGTCTGCAAGGTAATCTGCATCGGCCTCGCTATCGCCAGTCCTGACGCCGAGAAGGACAAGCATTCCCTTCCCTGTCGCGCTGTAGACCTGGCCCCCAATCGTAACTTGACATCTCTTGACACGCTGGATGAGCGCACGCATAAAACGAGATATGAGATACGTCTTGTGAGTTAAATCAAACCTCAGAGCTTCAGCGAGGGAAGGTCACTCGAACTTCCCTCTCAGTACCCTCTCGATGCCTGCCAAGTCTTTTAGGACCTCAATTTGCTTGTAACCCGCGTTGGCCATGATTCGCCGTACGTCTCCACTTTGCCCATCGCCGACTTCGAAAAGGAGATGGCCACCTTTTCGGAGCAATGATGTACCCAGCTCTGAGATTCGTCGGAAGAATTTCAGCCCATCCGACTCGTCACATGTTGCAAAACGCGGCTCGTAGTCTCTGATTTCAGGCGGTAGCTGTCCAAAATCCTCCTTCGCGACGTAAGGAGGATTGGAAACAACGATGTCGAAAGTCTGTCCCGCAAGAAGATCTGAAGAAGAAAGGATGTCGACTTGCTTGAAAGTTACACGCTCCGAGACACCGTGCAGTTCGGCGTTGTGCATCGCCACTTCAAGTGCATCCGATGAGATGTCGATCGCCATCACGATCACAGTCGGTACTAACTTCGCGACTGTTACTGCGACATTGCCGCATCCCGTTCCAACATCTAGGACGCTGATCGGTCTACCCCTCTCTCCCTGCGATTTACACAGTTCGATTGTTTTCTCCACGAGTACTTCCGTTTCGGGTCGAGGGATGAGGACGCGCCGGTCGACAAAGAAGCGTAAACCCATGAACTCTGCTTCGCCGAGGATGTACTGGAGAGGTTCTCGCAAAGCTCGACGCCTGAGAAGCAACTTGTATTCTTCACGCTCAACGTGATCAACGGGTCTGTCGAAATGAGTGTACAAGTCGATCCGCCGGTACCCAAGGACATGAGCAAGCAAGAGCTCTGTGTTCAATCGTGCGTCGTCAACGCCTTGAGAATCGAGGTACTCAGTGCTAGCGGAGATGATGTCGAGGATAGTCCAGAGTCTCGTCGTGGCTATGATCAGCATTCGGCAGGAAGTTTTGCAATCTCAGACCCAGAAGTTCTTTCATCTCATGCGAAAGCGACCCCGTGGCAAGAGCATTCTCCCTGCGGCCTCCTACCCTTCTTGATGTGAAGCCCTTCGCCTTTCCTCCCGCGCGGTGCGCTTCATCGTGTTCCAGTAGAAGTTCAACGGAACTTCACGGGGCTTCGGGTCAAGGCCAAGCACGAGAATGTAAGCGCGACGCGGCTCATCCGATTTGTTCGGTCCAGCGTAGTGAAGAGTGCGGAAGTGATGAACGGTGGCTCCACCAGCTTTCAGAGGACAGGCAACAGCCGCCGAGGGATCGATTTCGTCGACTTCGAGTCCGTGGACGCGTGGGTCATAGTTGATGGAATGGTGAGGAAGAACATCGAGCTTGTGGCTTCCGGGAAGGAACTGCATGCAACCATTTTCCAGTGTTGCGCCCTGAAGGGGAATCCACACACTGAGATCGAGGTGATCATAGTTCCCGTCGCGGTAGGCAGCGTCTTGATGCCACGGTGTTTCGGCGCCATGTCGGGCCGGCTTGAAGATCGCGTGCTCTCCGAGGAGCTTCGCTTCCGGTCCGACCAATTGCTTCGCAATCGCAATTGCGTTCGCACGGAACAAGGTGTCCTTCAGCTCAGGAGCATACTTGGAAGGATCGAGAATCTGCGGAAGCCTCGCTTCACGATTTTCTTCATCCGTCCCCGCAAGGTCAAACTGATCTCCGAACTCCCGACCCGCCCTCTCCTGAAAGAGCCGATCGTACACCTTTCGGACCCAGGCGATTTCTTCCAGAGTAGTGATCGCATCAATAACAAGATAACCCTCGCGATGGAAAAAGGCTACCTGTGTGTCACTCAACTCGATTGTGGACGTCGAGCCTCCCATGTGCAGAGCCCCCATAATGAACTAGAATTCCTGCTCACGATTTCTAATATTGTGCACCACCCTTCGACCCAAGAAGCGCTTTCCTCTTGCACCGAGCCCTGCCTTCGTGATTCTCCGAAGGCGGGAAGTGGCAGCTTCATTCATGAAAAAGCTGATGATGTTCGGGGCGTTTTCCAACAGTCAGTTTATTTCTTGAATAGGGCCTGAAACGCTGCAGATGATCTGAGCGCACTGAACTGGCCATCGTTCCTTATTGTCTCACGGAACGACGGGTCAAGCTGCAGGACTCGTTGAACCTCCGCAACCGCCTTCCCCGTGTCCCCAATCGCCCAGTAAGCCAGTGACAGGTCATAGTGACTCCAGATGTACGTCGGGTCGAGTTCAACGGCTTGCCGGAGCGATTGTACCGCCTTTTCGGCCTCGCCGCTTTTCAGCAAAGCGTAGCCTTTCAGGTCGTAGGCAACGGGATTCGTCGGATCAAGTTCAATCGCTCGGTCATACGCCTCGATTGCCGCGCCGTAATTCCTCGCATGGTACTGAATGACACCGAGGCGGATGATCTCGCTTGCAGCCACTATCTGCCCCGCCTTTGCCTTCATCGAATCGATGATCTGCTGCTGTCGGATGACGGTCTCGCGCGCCATATTGACCCAGGCAGATTTCATCTTGAAGTCCTGCGCCTGCCAGAACAACCAGAACGCAAATCCTACGACCAAGATCGCCGGGATCCCTACCAGCAGAAGCATACTCCGGAACCTTTTCCCCTCCGTCGCCTCTAAGTTCTCGATCATGGTCCTGATCTCTCTTGTCGTGTCAGTGGCTGATGCGGTTCTCCGCTCGATGATTTCTCCCAGTCTGCTTATCATACTCGCAGCACCTGGCACCGTTTCCAGGGTGGCCTTCAAACCCTGGGAGACACTACGAAGAAGCGTCATGTTGGGGTGCGACTTCACCACCTCCTCTCCAATCTGTGCCAAGACCTCAACAGACTCTTGCTTTTCCTGATCCGACAGTTCTCGGCTACTCAGTACGACCCCACGCGCATTTTTCAAAGCGTCGGCAAGATCAGACAGACCACTAGCGTTGAGCATGGCAAAGACATCGGCAAAGCGACTGGTAGAAACTCGCATCCGGGCGGCCCTTCCGCTGTTTCCACCGTGGCGAAATCCCTCACCGCCCGCAGGAAGTGAGTCAGCGGTCATCCCGAGATCTCCTTCTTCAGTTAGAATCTGTGGGGTCTCCTCAGGAACAACTCCTGAGGACTTGAGATATTTCTGGACTTCTCCAACAACCTCTACGAAATCGACATTTTGAGAGACTTCTCGCACTATCGTCTTGATCAAATCAATAAGCTTCTCATGAGGAACCCGTTCAAGGGGAAACATTTCGTGCTCTGCGGGGAGACCCCCCTCGGAAGAAATAGGTCCATGCCAGATCAAAAGTCGGGGCGAAGGAGTCGATGAACTGGCTGTTTGCTTAATATCTGCGAGGAGTGCTGCGCTCGCGCCTTTTCGTTCTAAGTCCCCGAGAGAATAGTAGACGGCCATTTTCCCCGATGTAATATAGTTCAACTCCTTCCAATGCTCTTTGATGAACTGCCGAAAATCCACAGAGCCGTGATAAAGAAAAATTGCATGAAACGAGACACCCGGAAGATCTGCGGCTGGCACAGAAGTAGCCCGTGTGACATCGTGCTTTGACCTACCCGAGAGTGCCTTAAGACGCCTCAAGACGAGCTGTTCTGCATCTCCGCGAATCCAATTCATCACTTCCGCTGCAAAGCTTTTGGAATCCGTGTACCCTTTCTCCTCACAAAAATCCGTGACCAGTTCATTAATTCCCTCTGTAGGAACACTCCCGAATAGATCAAGCTCCGGGTACTTGTGATCAAGCCAGACGAAGAATTCGATTCCCCTCGCCGCACTCCTCGACATTAGTCCTATTCCTGCGAGTCGACCATAAACCTGCGGATCCTCTTGGATTTCTTTATAGAACTGGCCTTCGAGTAGCAAATAGACGCTGCCGATCAAGCGCTCTGCGGCTTCTTCAAGGTCCATACTCATTCCGAGAGGCTCCGTCCAGTCTCGCGAAACCTTCAGCGGTCGCCTCGAAATCGTAGCCCACTTCGCCCGATTTACCTCAAAGTCTTTTACGACCTGTGCATCTGCCGTCGAAAGGTAGTCGTTAAAGGCCAGCGACAGCTCTGATCCAACGCGGTGGATATACCCGCGGAACAAATGATCGATGTATTCTGGGCCTTCTCCCAGCCATGGGCTTTCGATCCCCCGTGTCTTTCGCTCCAGAATGTCTCCCCATTCGGTCTTCTTGCAGAACTGCAGAAAGCCGTCAAGTAAGGGATGAAGCTGGGGCAACCTCGGAATCTCATTGTGCCGTTCGTGGATGTAGTGTATGCACCCGCCGCAACCAAGGAAGTGACTCATCTGCTCCCGTACGCCCGGTTCATAAATCATCGGACAGACCTGAAACACTTTCAGGGCATACGACGTGTCGAGAACGCCCACCTTACCTTTCGTTCTCAGGTACTCCGTGAGGACCTCACGAATCCTCCGTGGGTCGGAGGTTTCGGATCCAATGGAAGGATGCCTCTCGCTGAGCCAGCTCAGGAACTCATCGACCTGCTCATAGGGGATGGGGATCATGACCAGTCGGGTTGAATAACTTCAGCGGTTATCACAGGCCAATGGTACGGACTTTTGCAGAGTTTTTCAAGAGACCGATTTGCCTCAGCAGCGCCGAGTGACCTCTGAAGAGTGGCGAGTTCCCTCTTCATGCTGCCCCAAAATCTCTCAGAATCTTGGAGATACTGATCGGTGCGCAACCTTCGAAGTGGTTATTGACGTTAACAAAGGTGGAGATTCGCTCCTCGATTACCTTCTTGAGTATGCCAGAAATTTCCTCGACGAGCGAGGACCGGTCAATCTGGATTCTATCCCAGACTCCTCCAGCCTTCTGAGCTATACCTTCGCGGTCTGGGCCGTGCAGGCGAAATACGGTGTGGCCAGCGGTGAGCGCATGCTGTGATTTCAAAACTGAGGATACGGGCGGCATGTAGTAGCCTTCCAGGAAAACATGTGCGACGTTGTACTTCTTCATCAGAGAGAAATAAGCGGGCTTAAGATAATTCGGGTTTCGGGTCTCGACGCCATACTGGTAGGGCCTCGGCAGTTCCCTGAGAAAATTCTCCAGAAGGTGAACGAAGGCCTCCAGCGATTCCATCTTCTCTTTGTTGAGATACTCGAACTCAAACATGATGGGGCCAAGTTTCTCCTCCATTGGCTCCAGCGTCTTGAGAAAGTGTCTTGTCAGTTCGATATCCAGAAAATGCTTATTAGGCTTCCCTGCGTATTCAGGATACTGTTGGGCCTGTGCACCTTTCGTATAGAAGTGAGTCAGCGTGATGCTGTTCGGTGCTTTCACTGTAAAAAGGAATTCCTTCGGGACAGACTTTGCATACTCCTTTGCGATGCGGGGACTAGGAAGGCTCACAAACTTAGGTGTGTGGAGGCTCCAGAACCACTGGTCGATCTCTACAGTGTTATAGTGCCTCGAGTAGTACTCAAGGAAATTCCCTCGCTTCGAGTCGTACCCGTCTGGATAAATCCCGACTCGACTCCATTCAGGATATTTCCAGGAGCAGGTACCAATCCTGAGGTATTTCCGGTCGTTGGCAGGTAAATCGTAGATGGTTGGGAGGGAAGTCAGTGACTTCATGAAAGGATTGTCGATTCTTCCGTACAAAGGTATGAAGCCTAGCGGGGAAAATCAAGGAAAATCTTTTGGAAATGAAAAGCCCCGCATCGTTCCCTCCAACAACGCGGGGCTTGCCTCCCCTCTTCCTCCCACCACGGTTTTGTCACTTCTTCTCCGTCTTTGCCATTTCAACATTCCTGATCATTATACCGTTCACGCCGCCCTTCGACCTTACGATTCCTTTTGCGGTCACTGTATGGGCAACATGATCCATCAGAATTGCGTTCGGGCCGGATTTATGGTCATCAGGCAACAAGGAAACGTAGAGCCTCCCGTCAGCGGCAAGAATTCCCAGAGCACCTCCAGCCTTGGCACATCCAACAGCACAGTCCTTGTGCCCTTCACCTCTTGCCCCTTGGTGCAGATAACAAGCAACGTCCACAACCTCCCCGGTAACGGAAACCTCTTTCTCCGCTGCTTTCTCTTTCTCCTGCGCTTGGATAAGTCCAATGCAGATCAGGAGTGTCAAGGCAAGTAAAGGGATTCTCCTCATAAGCATCCTCCTTCCGGCTTCATTGGTGGTGATGATGTTGGATAGCCTCTTAGTGCTGGCTGAAGTTTTCAACACCCATCCCACACAAAAGGTTCCAAAAGCCAGTGTGAAAATCTCTTGTTAACTGTAGTTTGGAATTCCGTTCTCATGAACTGAGTCCTTCGCTTTTGATTTTCCAGTCGCTTGCCTTTATATTGAACACTGGCGGCGCTCCTTTTCCTCCGATACCACCATGCAGGTAAAAAAGAAGCTTGGAATTGCGATCCTACTCATTGCAGCAGTGATCAGCAGTTCAATTGCTCGATACATTAATAAGGACCACTCTGCATACTTTCTGGAGCGAAAAGGGTCCCTGGTCTCGTTCGACACACGAGAGATCAGAAGGACCGAATATTCCAGCACCCGCGAGGTTCTACTACGATCATCAGAAGGCATGCTGGTCCCTGCATGGGTGAGATTCCCGGTACAGGCAACCGGACCTTTTCCCGCAGTTCTCGTCGCCCCTGGGATCGAGACAGGACATCTCGTCATTACGCTGCTCGATGAGCGGCCAGCCGTAATCGTGATGGCAATCCGGTATCCGTATGGAGGCGAGGCTGACTTCTCTGGATGGAACTCCATCTCGACTCTGATCGAGATGCGCAAAACTGGGATGGAAACAATTCCCTCCCTCCTTCTGGCCGTTGACTATCTTCGACGACATCCAAGCGTGGACACGAGCGACATCGCTGTTGCAACGGTGAGCTTCGGAACCTTCGTCGGCGTTCCTGCCGCTGTTCTCCATCCAAATGTCAAACGACTGATTGTGGTTCAGGGAGGTGGTGACATTGCCTCGATTGTTGCCTCAAACGCAGAGCGGCTTGAGATGCCACTTTCTCCGAAGCTCTCCGGCTGGATAGGAAAGCTTTTTCTTTCTCCCTTCGAACCCAACCGATACATCCGACGTCTTTCTCCTCGACCTCTTCTCATGGTCAACAGTCCTGGTGACCTGCTCTTCCCTGATGAGTCTGCTCATTCCCTCTATGAACATGCGAGGGAACCGAAGGAAATCATCTGGCACAAGAGCACCCATGTCATGCCGGGCGCCCAAGAAATCATCGAGGAATTAACGGAAATCGTTGTCCAAAAGCTTTATTCCACTCGAGGATCTCAACCCTGAGTGTAATGTCGACATCTCAACATGAGGGTGGTGTACCTTTTTTTCCTCCACTGCGTCAAATTTATCGGAGCTTTGAGGAACTGCGGAGAAATAGGACCCCCTGCTGATTTGATGTTCCTCAGGTATGCACTCCTTCCCGCCCTCCTTGCCTGTTGTATTACGGTGCAAGCGGCGACGGCAAAGGGTGATAGCGTAGCTCTGAGACGGACGATCAAAGCCGTTCGCTCGCTTGCTGTCATAAAAATCGATGGCGTCCTCTCGGAAGACGCCTGGCAGCGAGCTGGAGATTCAGCCTTCACGCAGCGCGACCCAGACGAGGGGGTACCTCCAACACAAAGAACAGAAGTCTGGGTAGCGTACGATGACGCAGCCCTTTATGTCGCCGCTCGCCTTTATGATACCTCTCCCGATTCAATCGTCAGCCGCATTGGCCGTCGTGACCAAGCACCGAACTCCGATTGGTTTTATTTCGCAATTGACTCCTATCTTGATCGTCGGACAGCCTTCTACTTCGCTGTGAATCCCGGCGGTTCGATCGAAGACGGAACGTTCTACAATGACGATTGGAACGATGACACGTGGGACGGCGTGTGGGAATCAGCCACGACGATCGATGCTGAAGGCTGGACCGTCGAAGCACGAGTCCCATACTCACAATTACGATTCCGTAAGCAAGCCGAACAAGTCTGGGGAATCAACTTCATGCGGCGCATTGAGAGACGTAAGGAGGAGGACTACTTCGTCATGGTGCCGAAGAAAGAAAGCGGGTTCGTCTCTCGATTTGCGGACCTCATTGGGATCAGCGATATCAATCCCCCGAGGCGATTCGAGATTCTTCCATACGCAGTGTCAAGTGCAAAGTTCACGAGGAGGTTTCAAGCGGGGGATCCGTTCAACGATGGGAGTCTTTACTCAGGTAATCTCGGTGCCGATTTGAAGGTGGGAGTTGGAACAAACCTTACTCTCGATGCGACCATCAATCCTGATTTCGGTCAGGTGGAAGTCGATCCTGCGGTGGTGAATCTGACGCAGTACGAGACGTTCTATGAGGAGAAGCGCCCGTTCTTCATCGAAGGTGCAAACATCTTCAACTTCGGACGCGGTGGGGCAAACAATTACTGGAGCTTCAACTGGTCCGAACCACGGTTTTTCTATAGTCGCCGAATTGGACGACCGCCGCAGGGGTATGTAACTCATCAGGGATTCCGAGATGTCCCGGATCGCACAACGATTCTTGGCGCGGCGAAACTGAGCGGGAAGATCACTGATGGATGGTCGATCGGGGCATTAAGCGCCGTCACTCAGCGAGAATACGCCGAGATCGATTCTTCTGGCATCCGGCTGAAAGAAGAGGTCGAGCCCCTCGGCTACCACGGAGTTTTCAGGACACAGCGGGAGTTCGATAAGGGAAATCAGGCTATCGGACTGCTCTTGACAGCGGGAGTGCACGATCCCCGCAGTGAAACACTTCAGCAGATCATAAATCGGAACGCACTGGCTCTTGGCTTCGATGGCTGGACGTATCTCGACAGCTCAAGAACGTGGGTGGTCACGGGTTGGACCGGAGTCACACGTGTAAGCGGGACATGCGAACGGATGCTCGCTCTGCAAACTTCTCCACAACACTACTATCAACGACCCGATGCATCACATCTCTCCGTGGATAGCTCCGCAACTTCGATGATAGGCTGGGGAGGGAGGTTGTATCTAAACAAGCAAAAAGGGAACATGTACGCAAACGCCGGTTTAGGATTGCTTTCCCCTGGCATCGAGACGAA
>JBBIJH010000008.1:0-26381 GCA_037446075.1 Ignavibacteriales bacterium
CGATCCTTCTGCATCGCTTTCTTCACGATCCTCTCCAACTCCATCGGCACATTGGAGCGTAGACTCGTGACCGGCTCCGGCTCTTCATTCAGGATTCGATACACTATCGCTTGCTCATAGTCTCCAACAAAGGGAAGCCTGCCGGCGATCATCTCATACATCACTACACCCAACGACCAGATGTCTGTCCGCTGGTCCAGCTTATCTCCGAGTGCTTGCTCTGGAGACATATAGGCCACTGTCCCCACCGTCATCCCTTCTTTCGTCACTCGACTCCGTCCGGCAATCTCTGCCAGCCCAAAATCCATTATCTTCACCTGTCCCTTTGGTGTCACCATGATGGTGGCACTCTTGATGTCTCGATGGACAATGCCTTTCTCATGGGCTTCCTGCAACCCTTCTGCAACACTGGTGGCGATCTTCACTGCTTCCTCGACGGGGAGCGGGCGCTCCTGAATCTTCTCCTTCAGCGTTTGCCCTTCGACATATTCCATCGCGATGAAGGCAAGTTTGCCACCTGTGACGGGATCATCGACTTCATCAAACTCTAAGATCGTTGCAATGTTTGGATGGCTCAGACTGGCCGCAGCTTGGGCTTCACGAGCAAAGCGGGTCCTGTCTTCGTCAGTGATGAGGGCTTGTCTGGGGAGAACTTTGAGTGCAACGGGGCGGTGGAGTTTGATGTCTTCGGCCTTATAGACGACACCCATTCCTCCCTCGCCGAGTTTTTCCAAAATCTTGTAGTGTGAGATCATTTGGCCTACCATGATCAACACTTACTGCTTACATGCGAGTCCCGAACTCTTGTGTCGGGTAATGTGATAATTCGGCCAATCGTAGGTTGCACCTTGAAAGGCTCGACGCCGGGGGCGTCGCATACTCCAGCTCGGGACAACCTGCCCGTCGAGCGGTCTGGCGGGCGTCCAGACTTCCCATCAACACACAGAGATCGAACCCTGAACGGGTCGGATATCATCATCCCCTCTTTCAGAAATGCCCGAAATTCATCTTGAAAAGTCCTTTCGCGATGATGCTCTTCCTGTCCTGCAATGTACGCCCTCACGCGTTCTACCTGAGACTCCCCGTTTGGAATACGACCGACCATGAGAGTGATAATCTTCACTACCGATAACCCATTGAAAAATGATCCGATGACTCAAGACTTCTGAGTGAGAAACTCTCCGTCCGAACATAAGAAATTCGCTTGCCTCATCGGACGGCTAATTCCATCCGGGCAATCATCCCTCAGAGGTCGTCGGATCGATGATCGTCTTCACGTCAGCAACTTGGTTCGCCGGGAACCCTCCAAGCCGAGCGTGTTCTCGAACCATCTCTTCGTTCGGAGCGATGTAGATGCAATAGATCTTGTTGTCTGTGACGTAGCTGTGAACCCACTGGATCTGAGGACCAAGCTGGTTCAGCACGCTGCAAGACTTCTGCGAGATGGCTTTCAGTTCGGCCGCAGACAATTTCCCCGCGCCGGGGATCACTCGCTCGATGACGTATTTCGGCATGGTTTTGACCCTTTCTTTTTGATTATGTATGAATGAATTGGAATTGCTTTAGTGTGGACTACCATTGCCCTACCTTCGATTCTTCTCACTCCAAATCTGCAATCAACCTTTTGAATTCTGCGTCGGTGCGAAGCGAATCGAACGCTTCTTCGGTCTTCGCCCAATTCGCCACCGCTCGGAATCCGCTCTCAAATGCTCTTCGTAAGGATATGAGTGCTCGATTTTTTTCTCCAAGGAGCGAATAAGCACAAGCACAGCTATAAAGTGCAAGCCCATCCGTCGTACCGATTTCAAACACTTGTTTGAGTGTAGCATGCGCTTCCATTTTCGCCTCAAACCGTGCATAGGCTTGGGCGAGCCGGCTCATCACAATGATGTCGTCGAGGCTCGCCTCAAGCTTCCGTGCCGTCAGCTCGATGACCTTCAACGCTGCCTCATGGGCAGCCTGCATATCACCCGTCCTTCGATAGATGCTGTCCAAACGCATCCACGGCTCTTCGTCGTGTGGCTTCAACTCAGACGCAATTCGATAATGTCGTAAGGCAGAATCAACGTCATTTGATGCTTCCGACAGGGTTCCAAGTCGGAGGTAAGCTGGATAGAACTGGGAATTTTCTTGGATGATCGCCTCTAAGGTACGCTTTGCCTCCGCATATCTTTTCTGATGGAAGTAGGTCATCGCAATTCCAAATTTGGCTTCTAAGGAAGTTGGATCAAGATCGAGAGCTTTTTGATTCATCTCAATCGCCCTGCCCAGCCATTGTGAACTCCCATCGTACCACTCGTACATGTAGGAGTACGCCTCTGCCAGCCCGGCATAAGCAGAGGCGAAGTGCGGATCAATAGCAACGGCGTTGTCGAACATTTGAATAGCAGCCTCGTTGTTCTTTCTCCCTCTGCGGGACAGAAGCTCTCTTCCTCGCATGTAAAAATCGTACGCCCTGAGATCGTCCGTTGGTTTCTGCTTCATCGATTTCTCCTCTGAGTCTGAGAGAGAGATCTTTAGGGCCTCGGCAATCTTATGAGAGACTTCGTCCTGAACTTCGAAGATGTCATCCACGAGGCGATCATAGCGATCCGCCCAGAGATGAAACCCCGTCTGCACGTCAATCAGCTGGGCCGTGATGCGAATCTTGTTCCCTGCTTTCCGCACACTGCCTTCCACGGCGTACTTCACCCGCAGTGCCTCACCAACCTGGCGGATGTTGACTTCTTTGTTCCGAAAGGGAAGAACGTCCGTGCGCGAAACAACCTGCAGCCCGCGAATCTTCGATAAGTTTGTCAGGATATCTTCCGTCATCCCGGCGCAGAAGTAGTCACTTTCCTTCTCTGAACTCATGTTCTCAAAATAAAGGACTGCAATTGACTTCTCCGGAGCCAGCTCCACCGATGAGGTTGCAGGAGGTTTCAGTCCATCAATGATCTCTTTTGCTGATGCAACTCTTTTTGAACGATCTTTCTGCAGGAGCTTAGCGAGCAGGATCCGAATGCTCTCGGGTACGTCCTTCCGGTAAGAGTCGAGTGGCTCCGGATTCACGTTGACGATTTCATACATCACAGCGGCTTCGTGCTCTCCCCGGAAGGGAATCTCTCCCGTGACCAGCTCGTAAAGAACGACGCCAAAGGACCAGAGATCCGTTCGCTGGTCCAGCTCCTGACCGACGACTTGCTCCGGCGACATATAGCCGAGGGTTCCCACCGTACTCCGCGTTTTCGTCAGGGCTATTCCTCCCTTAAGTTTCGCAAGGCCAAAATCCATGACCTTCACACGCCCATCCTTTGTGATCATAATATTCTCAGACTTGATGTCGCGATGGATAATCCCAGCATCGTGCGCAACGCCGAGAGCATCGGCAATCTGCGCTCCCCAATCGGTAATCTTTTGAATGGGGAGGTATTCGCCTCGAGATTTGGCGTTTGAGACTTGAGATTTGAGTGTACTGCCCTCCACGTACTCCATGGCGATGAATGTCCGACCATCCGCCTCATCGATCTCATAAACCGTCGCAACGTTCGGATGATTGAGTATGGCGGCAGCTTGGGCTTCTTGGACAAAACGCTCCCGATCACCTGCATTGGGACTAACGGACGGGGTGAGAAACTTCACGGCGACGAAGCGCTTCAGTTTGAGGTCTTGTGCTTTGTACACGACACCCATTCCTCCCTCGCCGAGTTTTTCCAAAATCTTGTAGTGTGAGACCGTTTGGCCGATCATGCTTCTTTCCTCGTAAGCCGCCCCCTACTACCACGACCATGGATCATCATACCAGCTTGAAAATCACTCCAGGAATCGAATGCTGAATTCATCTCGCCCTTCTCTGTCTGAATTCTCCTGATCGAATTGCCATTGTGCCGCATTGTCGCTGATGTACCGACGAATTCGATTCAGCGACCGTTCGTTCCGGACAATGTGTTCGAAGTAGTTGCGTTGCCAGACCGCTTGACCGGGCGTGTTGCGCATGGCATTGATACGTCGGGCAGAAAAGGATTTGAAAGCCCGAACGATTTCTGAAAGCCCGTAACGGTTCCCTCTGGGAGGGGCAGGTCCCAGACCTGCCCCTCATCATCGTCGTCGTGGATCACGATGATCCCATGCACATGATTCGGCATTACGATGAACGCATCCAATTCCATGTTCGGATAATGCGATGGCAAGGTCTCCCAGCATTCTTCCACGATCTGGCCATTTGCATTTAATCGCATCTCCCCGTCCACAATTTCTCCAAAAATATGTTCTCGATCCCTTGTGCATATGGTAACGAAATATGCGCCAGGTTGAGAATAATCGAATTCCTTTAGCCTTATGGACTTTCTTTTTCTGGAAAGCGGATTCAATGTCATTCCGCGTGCCTACTTGTCTGAGACAGCTTCCAAGACCGCCGCTGCCCGCTCGATCTCCTTTGCAAACTTTTCCAGCACCCCGGCAACGACTGGGATTTGATCTTCCGCTTCTTGCCACTTTCTCTCTTCAATCGCCTCCCGGACGGCTGGCAGCGTTTTTACACCATAGCCCGTGTACTGGCCAGGGGCGTAAATTTGGTGGGTATACCATGGGCGTCCCGGAAGTCCTTTTTCTCGCGTGAGCGCGCGCTCGGCATTCATCAGAATTTGATTCAACTCAGTCTTTCGCTGAGGAGAGAGCAATGTCTTTCCTTCTGTCACATGCTTCATTGCGTCCTCGTACCGACGAGCGCTCTCACGTAGCTTAGCGACGGCGTTTTGTAGGGGCGCAAAGTTCAGGAACGGGACGGGGTCTTTCGGCTTCGGGGTCACATACGGCTTTGTGGGGTCAAAGACTTTTTGAAGCGTCCCTTCCACAATTCGCCGATTTAGCTCCTCTGTGTCCTCCCTCATTTCCTCCGTAAGCTTTTGAACCTCCTTCACATACTTCTCGATAGCCGCGGCAGCCGCTGTAAAATCCCACGGTAGGATGTCAACAGAAGCGAGACGAATCACCGCACGGCCCGTTGTTTGTGCAAGTGCAACTCCGTACTCAAAGTTTGGATCTCCAAAACGGATGTAGTGGTCGAACGAATCGTAAATCGAATGATAAGACCCGCCCCCACTTTCTCCGCCATACCCCATGTTGAGTGCGGCAATCCCGAGATGCTGAAGAAACGGGGTGTAATCAGAACCTGAACCAAGGGCGTAGATGTGCAAATCACTTCCGCCTCGGAGTTCTTTTCGTTCCTCATCCGAACCGTTGACGATTCTCAACGCCCGAAGGCGGTCGGACACGCTGATTTTCTTCTGGGGGTCAATCACGTCTCGCGCAATCTGATTCACAAACTTCTCCAGCGTGTGTGAGCCACCGATGCCAAGAAATCCTCTTCCATTCGAATCCGTGTTGATGTAAACCACCGCATGCCGCTTCAGTTCATCCGCGTGGGCTTCTGCCCATTCCGTCGAGCCCAGAAGGCCTTGTTCTTCCGCATCCCAAGCGCAGTAGATGATCGTACGTTTTGGTTTCCAGCCAGACTTCACAAGCTGGGCTAGGCCTCGAGCTTCCTCCATCATCGCAACCATTCCACTCGTCGGGTCCATCGCACCATTCACCCATGCATCGTGATGGTTTCCACGAATGATCCATTCGTCGGGATATTCACTGCCTCTCCATTGTGCGATCACATCGTAGATGGGAACGATATCCCAGTTGAATTCAACTTTAAGACGTACCTTCGTTGGGCCCGGCCCGAGATGGTACGTGATCGGGAGCGCCCCGCGCCACGCCGGGGGTGCAACCGGACCCCCAAGTGCTCGTAGAAGCGGAAGAGCATCGCCATAGGAGATTGGGAGAACAGGTATCTTCGTGAGCGTCGCGGCTTCTTTCATGGACAAACGTTTGGCATCCTTCGTCGCAGCGACGAAAGGAGTGAGCGGATCACCAGAATAGATCGGCATATCGGCAACTGAGCCCCGCTGAGCTCCCATATCGTTTCGATACGCACCTTTTGGATAGACATCCCCCTCAAAATATCCATCATCCCGTGGATCGGAGTAGATGATACAACCAATGGCTCCGCGTTCTGCCGCGACTTTCGGTTTGATCCCCCGCCATGAGCCACCGTAGCGTGCAATCACAATCTTCCCCCTCACATCGATCCCGTGCTTCTCAAGCTCCTCGTAGTCCTTTACGATTCCGTAGTTCACGTACACAAGTTCTCCGCTGACATCGCCATCGATGGAGTAAGCGTTGTAGGGTGGCAGTTGTTCGTTCGTTTGCCCTGACGTTGCATCTTCCTTCAGTGTCGGCTCGACCAGCTTCGCGCTGTAGTTCTCTGGTTCCACCATCTCCAGCAGCCGAGTTTTCGGAGTTGGGAAGAGAACGTGGAATTCCTCGATCCTTGTATCGTATCCCCATGACCGAAATTGCCGGGCGATGAATTCCGCATTCTCTTTATCATAAGGAGATCCTGTGTGATGCGGTCTGGCAGAGAGTCGCTTCATCCAGAGGCGGAGGCTGTCTGCCTTGAGTTGCGGATCGAATGTCTTCTCGACAGCACGCACCTGTAGCGCTGCCGCAGAATCGAAGCCCAGGAGTGCCTGTGACCTTGAAGATCCAGAAAGAAGAAGAGAATACGGTAAAAGCAAAAGAGAGAAGGATGCAAAAAGTTTCATAAATGCTTGATAGTAAATTGTGGGTGGTTTGTTTCTTACCGTCACTTGGTTTCCACAGCCCTGCGACATTTGCACTAGACGAAACGCGGACCTACCTGCCATATCCTCCAGCGGAAAGTGAGTAATCGCTCACGTGAAAGCCTTTGCCCGTTCATCAGGTTTTGTTCTCCAGTCATGCAAGCCCAACCCCTTCCAACTCCTTCTCAATCTCCTCATTTCGAAATGGACCCGTGTCTACCCCAAACCTTCCTCGGCAAGAACAAACGCGAGGATCGCCATTGCTATCGCACCGAGCTGGAGTTCTCGCTCGTTGACTTTGTCAATGGTGTCATTATCGGAATGATGATAATCGAAATACCGGTGAGTAACCACCCGCAAACCTGCTAGCGGGACGCCCTTTTACCCCAGCTCTCCGATGTCCGCACCACCGCCCCCTTTCTGGAAGCGGTCGGCCTCGATGGAGCTGAATAAATAAGCCCATCCAGCAATTCTCTGAAATGTCGCAGAATCGGCAGAGAACCCGAAGCCTTGCGGCGTAAAACCTCCCGCATCGGATTCCAGAGCAAAAACATGACGCTCACCCGGTCGGTCTTTTTCCGCATACGCCCGTGCGCCGCGGAGTCCGTTTTCCTCGTTCATGAACAAAACCGCTCTGATGGTCCTCTTCGGGCGAAGCTGAAGCTCCTTTAAGAGTCTCAACACTTCGATCACCTGCGCACAGCCGGCCCCATCATCGTGGGCACCCTGACCTTTGTCCCAGCTATCGAGATGCGCACCCACTATGACCACCTCCTCGGGCCTCTCTCTTCCCCTCAGCTCACCGAGAACGTTGGCCGACTCCACATCCGGAAGGGTCTGGCACGTAAGCTTCAATCGCACCTTGACGATTTTTTCCTTTGCGAGCAACTCGCTGAGGAAATTCGCGCCTACGGTACTGATAGCAGCAGCCGGAATCTTGGGAATTCTGTCATCATAGCGCATCGCGCCGGTGTGGGGAACATCATCGAGCCGCGTCGTCATCGAACGAACGACTGCAGCCACTCCGCCGACCTTCGCAGCTTCGATGGCGCCCTGCCCTCTTTGATTCGCGGCACCGCCATAGGCCTCAAAGACATTGACTTTCGCCCGATCCAGCGGTCGATTGAAGAAGATAATCTTTCCCTTCGCTTCCTCCTTCCGCGCCTGGAGCTCTTCAAAGGTTTTCACTTCCACAACCTCAGCTGTGATTCCATCTTCGGGCGTCGCTATAGTCCCACCCAAGGCACAGACCTTCAACCGCTTGTTTCCGATCGAGGGAGAATTTATGATGGAGGCCTCCTCTATCGGACCCCTCACCCAATGAGGAACCATGACAGGTTCGGGTCGGACGCGATCGAAGCCCAATTCCTCCATCTTCTTCCTTGCCCACTCGACTGCCTGAGCCGCTTGAGGCGAACCACTGAGCCGAGGTCCGATTGCAGTAAGCTCGGAGAGGAACTGAAAAGCTTTCCCACTTGCGAGTCCAGTCGAGATAATTTGATTTGCCGCCTCAGTATAGGGACGTGTAGTATCTCGAGCCTGGGAGAGGAGCACCGAACAAAGAAGAAGATAGACGAGAAAATAAACTGAGATGCAAAAGGTTTTCTTCATGGAGACCTGTTGGTCCTATTCAAGATGTTGTTGGAGTTGGGTAGATATCACAAAAGCTGACAGGAGTCGATGCTGACGAACCGTCAATCAGGACTAATTGTTAGATACTCGTTCGATTTCCTCGATCGCATCCCTCGCAGCCTTCCGGATATCACCGTCGCCATCCGTGGTAGCTAGTTGTTGGAGCGCAGGAATTGCACGCCCCACCTTCAATCTGCCAAGTAGCTCGATTGACTTCTGTCGAACGCGAAGAACCTCGTTCTGAGCTGCAGCGATCAATGCCTCATGAAGCTGAGGGTCCGCTGGAGCGCACTGTGCCCAAGCAGAAAGGGCAGTTTGACGTACCGTCATGTTGAAACGAGGGGAAAAGTTTTCCTGTGCGATCCCAGCAAACTTTTCAGATCCGATCTTTTCAATCGCGACGAGGGACGCGATCCGCAATTCATCGTACCACGAGAGCCTCGACATGTGCTTTCGGAAGAACTCAAGCGTGAGAGATGGGTCGATCTTGGCTAGCGAAACGATGGCTGCAGCCGCAACATCTACTTGAGAGTCAGACTCTACGGCCTCGTGCAGCGCTTTCACAGAGGCCTTCGTGTAATGCGACCCGAGTGCAATCGCCGCGGCCTTCCGGATATGGTAATCACTTGCTTTCAGTTGAGCGAGCAGAAGTTGCTCTCCGGCAGGTGTGTGAACATGCTGGAGCTGAAGCGTTGCCTCGGCTTTTAACCACCACGCTGCGTTGCCACTCAAGACGGACTTGATCGCCTCGAGCGTTTGAGGCATCGACGGATAGCGGCTTACAAGTTGATGGAGCGCCCAGAGACGCCCTGGCAGCGCATCGTGCTGGAGCTGGTAGATCAGTTCTGAAGGCTCCTTCTCGAACACCAAATCGCAGATGAGAACCCCCCGCCCATCAAAGCTCACAAGCTGTGGTCTCCCATCAGCCTTGAGAAAAAAATGCTCCGTCTCTCCTTTGACCCAAATAGTATCAAGGACTGTCTTGGATTTTGTGTCGATGCGGATTTCGACTGGAAGTGTAAAAAGCCCCTGTCCGTTCACCTGCGGTTGTGTTTGTCGGACACTCAACTCGATGCCACCTCGATCAGGATAGTACTGGTATTCCACGTCAAACCGCGGATGACCACCACCGAAGACCCACTCCTCGAAGAACCAGTCAAGATTCTTTCCCGTCGCCTCTTCAATTGCAATCTTCAGGTCACTGCTCTCCACGTTTGAGAACTCATGCTTGTGGAGGTAATAACTCATCGCTTTGAAGAAGGCATCATCCCCAAGGATCCATCGGAGCATGTGGAGAAGAATTCCGCCTTTTAAGTATGTGTGCTGCTCATTGTAAATCTCTTCTCGCGAATCGTACCACCGATACTCCATCGGTCGGATGATGTGTTCTTTCCTCACGTAATCGAGGTACGCCTGCAAGGCAAGCCATGTTTGAAATTGCAGGAACTCAGCCCCGCCTCTGTGCTCATCCCAGAGCATCATGCAGTAGGTAGCAAAACTTTCGTTCAGCCAGATGGAAGCCAGGCTGCGACACGTGAGATTATCTCCAAACCAGTGATGGGCAAGTTCATGAGAGATTGTTGCTTCGGAAGTCCAGTTCGATGTATAATTCTCAAGTTGAGGGTCGAAGTCATCGGGAGCCGACGCATCGCGGAGGACATCGTCCCGGTGTCCCGAGACGCTTGTGTTCTCCATAGCTCCAATCGCGTAGTCATATGCGGCGACCTGATCATATTTGTCCCATGGATACTCGTAGAGAGATCTCGTGGAAAAGAATTCCACCATCTCGGTGGTGTTCCGAAAGACGTATCTCCCCTCCTCCTTTCTGCCGCGGGGAACCCAACAGGTCAGTGGAATGGATCCGAACGCGGGGCGAAGCTGTACTGAATCATACTCTCCGACAAAAAGAGCGACGAGGTAACTCGAGTGGGGCCGTTCCTGAAGCCAGTGAAAACGGCGCCGGCCGTCTGCATCCTCCTTTATTTCCAGTAACTTCCCATTCGAGATGGCGACGTATGGTTTTTCCACTGTGACAACCATCTCGGAAGAGAATTTGTCGTTGACATCGGCGTATATCGGCAGCCAATTCGCGTTCAACCCCCATTCCCCGTACGTGTAGACGGACGGGAACCCGCTGCTGCCGGGTGGCGAATCAATAAAGTATAGTCCAGCAGAAGGCGTTCCAGTGTACTTCACGGCTACGGTCGCCGTGTCCGTTGAGTGAAGCTCATGGCTGAAACTAATGACGAGGTTTGAATCCGTGGAGGAAAACCTCAAAGCCGCCCCGCCCGGAAGTAATCTCACATTTTCCACCTTCAGCCAGTAGGCATCCAATGCGACAGAGGAGCTTGTGGAAAGCGGCCGAAGACGGATCGTGGATTCGCCGATCACCTTCTTGGATTTCCAGTCAAGCTGGAGATCCGCCTTGTAATGGATGATATCGTAGGTGCGCTCACGATTCGGACGGTAGCTCCCCGTCGGCAAACGCTGCGCAAATACTGAGAGAGCACCTGATAGGAGTAGTACTAAATGGAGACTCTTTCTCATGATGAGAGTGCCAGCAGCTAAGGAGTGGAAAGGTCTTGCTTGACGGGGAAAATAGGAAATTAAAACTGAAAAAGCACGGTGTTTCTGCTGCAATGGATGCACCCGTAAGGGTGAGGCACAGGAGTGACATAATACTCCAAGGTGCGCTCGGTTCTTGGCTTTTCGGGATTCCATTTTCCTCTTATCATCTGTTCTTTCTTTGATGCCAAAGTCCCGCCTCTTGGCCTGGATCCTCAAATCATATATTTTTCGTCTCGAATGATGTGTTCAAAGTAACTCCGTCGCCAGACAGATTTACAAGGTGCCCTACGTAATCCATTGGTTCGTTGTCATCTGGAATTATCATAACGATTCCATGCATGTGATTGGGCATAACGCGAAACGCATCCACCTGGACATTGGGTTAATGTTCCGGCAAAGCATTCCAGCACGCTTAGACTATCTTCCCGTATTCATTCTCGACCATCAGACCATCAGGACCTCTCCAAACAGGTGCTCCCTGTCCTTTGTGCATATCGTGATGAAGTAGCACCAGGCTGGGAATTCACCCCGTGAGATGGTTCTCGAGACGCTCCATATAAGTTCGGCTTTGCGACCTCATCTCACGGGGTAGACCGCTCTCTTTCAGCCGGATGGGCTTTCTCTTTTTGATGATCAGATTCATCTTTGCCCCGGTAAGTTCGCGTCCGGAAAATTCATCCGCTGTACCAGATCCTGGAAGCGTCCATCGCTGCGAAGGGGATCGAACGCAGGCTCAACTTTGATCTCAACCAGTCTGTTGGCCCGTTGCTCATATGCCTTCGCCAGGGAAGCGAGAGCTTCGCTCTTATTGCCTAGTGCAGTGTAGATTTCGGCAATGTCAATGCGGGAAACGTAATTCCGGTGGGACAGCTGCTCTAACTCGCGGAGGAGCTTCATGGCCTCGGCGGGCCTACCAGAGGAAGCATAGGTTGCAGCCAGGGCTGCAACGCTTTCTGTGTTGTTCTGTGAGAGTGACACCGCCTGCTGCAGCTCTACCAGAGCCTCTTTGAAGTTCCCCTTCAGCTGATAGGCGCGGCCTAGATGCAGGTGAGCGGGATAATAGTTCGGCTCCATTTCTAGGGTCTTTTTCAGTTGCACGATGGCCGAGTCATACTGCCGAGCGAACACAAAGTGCGAACCCAAATGTGTGTTCACGATCAAAGAAAGGGGATCGAGCTCTAGCGCGCGTTTGCTTTCGACCAGAGATTCTTCCACCCGACCAAGATCCAGCAGGTAATGTGAGTACCAGTGGTGAGCCTCCGCATAGCTAGGATTCAGTTCGATGGCCCGGCGCAGTTCCCGTTCAGCCACCGCCCAGTCCCACTCGTAGTTGAGACGGATGAAGCCCAGCGATGCGTGGGCTTCCGCTAAACCGCTGTTTAACTCGAGTGCTTTGGTAACGGCTGCCCGCGCCCGAGCGTAGGCCTCGTTGGGGGACAGGTGGCCGCGGTAGGCTAGCTGGTTGTAAGAGTCGGCGAGGCCGGCATAGGCAAGGGGATCGCTGGGATCCAGTTCGATTGCCTGATTGAAATACTCGATTCCTTTCAGAAGGCCAGCCGGGGTCCGCTTGTTCCAGTAGAACCGACCCTTCAGATAAGCTTCGTAGGCGCGAGGATTGACCGAGCGGGCACCCGCCAGCCCGGCCTGCTCTTGGGCAGTCAACGTGATGCGGATTTCATTGGCGATGGCCCGGGCGACGTCGCTTTGCAATGCCAGCACGTCGCGCAAGTCGCGTTGGTAGCTCTCAGCCCACAGATGCTTGTCCGTGGCGGCCTCAATCAACTGCACAGTGATGCGCACCTGGTCGCCCGAACGGCGGACCGAGCCTTCAATGAGGGCCTTCGCCCCCAACTCCCGACCAATCTCGGGGAGGGGTTTCTGTGTGCTTTTGTAGCGTATGACTGACGTGCGTGAGATAACCTTGAGGGCGCTGATCTTGGCCAGTTGTGCGATCAGCTCTTCATGGATCCCCTCGACGAAGTACTCATGCTCACCATCACCCGAGAGGTTCTCGAGGGGCAGCACTGCAATCGAATTGATTGCTTTGCTCTCTTTCGGGATGAGATAATACACAGCCAACATAAGTACTACTACGAGAGCGGTGATAGTCGCGTACATATAGACACGTTTCTTCCTTGGCCCGATTTCCGGCAGTGGCGTCGCCGCTCTTGCCCCAGATTCGAGTTGCTTCTTCAGCGATTTAAGATCGGCTACGAGGTCACCCATAGTCTGATATCGAACAGCGGGATCCTTCTGCATCGCCTTCCTCACAATCCGCTCCAGCTCCATCGGCACATTCGAGCGAAGAGAAGTGATCGGCTCTGGCTCTTCATTCAGGATTCGATACACGATTGCCTGCTCGTAGTCTCCCGAAAAAGGAAGTTTTCCCGTGATTGTCTCGTACATCACAATACCAAAAGACCAAATGTCTGCCCTCTGATCAAGCGTTTCTCCCAGTGCTTGCTCTGGGGACATGTACGCCACTGTCCCCACTGTCATCCCTTCTTTCGTCACTCGCGTCCGCCCTGCAATCTCTGCTAATCCAAAGTCCATGATCTTCACCACGCCATCACGAGAGATCATCACGTTCTCCGATTTGATATCTCGGTGGATGATGCCTTTCTCGTGCGCCTTTGCCAAACCCTCAGCAACGGCGATTGCAATGTTCACAGCTTCGCTGATGGGCAGGGGTCGTCCCTGGATTCTCTTCTTCACGGTTTCGCCATCGACATACTCCATCGCGATGAAGGCAAGCTTCCCTCCGGTCGCTGGATCATCGACTTCATCGAACTCGAAGATCATCGCGACATGGGGATGACTCAAGCTCGCGGCAGCTTGAGCCTCACGCGCAAAGCGGGTTTTGTCCTCCTCGGTGATGAGCGCTTGGCGAGGAAGGACCTTGAGTGCAACGGGGCGGTGAAGTTTGATGTCTTCGGCTTTGTAGACCACACCCATGCCTCCTTCGCCCAATTTTTCAAGGATGCGATAATGAGAAACCGTTGCGCCGATCATAGCGAAATCCAAGATCTGTGAATTAGGCTAGGGGGACAGGTCCCATCCGACGAAGTTCCGCAAAGCAGAACGCAGTCGGACCGCCCTCGCCCAATTTCTCAAGGATCTTGTAATTTGTCTGACCAATCATATGTCTCTTAGTTCTTTTTCCCAGCGAACTTCGTCTTCAATTCCTCGAACCATTCTGTAACCACCTCCAGACGTGACAATGTCAACTGCTGCGACTGTGATACGAGTGCAAGAAACCGCTGTCCATCTGGAGTGATATCCCAAACTGTCGTTGACAGAGGAATCTCACACAGTTTTCTCGGTACGGAAAAATCAAATGCCGATCCTGAAGTCACATTAACAACCATGAGTGATGAACCGTTCACGTAGAATAATTCTTTCCCATTCCTTGACCAAATTGGTCCAGCACCTCCTCCGACTGAAATTTGCCATTTTCCTTCTCGTTTCGGAAAAGCAACAACATACACTTCGTTTTTCCCAGACTCATTAGAGGTATATGCCATCCACCGCCCATCAGGAGAGAAATTTCCTTCCCCTTCGATCGCGGGAGATTGAACAAAGTGCCAAGGCTTGCGGTCACCTTCCATTGGCAGAATCCAGATATCGCCGTTTTGTTCAAATGATAACATCTTACCATCTGGTGTAAAGGATGTCGGAGTCTGAGCGCTGGGATCATTGGTGAGGCGCTCTTCGGCACTACTTCCATCCCATGCTTTCCTGAAAATGTTGGGAGACTTACCTTTCTCAGCGCTGTACACGACATACTTACCATCCGGTGACCAAATTGGAAGGTCATTATTTCCCCCCGCAAATGTCAGTCGGGTGAGCGTACCTCGTGTAATATGATAGACCCAGATGTCATCATTTGCCGCATTAACGTCTGTGGTAACCTTTTGACCGTCTGGAGACAACCGTGCTGAAAAATACGACCGCAGCGTTTCGAACAATGGACGTGTCTGTCCTTGACGATCCATCCACGCGAGCGCAAAGCTCGAGAAAGACCGTGGACCTGATGGAGCAAATACAAGGACACCGTTGTTTGAAAAACCAATACTCGCCTGTCCAGAACCCGGGTTCATCCAACCTCCTTCTTCGATTGGAACTGGAGGACCACTCACCTCAAGCCGTCCCGCATCGAAGGGGACCGCATAGATTGTACTACCGCGAATGTAGATCAGGTATCCGGTTGACACGCCTCCCTGTCCGGTCGGCAAGTACCACGCATATGTGCCTCCCCTCACAAGAACTTTTCGTTCCCCTGTGTCAAGTCGCTGGACCGCTATAAGTGCTTCATCGAAGGAGGTGATGTTGTTCGTCTTCATCGTGAAGATGATCGTCTTTCCGTCAGGGAGAAGCTGTGGAAACCGATGACTGATTTCGCCTGAAGCGGAATCCAGAGATGTGACGGCTTCCGGAGTTCCACCATCTGCTGAGACACGCTGTATGCCAGCGCTTATGTGCCCGTAGAATATCGTATTGTCCGCGGCCCACCAGATGCCGCGGGTCTGACCGTTGGTTGGGCAGATTGCCTCAGGTGCTCCGCCAAAAATGGATACCTTTACGAGTTTTTGCTGGGCAGCATTAAAAACAATCCATTGACCGTCTGAAGAAAATGCCGGCTCGGCGCTATTCTCCGTGCCTGGAATTGGCTGCGAGGTCAGTTGATCCATCCGATGAAGATAGAGCTGAACCGCATTGGGAATCTGTGCTGTGTACACAAGATACTTCCCATCGAGCGAGACAGCAAGACCGCCTTGTCCTAAGCGAGATAATGATAACGGTGCATTCGTGGGAAGGTCAATCGAAAAACGCATGACGGGGCGAGTCGAAGAAATCTCCTTTCGCCAAGGGCTCCAAGCAAGGATACCAGCAACAATCGTCAGCAGCACGGCGAGCGAAGGCCAGAAGTATCTACTCCAACTGGACTTCTTCTCGACTTTCTCATCCTCAGCCCCTTCAACTTTGAGGAACCGTCGAGCAGCTACTGTGCGGCTTACCCTCTGCCGACCCGACTCACGTTTGAACCGGCGGAGATTTCGAGCCAGTTCAGCTACCGACTGTACGCGATCCATCGGATCCTTCGCCATGCAATCGAGAACCATCGCATCCAATTCTGGATCGACTTCCGGTTTGACCGAAGAGAGAGGTGCAGGATCTTCATTGACAATCTCGTACATGATCGCCGTCTCGTGCACACCTTTGTAGGGAGATTGACCAGCAATTAATTCATAGAGAAGAACACCGAGGGAATAAATATCAGTACGATGGTCCGTATCCTGTCCCTGCACTTGTTCCGGGGACATGTAACCGATCGTTCCGATTGTGCTCCCTTCTTTAGTCAATCGCGAAGCGCCAGTTGCCTGTTTGAGTTTTGCGAGCCCGAAGTCCATAATTTGCACACGTCCATCCTTGCGGATCATGATGTTCTCGGGTTTGATGTCTCGGTGGACAATCCCCTTCTCATGGGCAGCAGCCAGTCCGTCGGCAACTTGAGTACCGATCTCAATGGCTTGCTTGAGCGGGATGTTCATCCGTTTGTCAAGAAGAGTTTGCCCATCAACGAATTCCATAATGATGAACATTTGACCGTCGTGCTCTTGAATATCGATGACAGAACAAACATTTGGATGATTGAGCGCTGCCGCTGCCTTTGCTTCTTGGATGAAGCGGGCTTTATCTTGCTCAGAAGCGTTGAGATGAGATGGCAAAAACTTTAGCGCAAGGAGGCGGTCGAGTTTGGTGTCCTGGGCTTTATATACCACACCCATGCCGCCTTCGCCGAGTTTCTCCAGGATCCTGTAGTGCGAGATTGTTCGGCCGATCATTTGTTCTTGCTCCTGTCATTGCTCCTCACCCTCATTCCCCCTCCCAAATTCGGAGAGGGATGTCACGGAGTTTTCTACGAACGTTCGACTC
This sequence comes from Ignavibacteriales bacterium, assembly GCA_037446075.1. Taxonomy (GTDB): domain Bacteria; phylum Bacteroidota; class Ignavibacteria; order UBA10030; family JAHEZR01; genus JBBIJH01. The sequence continues at coordinate 16,788 of JBBIJH010000008.1, forward strand.
CTGACGGAGCCGCACTCGGCACAATTCGTTCGAGGCGCGACAGCTCCGTAGGTCTGCGATCCCCAAGGGGAGTAACATGCTCGTCACTCAGAGAACCTTGCCGTGCTCTCTCATCTCATGCAGACGACACACATGTCGCTCCTAACGGAGTTTGAAACGGGTAATAAAGTCGGGTCATTGTGCCTCGCCTAAGTTTTCCAGCATTTCGTCCGTGAGATGACTCGAGCGCTCATTTCGCCTCTAATATAAAATTAGGCTCTGATCAACATCGAATCGACTTCGACTCCTCCCAATCCAGAAATCATTTGCGAGTCCTTATCGAGAAAAGCTCTCCCATTAATCGGACGCTCGTCCACCGCCCACATGCGGGCGAACGGCATCGTAGGATCCTTCAATGTCCAGAGCTCTCCCGAGAAGTTCATACACCTCATAAGGGCATACTGGCGATGTGAGGAGAACCGCTTCAGTGTACACGGTGGTAGAAAGTTCTGAATCTATCAACGGCAAAGGAGATTCTCTCGTAGATGCGGTGGAAAGGAACAGGACCTGAGAGGGACTAAGATTCTCCCGACGGGCCAAGCACACTCAGCAACGAATACCTGGACCAGACAAGTGAGGCTTTCAGATCATGGTGACGAGCCGCTTACAATATATCGAAGCCAATTCTGAAAATCAAGAAAAGTTCGCATGTGGCCAAGGCAAATGGAAATCTTGACAACCTGTAGAATTTCCCTTAACTTAGTCCAAAATCATCAACCATCCCAATAGAGAGAGCTCTCCTTGCGGTTCCTCCAATCGCTGTTTAGCTTCCTGAGAATTGAGCACACCCTGTTCTCCCTCCCTCTGATTTATGGGGGTGTATTTTTGGCCTCAAAAAGCATCCCTCCACCTGAGCTTCTCTTGCTTGTTCTCGTGGGAGCCACGAGTGCCCGGTCTGTAGCCCTTACGTTGAACAGGCTCATCGATCGGGAGATCGACAGGCAGAATCCGCGGACGACGAACCGTGAGCTTCCGAGCGGCAAACTCACCGCGTGGCAGGCAATCGGAATCCTTATCGGCGGATTGGTTACGTATCTTCTTTCCGCCTACCTGATCTCTGACTTTTGTTTTTCTCTTTCGCCCATTCCGCTTGTGATTTTCACCGTCTATCCGTATCTGAAGCGGTTCACACCCATGGCGCATTTCGGTGTTGGACTCGGTCTCTCGATGGCTCCACTGGGTGGATGGTTTGCCGTCACTGGGTCGTTCTCGGGAATCATCCCCGGCGCACTTCTTGCTGTGGTAACGCTCCTCTGGGTGACTGGCTTCGACATCATCTATTCCACACTCGACGAAGAGTTCGATCGAGAGGCGGGCCTGTATTCGTTCGTGGTACGCTATGGAAAAGATCGGGCACTTCAGATTTCCGGATACTTGCATCTCGCAGCGTATGCAGTGCTCGTTATTCTCTTCTTCGTCTACATCAAAGCAATCCTTGGGCTGCCTTTTCTTCTGCTTTCCGGCTATTTGCTATACCTCGAGTACAAGAAAGCCGAGAATGTCGAATTGGCTTTCTTTAAAATCAATGTGGCGTTTGGCTTCGTCGTTTTTCTGATGATTTTTCTCGGAGGGTACTCTCTGTGAGGATCGTCGTCGGGATGACCGGCTCATCAGGGGCAATCTATGGCGTGGAGTTTCTGAAGAAATGTAACGCTGAGAAATATTTGATCATGAGCAAATGGGGAAAAGCAGTCCTGAAGGATGAGACCGGATTGACCGAAGAAGATCTTAAGCCGTATGTGAAAAAGACATTTAGCGATGTTGATCTCTCTGCTCCGTTTGCCTCCGGCTCGAATCCCTTTGACGCCTTTGTGGTCATTCCTTGCACAACGTCGACCTTGGGAAAAATTGCTCACGGAATCGGAGATACCCTCATCACTCGAACCGCGCAAGTGGCGTTGAAGGAGCGCCACAAAATCGTCCTTGCAATCCGCGAAACGCCGCTCTCATCTCTCGCACTGGAACAGGCTGCGAGGCTTTCACGGGACGGCGTGATCATCATGCCGATTTCGCCTCCAATGTATTTTGTCCCAAAGACCGTCGAAGAATACATTGGCGCTTTTGTTGACAAGGTTCTCGGGGTTCTCAGCTTGCGTAGTACTGCGGGCTGGCGCGCAGAAGAATTGGAGTGAGAATGCAAAACCGTCTCCTCTCGTGCTATTCGTCGTTTTTCCCTTCTGATTTTTTCCTTTTGAATTTTGAACTTCTAACCGGATGTCTTATACTGATCTACGCTCTTTCCTGAACGTCTTGGAGTCGAGCGGGGAGCTGCACAGAGTAAAAGTCGAGGTCGACCCTGCGCTTGAAGTCACTGAGATCGCCGTCCGCGCAGTGAAGGAGAGGCTTCCTGCTCTGTTGTTTCAGAAGGTGAAAGACTCACCCTATCCACTCACGATTGGAATTCTTGCTTCTGAGAAACGAATCGAGCTTGCCCTCGGAAGGCACCCCCAAGAAATCGGGGAAGAATTCCTCCAGCTCGTGGAGCGCCTGAATCCGCCCTCGCCAAAGGCGATACTGAGATCACTGCCGATGCTTCTGCGCTTTGCAAAGATGCGGCCGTCGAGAAGTTTGATAGCCCCTTCCCAGGAAATCACGGAAGAACCAGATCTTACCACACTTCCACTCATCAAGTGCTGGCCGAAGGACGGCGGACGATTCATCACATTCGGACTGGTCATCACGTACGACCCGCGAAAGGGCCGTAGGAACATGGGAGTTTATCGACTGCAGCTCTATGATGAGAAAACAACCGGCATGCACTGGCAAATTGAGAGAGGCGGTTCTTCTCATGCTGCGGACTCACGCGGGAGGTTGATGGAGGTAGCGGTTGCCATTGGGTGTGATCCCCTCATGTTGATCTCTTCCGTTGCGCCACTTCCCGAAGGGATGGATGAAATTGCCTTTGCAGGATACCTTCGTGGGAAACCGACACCGATGATCTCTGCGAAAACAATCGGGATTGATGTCCCAGCTACCGCGGAATTCATCCTCGAGGGAACAGTCGATCCAAATGAACTACGTCCCGAGGGACCTTTCGGAGACCACTTCGGTCATTACTCTCACGTTGCGACGTTCCCCGTTTTCCACATCCGCCGAGTCACGAGGAGAAGGAATCCGATTTACCTTGCGGCCGTTGTAGGGAAACCACCGCAGGAAGACAAATTTGTCGGGAATGCAGTTCAAGAGATGCTCGGGCCGCTGGTGAAGATCATTCACCCTGAGATCGAGGACCTCTGGGCGTACTATGAGACGGGCTTCCACAATCTTCTCGTCGTCTCCGTGCGGGAGCGCTATCACAAAGAGGGAATCAAATCTGCTCTAGGACTGTTAGGAATGGGGCAAATGTCGCTGACGAAAGTCTTGATTGTCGTCAGTGAGGGGGTTGATGTGAGAAAGTTTCGCTCTGTCCTGAGAGAGATCAGAGCAAACTTCAACCCCTCTGAAGATTTCCTCTTGCTTCGGGGGACGGCATATGATACATTAGATTTCACGAGCTTCGCGTTTGAGCTGGGGAGCAAGATGATTCTTGATGCAACGAGGAAGCGGGGGAACCGGAAGTCAGAATTCAGAAATCAGGATAGTGAACAAAAGCGAGTATCAGGGATCGATCCGGGAACGCTCCAGGCAGGAATCCTCTCGTACCGATACCTTGAGGATACGCTGCTCGCCGTGAAAGTGGTGAACAATAGCCGTGAGATCGTGGAGAACTTAGTGAGACAGCCGCTTCTGCAAAGCCTCAAACTCATCGCTGCTGTCAGCCCTGATGTCGATTTGAATGATGACGAGAATCTGTTATGGGGGATTTTCACAAGGTTTGAGCCAGCGAGAGATGTCGCATTCGCACACACCGAGCTTCGCGGCTCGCTTCCCATCTATTCCGGTCCGATGGGAATCGACGCAACGTGGAAGCAGGGCTACCCTGAGCCACTCGTGATGGATGAGAGAATCGTCGAGAAAGTAGATGAGAATTGGGAGAGGTACTGGAGATGATTCGAAACCGAGGATTGCTGGAAGAGTTCGAACGAGAGCTTGCGAAGAAAGAGCAACTCAATTTCAGAAAAAACCTGAGAATCGTTGATGCTCTCTACAAGGAAGCAGTCGCTCTAGGGGTTTTCCCTCTGAAGAACCCCCTGGAGGGAATTGAGGTCGACATCAAAATCGCCAAATCCGTAAATCATGTTCAGCGACGTTCTCGAACGCGTCGGAAGACTGCTCAGTAGGGCCGAGATACCGTACATGGTCATCGGCGGCCAAGCTCTTTTGCTCTACGGCGAACCGCGACTGACGAAAGATATCGATATCACTCTTGGAATAGGTGTCGATGAGATAGAGAGACTCAAGAGGATTCTCGTCGGCACCCGAATCAGGGTTCTCGTGAAGTCACCCGAAGAATTTGCGCGAAGGACATACGTTCTTCCAACTCAAGATAGCAGATCTGGTGTCAGGATTGACTTCATCTTTTCAGAATTCGCATATGAGCGAAGAGCAATTCAGAGAGCGCAGAAAGTCAAGATTGGGAAGACATACGTCTCTTTCGCATCCGTTGAGGATTTGATCATCCACAAGATCCTGGCCCGACGGCCAAGGGACTTGGAGGACGTCGAGAGCATCCTCAAGAAACATGCACAAGTGAACTTCCGCTACATTGTCCGTTGGCTGAGAAAACTTGAGCTCACACTAGATCAAAAGCTTCTCCCAGCATTACGCCGACTGAAGACGAAGGCAATGACCAGCGGAATCTAAAACGAACACCCTTATGGCTATTGAAATTTCCTTCCGCGACAAATCCCTCATTCCCATCTGGGAAAAAATCCAGAAAGGAGAGCGCCTTTCTCTCGAAGACGGAGTAACGCTCTTCAAAACGCCGGACTTCATTTCCCTCGGGAAGATGGCTTACTACGTCCAACAGGAGAAGAGCGGTGACGCTGTTTACTTCGTGCTCAACAGGAAAATCGAGCCGACGAACATCTGTGTACTCTCCTGCAAGTTCTGCGACTTCGCCACCAAGAGAGGAAGGCCCGACGCGTATGAGATGACCATTGAGGAGATTCTCTCAAAGCTATCCCCTGGACTTCACGAGGTTCATGTCACAGGGGGCATGCCACCCGACTGGCCATGGGAAAGATACGTCGGGATCGTCCGAGCCATCAAAGAGAAGTTTCCGACGATCGACATCAAAGCATACACAGCCGTCGAGCTCGATTTCTTCCATAAGAAATTCAAGAAATCAATTGAGGAAGTCCTCACTGAACTGAAAGAGGCGGGCCTGTGTACTCTTCCTGGAGGTGGATCTGAAGTCTTTTCGGAGCGAGTCCGTCGACTCCTTTTCAATCAAAAAATCGGGGCGAAGGCATGGCTGGATATTCATCGGAAAGCCCATCGCATGGGCATCCCAACAAATGCCACGCTTCTCTACGGCCACATCGAGACGATCGAGGAGCGCGTCATCCATTTGATAAAGCTGCGAGAGCTGCAGGACGAAACGGGTGGCTTCCTCAGCTTCATCCCACTTGCCTTTCAGCCAGGTGACACAGGAATAAAGGCCCGGTCACAGTTCACTTCCGCTATCGATGACCTGAAGACGATTGCCGTCTCGCGCCTGATGCTTGACAATGTCCCACACATCAAAGCGTACTGGGTGATGCTCACGGAGGAAGTAGCAGCGATCGCACTGAACTTCGGCGCAGATGACATCGAGGGCACAGTCGGCGAGGAACACATCGCCCACGACGCCGGGGCCATCAGTCCGATGAAGCTGGCAAAAGACCAGATCATCAAGATCATCCGAGATGCCGGGAAGATTCCCGTTGAGCGAGACATCTACTACAATCCAATCAACGTCTATACGAGAGGGATTATCGGAAGAATCCCTTACCTCAATTCTGTTCCTTTCTATCATCATTTTGAGAAGAAACAGTTTAGGATGCTTCCCATTTCGCCACGGCGGATGGGAGTCCTTTCAGCTGAAGGGAAAATCGACGCTGGGCTTTTCTCCCTCGTCGATTACTTTGGACAGGAGGATCAGCTCGAACTGCTAAACTGGTGCCTTGCTTCTCGCGATCAGGTGAAGAGCGTCATGCTTTTCTCGAACCACGGCTGGCTCGATCTAGACGGCAGGGTGATCGGAATTACGGACGAGACCGCGACTTCTGTCAGACTTCTGCAGGTGTTGCTCGAGAAGAAGTATGGGGTACATGCGCTGTTCCGGCGCCTCCACTCCGGCGTCAACGACTACCGGCAGTACGATGCGGTGTTGCTCATTGGCGACGAGGCACTCCGGAGGAACAAGCTCGGCCTCGAGGGATTCGAGCTGGTGTTCGACCTTGCAAAAGAGTGGTATGAATGGCAGAAGCTTCCGTTTGTCTTTGCAGTCTGGGCTGTTCGGAGATCGCTGAGCGACTCAGACAAGAGTACTATCCGGAACTCGATCGAGCAGTCACTCGTTCTATCGGAAGAAGATTTCCAGAAAGTCGGATTAGCTCGCGGAAAAGAACTCGGATTAACCGGACAGGAAGTTGTGGAATACCTTGAAGGATTCAACTTTCGGATCGGAGAACGCGAACAGGAAGCGATGCGGGTATTCCATCAACTTCTAGAAGAACTTCAGCCCATCAAACAACAGTTACCATAACCGAAGAAGGAGACAACACAGTGAGAAAAATCGTTCTTGCAGTCTGCGTATTGATCCTCGGATGTCAACAACAGTCTCGAGAACAAGGCAAGGAGCCAACTCTGGCCCAAGCTACAACGGGTGCAACACTGGAAAAGGTGAAGGCAGATATCCAGGAACTAAAAATGAAACTGGCCCCCGAAGGAAAGTATGCCTGCTGCATCGATGACGCTTGCAATTACTGTCTTCTCCACGAGGGCGAATGCGACTGTGCGAGAGACCTCCAGAAGGGCGAGCACGTGTGCATCGAATGTTACGCGGGGTGGCAGCAGGGAAAAGGAAACGTACCGAATGTCAAGAAGGACCAGGTGGAGACAGATTTTGTCTCGCACAAACACTGAGCCGGACGCCCTTCTCCTCGCAGGAGAGGCGTCAGGGGTGAGGTCAATGGTACCTGCAATCTTAGAAAAAGCACGGTCAGGCCAACCCATCACACCCGAGGAAGGTCTCGAACTTCTCCAGCACGCCGAACTTCTCGACCTCGGCGACGTTGCAAACGAGATCCGTTTCCGGAAGAACCCTCAGCCGTGGGTGACCTTCGTCGTCGATACTAATCCAAACTACACAAACATCTGCAACGTCGACTGCATCTTCTGTGCCTTCTACCGCCATCCCGGTCAGGAAGGAGAGTACACCTACACGGTCGACGAGATGATTCAGAATTTCAAGCAGGCTGCGGCGCAAGGAGCCACGACGATCTTGTTACAGGGCGGGGTGAATCCAGCGCTACCTTTTGACTACTACCTTGAGCTTGTTGCACGAACTGTGAAAGAAGTGCCAGGAGTGATGCCGCATTTCTTCTCTACCTCTGAGATTATCGGCATGTCCCAAGTTTCAGGACTCACGATTCAGGATGTATTGCAGAAGCTGTGGGATGCAGGTCAGAGGACGATTCCTGGCGGAGGAGCGGAGATTCTCTCTGACCGTGTGAAGAAGAAGATCAGCTCAAAGAAAGGAACCTCCGAAGACTGGTTGAACGTCATGCGTGAGGCACACAAGATTGGGTTCAAGACAACCGCCACGATGATGTATGGCCACATCGAGACCGATGAGGACATCCTCATTCATCTCGAGAGTATCCGAAAGCTTCAAGACGAGACCGGGGGATTCACCGCCTTCATCCCATGGTCATTCAAACCCGGCAACACACCGCTGGAGAAGATCATCCCACACTACGCCACCTCAACACGCTACCTCCAGATCCTTGCCATCTCAAGAATCTACCTAGACAACTTCCAGCACATCCAGGCCTCGTGGTTCTCAGAAGGAAAGAAGGCCGGCCAGATCGCTCTCCATTTCGGCGCGGATGATTTTGGGGGAACGCTTCTAGAGGAGAATGTGCACGCCGCGGCGAACTTTGTGAACAAGACGAACACGGACGAGGTGATTCAGTTGATTCATGAGGCAGGATTCACGCCGGCGCAGAGGACGACGCTGTATGAGATTCTGAGAGTGTACGAGGAGGTGGAGGCGACGTAGACCTCCTCCAACTGTCACAGCCTTCCCGATTAGGCTACCCACCTCGAAATCGGGGTGCTCAGAAACTCCTCTACCAGGATTCCATCACTGCCGACGAGCAGTTTCCGTCAGGCAGGATAGAGCTTGGCAAATGTCTCGATGCCAGCGACGCTCTCGCGGTGGCGCCCGCTTCTGAAATTACTCAAGACACTGAGCAAATTTACTCAATGCGTTGAGTAAATCCAAGTCCAACAACACGGATGACGTGATTCAACTAATTCAGGATGCGGGATTCAGGCCAGCACAGAGAACAATCTTGCATGAGATTTTGAGGGTGTATGAAAAGGTAGAAGCCGTGAGACGAGTTACCGCAGAGACGGAAGGCTAGATCCCAGGAAACTCAGTGAATTCTCTTCTCCTCAGTCCCGTAAGGTCTAATGTCGCATCCTTTGGGTTCGGGATGATCTCCCACTCTTCCATCGTCAGAGCCCCAATAAGGACATCAATACTTTTGCCGTCGACCCTCCCCAGCTCATCAATCGGTATCGCGCTCGTATTGAAGTCAAGTCCCTCGATTTTGCCCTCGATTAGACAATACTCCTTTACCTCAATCGTCTTTCCCCCTATAGCCACTTTGTAGGGTCTGGAGAGAGTGCGAATAGGTACGCCTTCCAAGAACCGACCTGTAACGTAGGTGTGCAAAGAGCCGGTGTCAAATAAAGCGGAAGCTCTCTTTCCTTCAATTTCTATTTCTCTCAGGATTCTCATTCCAAATCGCCGATCCTCGCGCTTATAATAGCAAAGAAACAATCTGAATGCAAGTCGCATCAATTGTGCAGAGAATATTTGCGCCGAAAACGGAGGTAGCCCACTGCAACGGCAACGTTGAACCGGCTCACTCTCGCAGGAGAACCTTGATAACGTTACTCGTCGGATCAACTCGCTGGTACCCATCATCAGACGTTGACCCCGAAAACTTACTCGCCACTCCAAGGAAAGCAACATCTGCCACCCGGGCAATCTCATAGTCCGCCCGCGCATCCCCTACGTACAGCGCTTCGTTGGACGGCACTCCAAGTTTCTCTAATTCCGCATGTAAGCTTTCGGGCGAGGGTTTGGGTTTACGAACATCATCTCCAGTCACAAACACCTGGAAGCATTCCGTTATGCCCGTCTTTATAAGATCTCTCACAACTCGAGTTTTTGAGCCTGATGTCACTAGCCCGAGGGCAAATCGATTCCGGGGTTGCAGCACAAAATCCTTGACGCCTGGGTACAGCCCCAGCTCCTGCTTTGCAGCCTACTCGAGCCAATGGGCATCGGCTAACTCCCAGGACTCTTTTGCCAATCCAACAGCCTTATACGTTTCGTACCAGTTCGGCGAGTAAGGGCGGAGGAATTCATCCTCAGTGATCTTCATGCCCAAC
>JBBIJH010000008.1:26481-35671 GCA_037446075.1 Ignavibacteriales bacterium
CCAGTTCGGCGAGTAAGGGCGGAGGAATTCATCCTCAGTGATCTTCATGCCCAACCTGGCGAACATTCCTTTATAGGCTTTGAAGTGCGCGGAGAAAGAATCGAGGAGGGTGCCGTCAAGATCGAACAATACAGCCTTAAGCTTTGTGGGTGTGGTGGTTTGATCAGTCGCTCGATCACACTCGACGTCGGTTCTTGCCCACGGCATCACGCTTTCAGAGATTAGGCATCTAGTGTCAGCGACCCTCACTGACACTGGAACGGGTGCCAGACAAGCCTGCCTGCCCGCTGTCACTCGAGCGGGCTCGCCCCTGGCAACAGTCTCCGACGCTACTTTCACTGCAAGGTCTCAAGATGGTGGTTCTATCGCTTAACTTAACTCAAGCGTGGGTCGGGTTGACACGGACTCTCCCCGGCTTTTGTTGCCTCCACCATTCATCTGCACGAGCGCGCGGTCTTGTTCTGCCTTGAGGTAGGCATTGGGGTCGTGATGAAGCGCCCCTTCCGGAAGCCATTTCCACATCGGCCCTAGCTCCCGTCGAATCCGATCAATGTAGAAATGTGGAATCTCGGCGGTCTCCTGGTGAAAGAACCGTCGCAGCTGCCGGTCGGAGTCAAGGCGTCGCTGGATCTCCATGTGGTACCTAATTCTGCCAAAGCCTTCCGACGAAACCGCACGCACGAAGTTCATCCATCTCGGAATCCTCGCTCCCGTGGCTCTGTGTCGATTGATAATCGCTCGCCAGGAAAAGGTGTATTTTGTCAAGTCAATGACATGATCGTAGAACTCGGGCCATGAATAATTCTTTGGCTTCACACTCATCGCTTGATTATTCTTCAGGAAATGGAAGGGGAAGGGAATAACCCGGCTCTCGCGCTGAAACTCAAGATTAAGTAACGCGGCTTGCCCAAAAGCAGAGAGGAGCGAATAGCCCGGAAACGCGCCCGGTGCCATGTCCACAAATCGTTTTGTGAGCTCAAAGGGATCTGATCCCTCATCCCCATCAAGACCGAGAACGAAGTTGGCCTGCACGTAGGGTATGTACCTCATGATCAGGTTAATGTGGTCTGATACCTGCCTGACTTTGTCCATGCCCTGCTTTGTACCGGTCCTTGATTTGTTGCCCAGCTCGTACCACGACTCAATCCCAGGCAGAATGGCTTTGAAACCGTTGCGTTTGAGTCTCTTCAGGTTTGGCTCCGTTAATAGTGACAAGCTACTCTCAGCAATGAAATCGATACTCCCGGGGGGCACAGCCTCCTCGATGGCATCCAGATAATCATTGAATCGCACACCAAAGTTGGGATCGTGCCAACGCACACCCGGCCGATTCATTGTGCGCACGAGGAATCGAAGATCCTCCGTCATTACTTCAAAATCCAGAGGCCGATACGGCACCGCTGCGTCGATCCAAAAGCTGCGCGTGTATGGACACCCTAAGGAACCCAACATCGGGCCGAGTTTGAACAGGGGAGCTTTCTTGGGAATCGGTTATAAATTTCCAGCGCTCCCGCACACCTGGGAGTGAGCCAGGCTGCTGCCCAGCATCTAAGCAGACGCCGACTGGACGGTGCTGAGAACACTCATGCAAAAGCTCATGAACAACGGCTTTGTTGGTATAGCCGAGAACGTAATCGAAATACTTCTGTGCGTCGTGGGGATAACACCGTGCGTGAGGGCCCCCGAGCGCAGTCACTGCCCCCTTTGTGCGGAAGAGGTTGCTTAGCGCGTAGGCCAATTGCGCTGCTTGCGTGAACGCGCCTATGATGACAAGGTCGACGTTGCGGGGTATTTCCTCGACTAAGTTCTCGAACCCGGTATAGCACACAAGTGTAACTTCATGTCCCTCTTCTTCACACCAAACTGCTATAACCTAGGGCATGATGCTCGCGAGATTTACATTCATGACCCGTGCGTACAATGTTCTTTTCGATTCTTGAGTTACGAGGTCGATAACGCCGATACGAAGTTTGCGCATCGTGCCTACCTTGGAGTTTAGTCATCCAGTCGCAGCGCCAAGCTTCAACGGTGAGGTACCAGTGACCGTTGACGAGCGCCACGTTGGATTACTCGTGTCTAACGTCCCTGTTTAAATGGAATGAATTCTATTCAGAAGATTTCTTGTAGCTGATCGACATCCCGGCACCGCGGTTATCGACCGTCGATTCCATATTTGGCAGACTCTTCACGTACTCATAGAACTCCCCTGTGCCTCCACGTCTCCACCCCCCTCTATCGGAGACGTTGTGAGCGGTGTAACAACCTCCGACCTTGAGCTTCGGATAAAGATCGATGAAATACCGCTTGTACCATCCTTTGTCAGCATCACAGAAAACAAAGTCGAATGGACCTTTCAGTTCTTTCGCCAAGTCGTGCGCATCGGCAAGTCGGGCGTCGATGAATTCAGAAAGTCCGGCCTCTTTGAAATTCTCCAGCGCCTTTCGGTAACGTCCCTCGTCGATCTCGATCGTAATCAGCTTGCCGCCGGTCTTGCTCAGTGCCCACGCAATCCAGATCGTTGAGTGACCTGTCGAGGTTCCGATTTCGAGTGCGTCCTTGTATTTGTTCTTGATGATCAGGTCGTACAAGAGTTTGCCATCCGACTCGGGTACGTTCATGTCCCTCCACGTGCCCCGACGGCTTTCGAGGAAGGATTTTACCTTCTCATCAATGGTCCGCGCTTTTGGCTTGTCCTGAGGGAAAATATCCACCGCAAGAAAAGCCATGGAGAGACTAAGAAGGATGAGTAGAAAAAGTTTCTTTCTCACAATCGCCTCTGCAAGGAAATGCTCTAGTGCCAATGCCACTTCAAGAAAGAGTTATATTGTGTTCTCGCATAGGGCTGAAGCTGTCGCGGAGCAAAACTGTCACTCCCAACACACCCCTGAATCCCCTCTCACGCACCCACTTGCCTGCACACAGAGGGGACTTTCTCGCGGGTGCGCACGAAGTCCCCTTTCGAGCGATTGCGATAGCGGGATCAGAGAGGATCATCAGGCTGTGTCAACAAAGTACAGGATTATCTACTTCAAACAACACTGAAATCACTTACCCTTTCTCCATAGCTTGCTTAATTCTCCCCGGAGTCATCGGGAGCTGGAACAGCCTCACACCGATCGCGTCGTAGATAGCATTCGCAATCACTGCGCCCATCGTTATGATTGCCGGCTCACCACCGCCCTGCGGCGGTGACTCCTTGTCGTCGATGATCACCGTCTCGATCTCAGGCATCCATGAGAACCGAGGAATGTCATAGGTATCGAAGTTCAGATCGAAAATCTCCCCGCCTTTGAACCGAATCTGCTCTTTCAACGCATATCCAAGCCCCATCATGATGCAACCTTCCATTTGGATCGCTGCACCTTCGGGGTTAATCGCCAAGCCCATATCCTGTGCACAAACCACTCGCGTGACTTTAACATTGCCTGCCTCTTTATCAACTTCGACTTCAGCAATTGTGGCCACGTATGTTCCTGCATCGATGCCCAGCGCAACGCCACGGCCTCTGCCATTCGGGAGTTTCACCGGTTGCCATCCAAATTTCTCTGCCGCGGCTTTCAGCACGCGCCGCATTTTTCCATCCGTTAAGTTGCGCAATCGAAATTCCACTGGATCCATTCCGGCTTTCGCAGCCATGATATCAATCTGGGACTCTCGCGCAAACGTGTTCGTATTGTTCGCCGGGGCGCGCCACGCTCCGGTGGCAAACGGATGAGAGCCTGGAGGACCCTGCCAGCCTGAGCCGTGAGCGACCGTGCTGTGATGCGGAATGCTGTAAAACTGAGCGGATCCCCTCTCACCGGCAAAATAGACATGGTAGTCCCAGAAGCTTATCTTCCCACTGCCTGTTGTTCCTGAGTTGATTTTCACGACCGCCGCGGGCCGAAACGAGTCATAGAAGAATTCTTCTTTCCGACTCCAAGCCACCTGCACCGGCTTCCCACTGAGCTTTGCAAGTCGAGCAGCTTCCACCGCTTGCTGATTCCTTGTCTTCCCACCGAACCCCCCGCCGACAAACGGAGTGATCACTCGCACATTTTCCGAGGGGACACCAAGGGCCTCAGCGACTTCTTCCTTTGCGCTGAAAGGTGTTTGTGTTGAAGCCCAGACAGTCACTTTACCCCCTTCTATCTGCGCCACGGCAGTGTGTGGCTCCATCGGCGCGTGCGAGACATAGTCATTCAAATAGGTCTGCTCAAAGACGTCCGCCGCCCTCGCCCGCCCTACCTGAAGATCACCATCGCTTGCAACAACTCTCCCCTCGGGAGCCATCTTGAGCAAATGATCGAAGATGGTCTTATCATCAGCGATCGGTTCCGGTCTCGCGAATTTTGCTTTGATCTTTGAGAGTGCCATCTCTGCCACATCCGGGTACTTGTGAAGCACAGCGATGAGATCACCATCCCGAATGATCTGTACACCCGAGACTTGTTTCGCATCGGACACGTCAACGTCGATAAGCTTGGCGCCATGAGCTGGGGGGCGGAGAATCTTCGCGTAGAGCATTGCGGGAAGCTGGATATCCCCAGCATACTTCGCCTTGCCCGTGACTTTTGCCTCAGCATCTCTTCGTGTGATCGGCTTGCCCATGATCTTGAACTCGGACGGCTTCTTCACGCTCGTGGTTTCAGTAAGATGGCGCTCAATCTTTTTCCCTTTCGCAAGCTGAGCGTAGGAGATCTGATTTCGCTTATCCGATCGGTCGAAGACAACCCCATTCTCTGTTCCCAGATTTCCGACGGGTACTTTCAGGGCTTCTGATGCTAACTGCAACAAGACCTGCCTGGCTTCAGCAGCTGCGGCTCGGAGTGCGGGTCCGAACGATCGTGTCGAGAGCGAACCGAATGTGCCTCGATCCCACGGACAAAGGTCGGTATCGCCCATGACCATGTCGACGGCTTCCAGGGAGACCTCTAACTCATCCGCTAACATCTGTGCCAGAGAAGTGACGACTCCCTGGCCCATCTCGATCTTGCCCGTGTAGCATAAGACGCGTCCATCTTCACCGATCCGGAGAAACGCGTTGAAGTCCGTCGGCACGGATCGCTGAATCCGAGCTTGTTGCTCCGCGAGAGCAAGGGAATCCCACACGCGGAAGAAAAGATAGATCCCGCCCGTGGTTAGCTTCAGGAAACCCCGTCGATTCAACCGAAAGTCATCAGGACGGTCCGTGAAGTTGAGTTCCTGATATCGCTCCTGTCTCATCTCAGAACCCTCCTTTCTCTGGCCCTGCCAGAGCCATCTCTTTGGCCGCAGCGAGGATCGCCTGGACGATCCGCTTATGTGCCCCACACCGACACAGGTTGTCATCCATATCCTTGATGATTTCCGGGACTGACGGCTGGGGATTCCGGCGAAGCAGGGCGTAGGCATCCATAATCAAGCCCGGCGTGCAGTATCCGCACTGGAGGGCGTCGTACTCCATGAATGCCCGCTGTAATGGATGAAGCTTTCCGTTTCTCGCCAAGCCTTCGATTGTCAGAACCTCCTTGCCCTGCACATGCCTCATGGCCAGCTGACAGGACCGCACAGCCTGGTTGTTGACGAGAACCGTGCAAGCACCACAGTAATTCTCGCCACAGCCGTACTTCGTCCCTGTCAATCCAAGATCGGTGCGCAAGACCCACAAGAGCATCCGATCAGCGTCCACTGTCAATTTTGTGGACTTGCCGTTTAGTTTGAATTGGATGGTTTGGTTCATGGTGGGCTCCTTCATGTTTCCATATAAGAAGGAATCAGGCGTTCAAACGAACTTTGGACAGACTCTGGGACAAACAGAGCCTAGATCTTCAGCGTCTTCTGAACCCGCGCGATAATCCTCCGAGTAGAACGAGAGTGACCGCAAAAATGCCCTCACTCACCAACGGAGTGACGGCACCAACGAACAAGAGGATCGCAAGGACAACGCAGATGCCGGGAAATAAAAACCCGACAGTTTTTCTGTTCATGTTCTTCGCTTTCTTGTTAGTTGGCCTATCTTTTCATCCCCTCCCCGCAAATCGAAAGCGTTCCTAACGCCGCAATATTACCTGGCGGACCAGAATTGAGCTGAAATGTTCTCCTCGTTTGGAGCTCTCCTTAGGGCTTCTTCGTCAGCTTCACAGTTCCGAGCTTCTCCATGACACGAAGATACTCAATCAAATCCGTAAGAGCCAGCGGTTCGAATTCTCCAGAAAGAAAATCTCTGATCTCTAAGACCGATCTCTTCTGTCCAAGCAGGATGTTCAACTCAGCCGTCATGTGCTGCGGCACTTTGCGCAGTGCTGCTTGGTCGACTTCTGTCAGTCCCCCCCGGGGAGCTGCGGCACCTCGCCCACCGAATCCACCAAATCCCGCTCCCGGTCCGCCAACACGCTCGGCGATGGTCCTCGCCGCCTCTCTTTCCATCGCCGTCAACTCAGGCTTCACGGCATGTGTTTTCTTTTGTTCCGCACGCAGTTGATAGAATGCGTCGACCTCGTTGAGCAGCGAAGTGGAACGCTTCTCGATGAGCGATTCCAAACCGGCCAGCTTCTTTTGTCCATCCGTTGGGTTCGAAAACAATACTGCCGCAGAGCGGATCACTGCCTTTTCGACTCCAGTCTGGTGGCGCACGGCATTGCGCGCCTCCTTGTACGCTTGAGCTAAAGCCTCCGCATCGGCAACGTCGGCCAGATAGCTCAGGCCTTTTCGCTCAGCTTCACCCATTCGCTCGGAACCACGCGCCAAGCATTCGGCGGCCACTTTCATCGCCATCTCGTCCTCAGCTGAAGCGAGCACACTCATCGCCCCGATGCCAACAACGGCAACCCGCTTGAACTGAGTGGGGTCCAGCTTGTCCGGAGTGTCCTGCGACGAGTGATACCACATATCGGGCCACGTGATGAACATAACAGCCGGTATCCCGTGCTGCATGTAGGTAACGTGATCGCTCGCACCATAATGTTTTTCAATCGAGATATAGAATGGGTCCTGGCTCCCATTCGGAGAAACGACTGGCAAGCTAAACCGATACCCGTTCGCGCGGTACCGCACGCGCTCACGGTTAAGGTTCGCGACAAACTCCATGATGCTCGCGCTGACGTCATTCAGAAACGACGGAAATGTATCGGGAGTGCGATGGAGCACCCAGAAGCTGGCACTTGTTGATAGACGAAGTCCCTCCATGTCGAAGTTCAGATCGGCGATGATCCTTTTCTTGATGTCCTCATGTTTGTTCAGCCAAGCGTTCGTGCCAGTGATCTCAGGCACCCAGAGGAAGTGGATCGTCCGTTTCGGAGGAGGGAGCTTGCCCTCTTTGACGAGCCGGATGTAGGCCCGACCCATTTCTAACGTGACAGCACATCCAGAGTTATCGTCATTGGCGCCTTGCTTGATGTAGCCCTCATAGAGGTGGCCCGAGACCACAATGTCCTGATCTCTGCTGCCATCTCCCGGGATGGTCGCGTGCACGACTTCCAACTCCCCCGGAAACGTCTCTGCTTTGATGACGGATTTCAGGACAACCTTCTGTCCACGACTTAAGATAGCAGAAATCTCGCGCGCCACCCGCGGAGCAATCGACCACCCAAAGCCCGCTTTCTTTCCCTCCGGAGGATTACTCGACACGCTCTGCGACGGGATTTCATCTGGATAGCTGTCGGGCCGCAACGAGTTGTAACTTAACACGCCGACTGCACCGCGCTCGAAGACTCCCAACCGCTGCAAGGCCATCGCACCTGCTGAGCCCAGCACGATTTTTCCCCCCACGTCTTTCCTGTCGTAGTCTTCATTCCGCGCGCCCACTCCGACGTCGATAACCTCGGCGGTGACCTCGCCGGAGTCGCTGTTGGCTGCAAGGGAGACGGCAACATCATCGATATCATAGAGCTTGCGCACCTCAGGCTCGATCATCCAAAGCTCCCCCTGGCTTGGCTGCCATAGTCTTTGCTGCGAGGGGAAAGATTCAATCTCAACGCTGCTATAACCGTACTCCCGAGCGAATCTTGCCATCACTTCGCTTTCTCTGAAGTAGCCTTCGTATTCCGAACGTGGCCGTACACGTGGGTAAGGCACAAGCTCAAGGACATGATGCATCGCGCGTTCACCGGAGGCCTCGTTGATAATCCCTCGCATGTCATCCCAGGTGAGGAGTGTGCGATCTTCACGCTCCTGGGCTGAAAGCGTGCAGAGTAGAATGCTGCACCAAGTGGCAACGATGGCCAATCTAGCAGGCAGCTTCATAAAGTTGCTCCTTTCTTTGTCCATTCCCAGTTGTTTGGCTGCATGAGCCCAATTTCTTAAATCATGTGGAGCTCCTGAATTCGTGGAATCAAACCCCTCTCAGCAGCCTTCTCGAAAAGGAGCTCCAAGGCAGCTTTCCCTCGCTCTCCCATATTCACCGTCAGCTCGTTGACGTACATCTTTACAAATTCCTCCCCGATACTTTTCTCTATCCCTCTGCCAAACCTTAAGGCATACGGGATCGCCTCTGACTGGTGGGTGGTCGCGTAATGAATGCTTTGCTTGAGTGCGTCTGAAATCTTTCTCGCGAGGTCTTCACCCAAATCCCTCCGAATGACATCCAGCCCGAGTGGCAATGGGAGCCCACCCGTTTCTTTCTCCCACACCTTCCCAAAATCCACTACTTTCTTCAGTCCGCTCTGGCCGTAGGTTAGCTGCCCCTCGTGGATGAGCACTCCAGCATCGACCTCGTTGCTGCACACGGCCTCGATAATTCGGTCGAAACGAATTTCAACGGACTGAAATCCATCGAGATAGATATTCAATAGCAAGTTCGCGGTCGTAAGCCTTCCGGGCTGAGCGATTTTCTTTCCTCTCAGTTCTTCGACAGAGGTGCATTTCTTTGACACGATGATCGGTCCGTAGCCCTCCCCCATGCTGGCCCCAGTTTCCATGATCCAGTATTTGTCTGCAACGAATGGATAGGCATGAGCGGAAATCGCAGTAACCTCCAGTTCTCCTCCGAGTGCACGCTGGTTCAGGGACTGGATGTCTTCGAGCACGTGCTCGATACGAATGCCGTCGAGCTTGACCTTTCCACTTGATAGGCCATAGAACATGAAAGCGTCATCAGGGTCTGGGCTGTGGCCGATGCGAAGCAGGCAGTCAGACATGTGGGATTTGAGATCTGGGATGTGGGACGTACGACATGAGATTAGAGACTCAAGAGCGCGATTGACACCCTACTTAAAAGCAAGATAGACAGAGG
>JBBIJH010000009.1:0-33991 GCA_037446075.1 Ignavibacteriales bacterium
CAGAGATTGCAGGGAGGACCGCCGTGACGAAAGCAGGTACTCGCCTGGGAACCGTGGCGTACATGTCACCCGAGCAGGCATTAGGGGAGAAGCTGGATCGGCGAACAGACATCTGGTCGCTGGGGGTAGTGGTTTACGAGATGGCCACAGGAACCCATCCTTTTCCCGGAGATTATGACCAAGCTGTTGTCTATCAGATTTTGAATCAAGAGCCCGAGCCGATCACAAGTCTGCGGTCAAACGTACCGATGGAATTGGAGCGGATCGTCCGGAAGGCGATGCAGAAGGATCGCGATAATCGATATCAACATGTGGACGAAATGCTGGTCGATCTGAGAGCTCTTCGAAAAGAATTCACCTCTCGAGTCTCGACAGAAGCGACTAAGGTTGGTCGAGAAAGCCGCACTGAGATCCGCAGTCCAGAGGACCTGAAGCAGGTGCCCAGGTCCAGAAAAGCGCGAGGTCTCTGGCTCTCGATGACCTTACTGCTCTTTCTCTCGACTCTGGTAATGACCTTCCTTTATCTCAAGCGGGGGCCCCCTAGCCAGCAGACGATTCGCGCCGCGATTCTTCCACCGCCGAATTACAATTTCACTTACGCGGCTGGAGGGCAGACAGCAATTTCTCCTGACGGTCGAAATCTTGCCTTCGTCACATCCGACTTTGGGATACAGCAACTCTGGGTGCACTCCCTCGACGCATCTACGGCTCAGCCGCTGGCAGGAACCGAGGGGGCGTTTCTTCCCTTCTGGTCACCCGATAGCCGGGTGATTGGGTTCTTCTCAGCGGAGAAACTGAAGAGAATCGAGGCCTCAGGTGGAACACCGCAAACGATCTGCGATGCGCGGCAGCCCCGAGGCGCCACGTGGAGCAAAGACGGCCTCATCGTCTTCGCACTGAATACGACGGGACTTCTCTACAAGGTGAATGCGGCAGGCGGAACTCCGATGCCCATCACGGTTCTCGATACAGCGCACCACGAGCTGACCCAACGCTGGCCATGTTTTCTACCGGATGGAGAACACTTCCTGTACTTCGGCTACACCCTACCCGGTGCAAAACGAAATGCAATCAAAATCGGTTCACTGTCTGCCGGCTTCAAGAAATCTTTATTCCCTGCGCACACAAATGTGGCCTACGCCAACGGGTATCTAGTTTTCTTGCAGGGAACCACCCTCATGGCACAGGTGTTCGACGCAAAAGCCTTGGAGCTGAGGGGAGAACCCGTTCCTATTGCTGAGGATGTCCGATTTGAGGTAGGGATCGGGCGAGGGGACTTTTCCGTCTCTCAGAATGGGATACTGGTATGTCGGGCAGGCGCTCCACAAGTGGCTGAGCAGCTTCTCATAGTTGATCGCGCAGGGAAAACGATCAAAGCGCTTGGCCCACCGACGGTGCACAGTAACCCCAGAGTCTCGCCTGATGGGCAGAGAATTGCACTCGATATGTTCGATCTCACTTCGCGAAACCGAGACATCTGGATATACGAGCTGACGCGTGAATCCCTAACCCGTGTCACGACGGATTCGGCTGCGGATCTGTTCCCCATTTGGTCCCCCGATGGGAGCAAGATCGTCTATCATTCGGACCGCAACGGTTTCCACGATCTGTTTATGCGGGACCTGAGCGAAGCGCGTGTGGAGGAATCTCTCCTCGTTTCTGGTGAGGACAAAGAGGCGACGGATTGGTCTTCCAATGGGACGTTCCTGATTTATACGGCTTGGGAGGCACCTCGTCGAGGGCGAGACATTTGGATTCTCCCTTTGACCGGGGAACAAAAACCGAGAGTCTGGTTGAAGACTGAGTTCGACGAGTGGGATCCGCGTCTGTCTCCAGATATGCGGTGGATGGCGTATGTTTCGAATGAATCGGGCCACTATGAAGTTTACGTCCAGGAGTTCGCGGAAGGTGGATCCAGAAGACAAGTCTCAATGAATGGGGGCGAAGTTCCAAGATGGGGACGGAATGGGAAAGAGCTTTTGTTCTTCGGCTCTTCTGAGGGAAAAGTGATGGCAGCCGAGATCATAAGCGTCGGCACGAAATTGGAAGTTGGGGAGGTGAGGCCTCTCCTTGACACGAAGCAATTGGATGCTGCCTATTTCAATGATGTTTTTCCCGGCGGCGAGAGATTGGTATTGACGACAGCACCAATAAAGCGAACGCCGACGCCAATGACACTGATTGTGAACTGGCCGAATGCAATCGAGAGGAGAGGGAAGAAGTAGCCTGCAGAACAGCGCTTTAAAACCGAAAATCCAGAAGGGGAAGGTGCGGGAGGATCAGTTTGACTTTTGCGGGCGAAACTACCAGAGCTTAAATTCCTTTCTCACAAGGATGCCCACACCCCAGGTCTCACTGTAGTCAAACGCCGTCCCAAAGTCCTTTTCGTCACCGATGACCCGGAAGCTTCCGAAAACAGCCCAGGTCACCCGGGCCACTGAAACCTCAATTCCATACCGTGCGACAAACTTTGCTTGATCCCGATGCGGGCCTAAGAACCCAGCCCATTCAAGAAGCAACTGCGGAGCGCTTCCCAGGGGAAAGGTGCACGCGAAGGACATCGTGTAAATATCAAGCTGGGAATGAGGGTTCTCCGGGTCATCCAGGATGCCAAGACCCAGGTTTCCCCGCAGTTCGAACTCGGTGAACGTTTTCGAGGCAAGAAACGAGAGGAAAAAATCTGTGGCATTGCTACCGAGGAGGTCGTCGCGGCTCGTGTTGGGGAGTTTGACAAGATACAGGATCCCAAACGCTGGGTGTGATCTCTTCTCCCGCAGCAACCTGATCTTGGTTCCTAAACTGATGTCGCCCCAATCAGAGACACGTCGGCCTGTTCCTTGCTCTGCAAAGAGGCGGCCGCGCCAATCTAGAACTACATCCACGATCTCACCAACACCGAGGTAGTTCCGCGTCACGGGAAATCTCCAGAGCAAGCTTGGTGCTCTCAGCGGAGTGACCTTGTTCTTTTCCAGGTACTCAACGCCGACCCCCGCGGACAGGCGTCCTTTTCCCGCCGTGGAAGGGCTTTCTGTAAGCAGTGTTGGACGTTGAGCCTTCGTGCGAAGGGCCAGGCCCGGCAGGAGGCAAAGAGCAACGGTAAAAGCGCAGATCGCTCTAATGCCAGGCCGTTGTCTCTGCAATCTTTCTGAGCTACTCGTAGTACTCGAGACCGAGGTGAGTAATGAGCTCCTCTCCCATCAAGTGACGAAGCCGGTTTTTCAACTTCATCAACTGGATGAAGAGGTCGTGCTCGGGATAGACACCAGGCGCGTGCATCGGCGTCTTGAAATAGAAGGACATCCATTCTTGGATTCCCTTCATCCCGCTGCGCTGGGCAAGGTCCAGGAAGAGAACGATGTCCAGAACGAGAGGAGCTGCAAGGATGGAATCTCGACAAAGAAAATCCACTTTGATCTGCATCGGATACCCGAGCCATCCAAAGATGTCGATGTTGTCCCATCCTTCCTTGTTATCGCCGCGGGGGGGATAATAGTTGATCCGAACCTTGTGGTAGTAATCCTTATAGAGGTCAGGATAAAGATCCGGCTGGAGAATGTACTCGAGGACGCCCAGCTTACTGACTTCCTTTGACCGGAAGGACTGAGGATCATCGAGGACCTCGCCATCAAGATTCCCCAGAATGTTCGTCGAGAACCACCCTCGCAGTCCAAGCATACGCGCCTTGAGCATGGGAGCGATCACGGTCTTCATCAGTGTCTGTCCCGTCTTGAAATCCTTCCCCATGATTGGGATTTCCCTGTCGATTGCAAGCTGAGTGAGAGCTGGCGTGTCGATACACAAGTGTGGCGCGCCATTGGCGAAGGGGACGCCTTCCATCAATGCAGCGTATGCATAAATCATGCTGGGGGAGATCTCTCGACTGTTTCTCTTCAGTCCTTCTTCAAACTTCTTCAGGGTTTGATGTGCCGGCCCCGGATCAAGGTAAATCTCGGTACTTCCACACCAGATCATCACGAGGCGATTTACTTTCTCCTTCCTTTTGAAGTTCCGAATATCCTCTCTGAGCTGTTGGGCCAAGTCGAACTTATTCTTACCCTTCTTCACATAACTTCCTTTGAGCCGCTTGACGTAGTATTGGTCGAACACGCCCTTCATCGGTTTCAGTGCTGCCATTTCTCTCTTAATTGCTTCTATGTGGTTGCGGTCAAGAACGGCGGCTCTCAGCGCCCCCTGGTACGCGCTCTCATCCCGAATGTCCCAACCTCCGAAGACGATGTCTTTAAGGTCAGCAAGAGGGACGAAATCGCGGATAAGAGGGAAGCGATGCTCCGTCCGTTTTCCGAGTCGGATCGTTCCAAGTTGAGTCAGGCTTCCGATCGGTTTGCCGAGTCCCCGCCGGACCGACAGGACGCCGCCCATAAAGGTCGTTGAGACGGCTCCATTCATTCCGACGATTAGAATTCCCAGCTTTCCATCGGCGGGCGCGATGGGTTTCTCAGGCTCCAACATTAAGTTCTCCTTTCACGGAAAAGATGTTTCTGAGTTCGAGTAAGGATGAAATGAAGTAATCTACCTTCGTTGGCTCTGGACAACGAGGATGGTCCGGGCCGCAGAGCCAAACGGTATTCAGCCCCACTTGCTTCGCAGGAACGATATCCCGCTCAAAGGAATCTCCAACAAAATAGCAACTGGAGGCATTCAGCTTCAGA
Organism: Ignavibacteriales bacterium; assembly: GCA_037446075.1. Classification (GTDB taxonomy): domain Bacteria; phylum Bacteroidota; class Ignavibacteria; order UBA10030; family JAHEZR01; genus JBBIJH01. Next base: position 4,671 of record JBBIJH010000009.1, read on the forward strand.
TGCTTCAGCGCAAGTTCAAAAATTCTCGGGTCGGGTTTTTCTATGCGTAAGGTTCCGGAGTCCAGAATGAGATCGAGCAAGGTGTCGAGATTGAATTCGCGGCACACGACTTCGAGGTTTCCATTGAAATTGGAAATTACTCCGAGTTTGAATTCATTATGCAGCTCTTCAAGAAGCAGGCGGTTTCGTTCCAGGGTCCTTTTCGCCGATGAATAACAGACCTCGATAATTGCATTCTTCCGGACTGGATCTTCAAATCTGAGGTTCTCGAACTGGAGGCCGACCTGCAACCCAAGCAGCTGCCGGAGGGAATATCCTCGCACATCGTACGATGAGGCAATGATCCGGTCGGTCTCGACGAAGGCCAGGTCAAACCGTTCGCGAGAAACAGCGAGCCCGAGAGCGTGGTAGGTATCGTAGAATTGTTTGCTCCAATGCACCCCGTCTGCGTCGAGTGTCCCACCGAAATCGAATAGGATTGCTCGCGATTTCATAACACCTCTTCACTCAGTGCGGCAGCCGTCTTCGCTTTTTCGGGACGGCCCCCATTAATGGCCATGAAGACCAATCCGATCAGTATCCAGCAGAACTCCCGAAGCCTGGTAACAATGCCGATGTAGATGCTGTAGGCGGGGGAGAGGGCAAGTTGTTGAAGGATAAAAATCAGGCCACCCTCTTTCACTCCAATCTCTAGGGGGATGAATTAGATGAAATTGGTCTCAAGGGAGGAAGCGGCGAATAGATAGAATGCGTCGAGCAGATTGATGCTCACTCCAATGAGACGGAAGATGAGATAGAACTCAAAGGCAGCAACTACCCGGCTCATGTACTCGATGATGAGGGCAGAATAGAATCGGCCTTTCTTGTTCGCATAGAAGTTGACGATCTTTGCATCGATGTGAAGAAGGGTTTCTTCTTTCCGCTTAATCTTTTCTGTCAATTTTTTGAGGAGCCGAATTCTCTCCATTCTTCGGAGGAATCTTTCAAAAATCCCATCCCGATGTTTGGAAAACAGGAAGAGCGTAAGGAGCGCCAGGACGAAGGTGGCTAACACCAGAATCGTGAGATAGAGTGGCGTCAGGGGCACGTAAAACAAGGCCAGCACCACCGCCGTTAGCCAGATGAAGACATGGGATAGCATGTGCAGCATGGTGTACAGGATTACGGAGGAGGCAGAATCGCGAGCGGGGATCTTCTTCGTGATCATGTACACCTTATATGGCTCACCTCCAAGATTGACAATCGGTGTGATGTAATTAATGGCGAACCCAGAAACGATCACACTGAACACGTGGGAAAAGGTAAGGCGTTCAGTGTCCGCCCCTAAGACAACCCACCATGCAAGCGCATTCAGTAAATAGACAATGAGGTAGATCGCGACCAGGTAAAGAATGCGCCAGCCGAGCCGCAGAGTATTGTCAAGAAGGACATCGATGCCAAACTCGTACACGAGAAATGCGAAGATCCCGCTCCCCAGAAGAAGGAATATGATCTCGAGCTTCTTCATTACACAGTGACGGCGGTTCCTTTCAAGGCCGATTCGTAGCACGACTCTGTCCATGTGAGCACATTGATCGCTTCGCGCAACAAATCGTCCCTGAAATTTGCTGTTTTGACCCGCCAGACAAAGTCGTTTAGCAGGCCCGCATACCACTTCACATATGTGTGCTTGTCTGAAAGATCTTCGAGCTGGCGTTCCTCTCGCGCACCATTGCGATTCAGGATAATCCGATCTCCTCCTGTGGAGAGACTCCCCTCAGAGCCAATGACGATATTCCGATTCTCACGATGGTCAGCGGCCCACGTCAGGTTGATTTCAGCGATCATGCGATCGTAGTTCGCGAGGATCAAGGCCGTGTCCTCAACCAAATACTCCTGATGTCGGAGCTTCGCGGTCAAAGCCGTCAGTTGCTTAGGTTTTCCAAAAAGATGAGAAAGGAGGTAAAGATAGTGAGAACCGGTGTCGACAATGATTCCTCCTCCGCCAATCCTTGGGTCTACACGCCAACTGGAGTACCAGTTCGAGTTGCCGGAGTCGGCACTTGGTCGAAAAACGTTGAACTGGGCAAGAAGAACATCGCCAAGCTCTCCTCGCTGCAGAATCTCTTTCACGGATCTCCACACTGCCGAGTATCGGTACTGATGACATGGAACGAAGACGATTTCCTTCCCACTGATTCTCTCTTGGATACGGACCGCATCCTCAAGCTTCGTGGCGAGCGGTTTCTCACAGACAATGTGCGAGTTCTGTTCGATCGCCGCTTCGATAATGCTCGCGTGCGTATTCGGGGGGGAACAGATGTCGACGAAGTCGAGCTTCTCCTTCGCCAACAAGTTCTCGGCAGAAGTGTAGGCCCGGATTGAAGGCAAGAGTTTTCTTACCGCGGCAAGGTTCTGCGGGGCTACGTCAGCCGCGGCTACAATCGTTGTCTCTGCTCTTAGCGTCTCGTCGCCGAGAAAGGCAGGCAAATGGGCCTTGAGCGCGATGTTACCGACGCCGATGATTGCACCTCGAAGCAGGCTCACATGACCTCGACAGGTTTTTCAGTATGGGATTCAACCCAGCGAATCAGTTTCTTGTTTCGATCCTCCTGCGCACGGATCAGAGCAAACATGACGGCGTTCAGGAAGATGAGCTCAAACCAAAAATAGTAAACAGGTCGATTCACCAGAAGCGTCAGGCACATCACAATCACTCGGAGGTTCACCGCAAGCATGGAGTAGTACTTCAGCAGGGGCTTGTTCAAGCGGCGGTATTCTTCAGAGAAGGATGATGGTATGGTTTCTCCGAATGCGTCCTGGATCTTTCGTCTCAGGGTCTGGAAACCCCGTGCGAAGGTTTCCTGTTCGCTCGTGTAATTCAAGTAGAGACGCATCCCCAGTTTCTTCAGGAAATCCTTCTTCCAACTTAGGTACTTATATTGATCATGGAGGAAGGCCGAATGGTGTATCTCTGCTTTATCTGTGTCTACAACATACTTCACGTAGGCGTTCCGGAAGTAGTCCGCTAGTCCACTTTGAACAGAATGGCAGGCCCCAGCGACAACGACGAGGACCCAGACGAGAGGGTTTGCGCCATCCACGATGATCCGGAGACAAAGGTGAACGTATGCATTAATGAAAATGAGGTTGCCGCCGACCCCGTCGAGGATACGGCCATACAAAGAGCGTATGTTCGATATCCGCGCCAGCTGTCCGTCTGCACTGTCCAAGACATCGCCAAGAATGAACAGAGCAACACCGATGACATTGATCGTGAAGTCGCGGTAGTAGAAAAAATGCCCACCGATCAATCCGACAACGATGCTCAGGATCGTAGCGACGTTCGGTGTCAGGCGAAAAGCGTGGAAGGATCTCGCGATCAGGTATCCGAGGGGACGATAGAAGTAGATGTCGAGTGTCTCTTCGACCTCGAGTGCTTTATAGGTTGAGCCGATCCGCTGCATAGTTGAATACTTCATCCATGATGGCGAGTCCCTCCTCCGCCGTCTCTTCGTCCATGATCAAAGGCGGATTGATTCGGATCTCGGCGTTGTATCCCATCATGAGGAGACCTCGCTTGAGGCATTCTTGAAAAATCATCCTCGTATGTGCTTTGTCTAATCGTTCCCTGGTTTTCTTATCCTTGACTAGCTCGATTCCGATCAATAGTCCCCTGCCTCTGACATCGCCGACGAACGGATATTTCTCTTTGAACGAGAGGAACTTCTCCAGCATGAGCGCTCCGACGCGTGCCGAATTTTCCACGAGGTTTTCCTCTAGAATGGTCTGAACGGTCACAAGCGCGGCTGCAGTGGCGAGGGGATTCCCGCCGTAACTCGATGAGCTTCCACTCGGGTGTGCATAGGGCTTCGAAGACATGATGTCGTCCCGCGATATCACGCCGCTAATCGGGAAACCCGAGCCGAACCCCTTTCCGATCGTGATGATATCGGGGACAACGTCATCATGCTGGCATCCAAACATTTTGCCAGTGCGTCCAAAACCGGTGATCATCTCGTCGCAAATAAGGAGTGCACCGATTCTTTCTGCTAGACCTTTCACTCGTACGAGATATCCCTCGGGGGGAATCACATTCCCTGCCGTTCCCTGAAACGGCTCGACAACGATGGCGGCGATGTCATTCGTTGTTTCCCGCTTGATCATCTCCTCGAGAAAATCTACGCAAGCGAATTCACACTCGGGGAACGTCTGGTTAAGAGCACAACGGTAGCAGTACGCGTATGGAGAGAGGTAACGTCCTGGCATCAGCGGTCCAAGCTCATGCTTAAAGGTATCTCCCAGTATCGCAAGCACACCACCCGTCTTGCCGTGAAAGCCGCCCCAGAAGCCAACAACTTCCCGCTTCCTCGTGTAGGACATTGCAAGCCGAATCGCCGCCTCGACTGCCTCAGCACCCCCGCTGAAGAATTGTGTTCGGCGCAGGTCACCCGGAGCAATCTCTGCGAGGAGCCTCGTCAGCTCGGCGCGATGGCGGGTCGTGAAGCTGCCCACACTGATCTTCGAGACCTGTTCCTGTAGCGCGGCAACGTAACGAGGATGAGCGTGCCCCAAACTGGCAACGGCGACGCCTGCGAAGAAGTCGATGTACCGATTCCCATCCACATCTTCCACAATGCATCCTTCTCCCCGTTCCAAGACGATTTTCGAGAGCAAGGCGATCGTCTGGATTCCCGGGGAGATGTGCTGCTGCTCTTCCTCAAAATACTTCAAGGAGCGCGGACCCGGCACTTCTGTTACAACCCGTGCCCGTTTCAGCCTAGTCAGGGAGTTTTCCATATTGTCGAGCCTTTTGAACAATCCTTTCAGCGATGTGCTTGGAGGCGCGCTCGCGGAACGGGGCGAAACTCGGCCAATCGTTGATGTCGATGATCACGAGTTTTCCCTGCGGCGTCGCAATTGCATCTCCGCCGTAAATGTCGAGCCCTAAAGCGGACGCGGAAAGCTCGGCGAGCCGGTGGAGTTCAGTCACATCAACGCGATAAAGCCCGTATTTGTTCTGATAATACCACTCAAAGAAAGCATTCTGCTGAACTGCATAGAATTTGATCACGTCGCCTTCGATATGCTCCTGAAGAACGGCCTGTTCGATTCCACGCTGCTTAAGCCTGTGCACAATGGCAAGGGTTTCCTCTCGTGTGTATGCAAGCGTTACATCCTCTTTACTCACTGCGTGGACGTCGCCGCGCTTTACCCATATCCCGGAGAAGGCATCGACTTCATCTGGGATTTGAGGATTCCCAGTGTTCACGAGGAACGAGGTTGGGAAGCTCACGCCCGCTGCCGGCAGAAGACGCACCATGTTGTAGCGATAGCAATTCAGAATGCTCTTTGGAGAATTGATGATCAGTGCCCCGTTCTCTTCTGCCTTGAGGAGTGTGCGGATTGCCTCAGGCCCTTGGCACATGTTGAAGACGATTGTGCCGTCAAAAGCATCCTTCTCCACCTCCGACTCTTCAATAAGCGAGACCGGAAATCCTTGACTCTCGATTTCCGCTGCGGTAAGCCTGAGGATGGCCAGATCAGTTTCGATGTGGTTCGGCGAGAAGCTCGTCTTGCGACGGATGCCGGTAATTCTTGGTTTTCGAACTTGTTGGGGGAGTTGCATGTGCTCGTTGATCCTTGTGGATATGCACTAATGAGAATATGCCTGAGGCGCGACCCTAAAACACCTTTACCTGTACATACCGGTCAGGGTTCATCCGGATATCGGTGACAAGCGCATTGAGGTCCTTGATAAGCTTCATGAGGTCTGTGTACAATTGCTCGTCCGACATGAGCTTTCCAGCAGTGCCTGAGTGCATGAGGCTGGTGATAAGTGAATCCGAGCGAACCGAGAAAGAGGAGAGCTTCTCATAGAGACTAGAATCGACGATCATCTTTCCGAGGGTTCCTTGTCCTTGTTTCAGGCTCGTAGTAACAGTGTCCAGGTTTTCTGCCACAGCGGCTAGCTGATTGTAGAGTGCTGTGTCGTAGATAAGCTTGCCCGCACTGCCTCGTCGTTCTGTGAGTGCCGTGACGACGCTGTTCATTGATCGGACGAACTTCCCGAGATCTTCTTCATCCACTCTCTTTGTGATTTGCTTCATTGAGGACAGAGTAGCGGCGAAATCATCAAAGGATGCATTCAGACGAGAGGTAAAGCGCTCGAAGTCCACGCCCGGGATGAGCTTCAGGTATTCACCCTCTTCGAGAATCCGCTCTCCGGGCTTGCCGAGGGAGATGTCAACGTACTTGTCGCCCAACAATCCGATCGTCCTGATCACGGCTTGTGATTGGTCCGTGATTTTTTCCTGAAAAGATTTCTCAATGCTGAGCTCGATCTCGACGCCGTTCTCACCTGCCAGTTGTGTAAACCGCATTCCCTCAACAAAGCCCACTTTGCGACCAGCGAGCGTCACCATGGATCCGTTCACGAGGCCTTCAATGTTAGGAACGAAGACCTTCAGTGTGTACTGCGGGGTGAAGAGTTTGATGTTGGAGCCCACGATGGCGAGGATGAAGATAAAGATCACCGCGCTGATGAGAACCAGCAAGCCAACTCTCAACTCTGCCCAATGCGGATGTCGATGAGGGTCCATGTTTCTATCCTATGCCAGAAAGTCTTGAACCAAAGGCAAATGCGATTCCTTAAATTCCTCAACAGAGCCGTCGAAAATGATTCTTCCATCGTTGATCATGGCGATGCTATCAGAGACGATGAAGGCATCGTGAAGCACATGCGTGACGACGATTGAGGTGACGTGTTTCTCGTTCTTCAATTTCACGATATGTTCGGTGATGATTTTCGCATTGATGGGATCCAAACCAGTCGTTGGCTCGTCGTAGAGGATCGTCTGTGGATTAAAGGCGATGGCACGGGCGATGGCAACGCGCTTCTTCATCCCTCCGCTGAGTTCCTCCGGCATGAGGTCAGCAATGTCTCCGAGGTTGAAGAAGTTGAGTTGAGCCTCGACCACCTCCCTCAGCTTCTTTCCGTCAACTCCATTGTTCTCTTTCAAGAAATAGCCGATATTCTCGCCCACGGTCAAGGAATCAAAAAGTGCATTCGCCTGAAAAACAATGCCCATCGTCCTCCGGATCGGGATAATCTCTTTCTCCGAAAGCTTTGTAATGTCCATTCCGTCCACCCAGACCGATCCCCTCTGTGGCTTCAGAAGTCCAAGGATCACCTTTAGGATCGTGCTCTTTCCCGCCCCGCTCGGGCCGATAATAGCCTTCGTTTCTGATTTTTGGACAGTGAAGCTCACATTGTCAAGGATTTTTTGATCCCCGAGGGTGAGACTGACACCCTCCAGCTTGATCGCCGGTTCTCTTACAGGAGTTCCCATATAATCTTTGTGAAGACAAAATCCGCAAAGAGGATCATGACGGAAGAAACAACCACCGAGTTGATTGTTGAGCGGCCAACGCCTACCGTCCCACCCGTTGTCCTTAATCCATAGTAGCAACTTATCAGTGAAATGGTTGTTCCGAAGACAAACGGTTTCGCGAAACCGACGACAAGATCCTTCATCCTCAATCCATTCACCGCCGAGAGCCAGTAGAAGGATGGGTCCACCTGTAACCAGATGTCTGAAACAATCATTCCTGCGAAGACCCCGATCGCATCCGCGAAAATCGTCAGAGGGAGGAACATGGCCAGGGATGCAAACAGCCTCGGTGCAACCAGCTTCTGAATCGGGTCGCGCCCGAACGCTTTCAGCGCATCGATTTGTTCGCTGACACGCATCGAGCCAAGCTCGGCTGCATTCTTCGAGCCATTTCGCGCCGCAAGCATCAGTCCCGTGATGACGGGGCCAAGCTCCCGGACCATCCCGAGGGCGACAGTTCGTCCAACGAGGAGCTTCGCGCCGAAGGTTTCCAGACGATGGCCGCTTTCGATGGCCAGGATCATCCCCATGAACATTCCCGACAGAAGGACAATGAATACAGCCTGAACACCCAGGAGATACATTTGCTCCATTGAATCTCTCCGGTAGTGGAAAGCGGCGCGCAACGATCCGAGGGCATTGATCGTGAAGAAAGTAAACTCCTGCATCTCGAGCACGAAGCCTTTGAACCGGCCGACAAATGTCAACGCTATTGAATTCATACGGGGAGCCTTCTTGGCTCTAGGCTCTGAAGAAAACGTTCCGCGACACGGATATCCTCGGCGTGGTCCAAGTCAATGATCTGCGTGAACCTGTACGCCCTCAGCATATAGCCCTTCTCAAGCAGCAGGCTTAGGAAGTTTCTCAGCCGGCTAACTCCGTTTTGAAGCGCTTCATTCTTCGCGTCGAATATTCGGGGCGAGAAATAATAGAGGCCACCCGTGACCAGAGGGTTTCCGGTTGGCGTTTCTCGGAAGCCAACGATGAGGTCAGCGTCGTTCGTTTCAACCCAGAGAGGTTTTTCGTCACCGGAGTAAGGCGCAACAGCAAGAAGTCCATCGTCCCTTGAGCTGCGCGCAGCTTCTATGAATTTTCCAAGCTCTGAAGTATCAAAGACGGAGTCAACCGTTGACAGTAAGAAGGGGCTATCCTCCAGATATGGCGAAAGCTCAAACAGGCTGTGCATTGAGCTTTCAGTCGATTTCACCCGGAAGTGAACCGAGAGAGGCAAATTCTTGCTCTCTACAAAATGCCTCACCCGGCCTGATTCTTCATTGATAATGCAGAAAACTTCCGTAATCTCAAACGAATGAAACTGCAGGAGCAGCCGCTCGATAATTGGTTTCCCGTTCACCTCGACAAGGGGTTTGAGGGTCTGAATACCGTCCCTGCGCAAACGGGAGCCTTCACCAGCGGCGATGATTCCGGCTTTCATCCTAACAGAGAAAAATCATCAAGGAAAGCGATCAACCAGCGCACAACAAACCTACAAAATGGGCGGAAAAGCCGAGCTTTCGGACTTTTATGATAATAAAAAGAATGCTGGATTGCAACTGGAAATTGTCACAATGACGTCCCTTAGAGCCAAACACCCCACCAACTGAGCAGGCGATACTTGCCTTGAAGGAGGAAATTGCGACGGAGCAAATCTGGAGAACTATGGAACTAGGTCAGTTTAATTTGTCGGAGGGAAATAGAACCCTGAGCGAAAGCAGAGATTGAGGGCTCTGCATTCTCCGTCTTACCCTTTTTCTGCTTCTTGATAGAGTTCTGAGTTGTTGGTTTTCATATCGCTCTGAAGAGCCTCAAGAACCTTGGCTGTCTGATAACTTGCTACGTCCTTGATTGCAACGTGAATTCGCATGAGTGAAGCGTCCACTTGATCAAGGCGGCGCATAACCTCGGGGTCCTTTAGGAAACGTTTCCGGATATCATCGGTCGTTACGCGAATCACTGCGAGCGGGTTATTGATCGAATCTTGCAGTTGTCTTGTGATTTCTCTCAAGAGGGAAGAAGCGATCTTGGACTTCTCAACCTGAAGCTGCATGAGAAGTTTCTCCCGCTCTTCACTGTAATACCTTTTTTTCGTATCTTGGAGTCGAGTAAACACAAACGCCAGTAGCCACATCCAGATCAGCGAATCGAAGTGGAGAAAGAAATCGAGAAAACTGAACTGTGTTTGTGCCGATCTCCTCAACAAATCGAGCGACGTGGCTGCATAGTAGAAAAGAATCGCGATGGCGGCGATCGTGACTGGATGATCGTGCGCCCAAGTAAGAAGTCCTTTTATTCTCTTCTTCAGAATGTTTTTCATGCTCCTTTCTTAAGACGAATTCAAAGTGATCATCAGACCCCTTACCCTGTCTGATAATCGAGTACTTGGCGGATTCTCCTGAGGACATTTTCAGGCTCGAAAGGCTTCTGGATAAAATCTTTCGCTCCTTTTTTCAGCAATTCTGATTTAGCACTCGGATCCAGATAGCCGCTGGCAAAGATCACCTTAACGCCCGGGTTCGTTTCTTTCATCTTGTGAAATGCTTCCCAACCGCCGAGGATAGGAAGTCCCATATCGGCAAAAACAAGGTCGATTTCATGACAATGTCGCTGATACATTTCAATGGCCTCAGCGCCGTCGCGGGAAAGAAGGACACGATACCCTTTTTCTTCGAGGAAGGCACTTACAAGTCGTGCGAGGACTTCCTCATCTTCCACCAGGAGGATCGTTTCAGTCCCACCTGGAATTTCCTCGTTTGACTCTTTGTCAGTTACACCGACTGTTTTCTGAACGACGGGCAGATATAGGCCGAAGGAGGTCCCTTTCCCTGGAGTACTTTCGACCTCGATGAATCCGTTGTGGTTTTTCACGATCCCGTACACCACAGCCAACCCGAGTCCTGTTCCCTTTCCCCGCTCCTTCGTCGTAAAGAATGGCTCGAAGATGCGAATCCGTGTTTCGTCATCCATGCCGACGCCCGTATCGCTCACAGCGATGTGGATGTACTTCTGCGCTACTGCTTCGGGAAATTTCTGATAAATACTCCCGTTAGAGATACTGCAGGTGCTGATTGAGAGCGTCCCACCGCCCGGCATGGCATCCCGCGCATTGAGGCATAGATTCAGCAGCGCCTGATGGAGTTGGTTTGAATCGGCATTGATGGATGGAATCTTTCTATCCAGCTTGACGGAGAAGTTGATAGTTTTCGGGAAGGTCTCCGTTAACATCCTCAATAACTCATCGATCACGCTGTTTACGTTCACAGGTTCAAACGACACATCTGTTTTCCGGGCAAAGGTCAGTAGTTGCTGCACTAATTTTGCTCCTCGCTGGACGGCCTTATGGATTTCCTCCAGGCTCTGCGTGAGTTTCGATCTTAGCTCCGGGTCTAAGCTCTGCAGGCTTGGGCTCAAGTCGGCTTGGGCGGAACGAGTAGCCCGAGGATAGACGACTTTTTTTAGTCGCGAGGCGTAACCGAGGATTATTGCAAGGATATTGTTAAAGTCGTGAGCAATCCCCCCAGCAAGTGTCCCAATACTTTCCATCTTTTGAGACTGGATCAACTGCTGCTCGAGGCGCTTTTGCTCTGTGACGTCCCGCATGGTTCCTCGGAAAGCGACAACTTTCCCGCTCTCGTCTCGTCCCGCAGTGACGCTTTCCAGGACGATTACCTGTTTTCCATCTTTTCTCTTCAATGTGACCTCTCGGTCTTTCACGTATCCTTGGTCATTCAAGGTCTGGACTAGGGATTCTCGGTCCGCGGGATTCACGTACAGGTCGTGCGGGATGTCAATCTGGAGCAGTTCCTCTCTGCTTTGGTAGCCGAACAGTTCTACTCCGGCTGGGTTAATATCGATGAACTTTCCTTCGGGGGTGCTGATGAAGATGACATCCTTAGACTCTTCAAACAGGCTGCGGTACTTCTCTTCCGAACGCCGGATCTCCTCCTCTGACCTCTTCCGTTCGATAGCAAAGGCTGCTTGGTTGCCGATAGCGGCAAGGAGGTTTTTTTCTCGCTCCGTGTAGACCCTCCCCTCTTCATAACTCTGGACAACGAGCACGCCGATAACCTCAGACTTGATGAACAGGGGAACGCCGAGCCAGGAGACAGGCGGCGTCCCAATGGCCTCCACCTCGCCCTTCTGAACGAGGGCTTCGAATAACTCAGATGTGAGAAGAAGGGGCTCTCGTGTTCTCAAAACGTACTCTGTCAGCCCTCGTTTTCTTCCTCTTGGGGAGGGTCTCGGGTCAAACTGGTCGGCGAAGAATGGAAAAGACACCGTCTCTGCCTTGGGGTCATAGAGTGCGATGTAGCAGTTTTCAGCGTACATCACTTGCTTGATGCAAGCATGAATTTTCTTCAGGAGATCATCGAGGTTTGCACTCGTGGTGACGTTCTCGCCGATCTCGTAGAGAATCTCTCGTTCCCTCGCTGAGCGTCGGCGTTCTGTAACATCGTGGAAGCTCCATACCCTGCCGACGCTCCTCCCAGCGATACGCTGTGGTCGTGAATAGCGCTCGAAGATTCTCCCATCCTTGAACTCTAGGATGTCAAAGCTCTCCGCGTCCGGTTCGGCATAAAGTTCACGGACTCTTTTCAGGAATCCCTCTGGATCTTTCAATTGATCCAGGACGTGGGCGAGCGCTTCGTTATCGTCTCCGGAGGCGGCAATCGATTCTGGAATTCGCCACATCTCAAGGAACCGCTGATTGAAACTCTCAATCTTTCCCTGGCCGTTGACCACGAGAATCCCATCCTCGGTCGATTCAAGCGTTGCGCCGAGCAAAGACAGAGATTGTGCAAGGTTTTCTTCAGCTTTCTTCCGGGTCGTGATGTCGAAGGCTGTCGCGAGTCCCGCGGGTCTCCCTTCGTATTCGATCGTACCTGCTGTGAGATCGATCCAGCGTTCCTCGCCGTGTTTCGTCAGGATCCGAACTTCGTACCGAGCCGAAACTCGTTCCCCTCTTTGCCGTGCCAAGCCCCGCTCTCGAATCTGGCTCCGCATATCTGGGTGGGCAATCTCCCAGAAGCTCATCTGGAGTAGTTCTTCACGTGAATAGCCCGTGATCGCTTCAGCAGCGGGGTTCACGTACTTGATAGTCTCATCCTGATAAATGAGGATCCCGCAAGAAGCTGTCTCCGCCAGCGTGCGAAACTTTGCTTCACTACGCCTGAGAGCCTCTTCCGCCTCTTTCCTTTCAGTCACGTCGACATACATTCCGTAGATGCCCACAGGTTTGTGGTTAAGACCAACAGGAACTCCATACACATGGACATGGACCAGGCTTCCGTCTTTCCGGCGTCGGATAGTTTCTTTTTCGATACTTTCCCCCCTCAGCGTTCGTATTGAGAGAGTTGAAGCTTCATCTCCAAACCCATCCGGGACGATGACATCATTGAGACTCCGACCCTGGATTTCCTTGGAGGAAAATTGAAATATCTTTTCAAAACCACGGTTTGCGCATAGGATCCTATCCTGTTCATCCATCATCACGATGCCCATCGGTGCATTCTCGAAGAGCTGTTGAAAGCGGGTCTTTTGCAACTGCATTTCCATCTGGGCTCGCTCTCGCTCGGCGATCTCGGCTCGGAGGGCCTCGTTTGCCTTTGCGAGTTCGGCGGTTCTTTCCTGTACGCGGATCTCCAGCTCTTCATGCGCCCTTCGGAGTATCTCCTGTGCTTGTTCCTGCTGAGAGATGTTTCGGCCCACAGCGACAAAGCCCTCAATTTCCTCGTTTGAGTAGACCGGGGTAAAACAGAAGTTCAGTGGGAGGCGTGCTCCTCCTTTTGTTAGCACGCGCGCATCGAGAAAGTTTTCTTTCACCTTCCCATCGAGAATGTCCCTGCGATAAGCCTCCAGATGACCTTTGTCATCGATGAAATCGGTCAGCGTCCTTCCGATCAATTCTTTTTCATCGTATCCCAGCATGGATGTGAAAGCTCCCCGTACCATCTCGATGTTGAGATGTATATCGGTTTTAATCAGGATATCATTCATAGCAGCCACAGCCGACTTCAGCGCTTGATAGGGGGTATTCGAGAAGATTTTGTGATGGAAGACCAGATAAACAGCGATCCCGAGCGCCACCGTCGAAGAGACGAAATACCATTGAAAGGTCTGCCCGGAGATAAGCAAGATGATCGACTCGGTGAACGGGCTTGGCAAGAGGAGCATCAAGAGCGCAAAGCCGACGAGAAACAGTCGTGACTTCGCCTCGTGTTCTTTGAACCCCGTGACCAAAGAATACAGAAGCGCAACGCCGACACTGAAAAAAATGGACATCCAAGTGATGTAGAAGACGTACCCGCTGGGAGAGACACCACTTTCTGCTGTGATTGGTTTCGGGATGAATCCAAGAAAGGCCATGAAGTAACTAAAAAGACCTGCGAGATAAATCGATACAACCACCGTTTTGGATCGCAGAATGTCATACCGCCTCAGGAAAATCACAACAAAGTGGAGAAAGTAGAACGGGAGGAACGAGTAAACGAGTAAAGCAAACCCCTCCAACACAGAGGAGGCTGCAGACCTCACTGAGTGTTCTAGGATGTAAGCACTGATTCCTAGCAAGGTCAGAAATGCCACCCCCAGAAAATAGAACTTGCTCAGCCTACTCTTGCGCGAGCGCACGTAGATAATCGCCGCCATCACCAAGTTGGTGACGGCGTAGGCGAGCGAGGCATAAGCTTGGAGCGGCAGAGATTCGGCCATACATCTCACAGCTAATGAGGAGATTCTCCCCGAGTCAACCTTCGAGTCATAGGTCAGTCCATGCGAGGGATTCAGGTGAATCAGCTCTCCATGGGCCGCCCATTTCTTTTCGGCGCATCCCATCAATCCGTACCACTATATTTCAACTACTGTACCGAAAGGGGAGAGTAGCGTCGTCCTCCGAAAATAGCCTTGGAGTGCCCATTTTCGCAAGCTTGAGGGCGTTATACTAGCGTGTGTTGTAGAAACATAGGTGGTGTTTTGTAGATGCTACACAAGGGGTTAGAAGGACTCAAACCGTGAGGTAGGGCGGGGTATGCTCAAGAGTTCTTTGAAAAGCTATCAGTTTCCGAGACCTGCACGCATCTCGATCCTTGAGCAACTTGCTGGGCAGAAAGGACGGGGTCGAGAAGGGACGGAATCGTGAGGTGGAAAGTCCAAGGGGCTAAGAAAGGGTCTCACGTGGTCGGGTGGCCGGCTGGGATTGAACCTGAGACCACCCACTCTCGCCACTACGTCGTGGGAGAGTGGGTAGACTTCAAGGGTGTGCAGATAGCCCGCAGTGGACGGGATCGGAGGAGGCCACGTCGGTCACCGTTGGCGGGAACTAGGGATGTTATATTTCTTCAGTCGGTAGCGAAGGTTGCCCTCGGTAATGCCAAGCGCCTCTGCAACCCGTGTTTGGTTGTAGCCAAAAGCCCTCAGCATGCGTTGAAGCAATAGCTTCTCGATGTTTTCGAGCCCAAGGTCCATTGAGAAGCGCTTCCTCGCCTCGATGTTGTTGATGATTCCCTGCAAGTGGGATTTCTCATCCAGGAGCTCTTGCGGCAAGCTCAGCATCTCGCCTTCCGATTGGTGAACCGCTCTGTCGATCACTGCTTTTAGTTCTCGGACATTTCCCTTCCAATCGAATCTGCTGAGGAGGTCGAGGGTGTTGACATCGATCGCCTTCACCCGGATCCCAAGCTCTCTACACGCCTCTAAGACGAAGTGCTCGGCGAGAGCCGGGAGGTCTTCCGGCCTTTCCCTTAGGGGAGGAATAACCAAGGTCTCATACGACGACAGCTTCTCAACTAAGCTGGCCATCAGTTTGCCCCCCTCCTGGCACTTCTGAAGCGGTTCCTTAATCGTTGCGATGATCCGAACCCGCACCTTCCCCTTTCTATCTTCTAGATAGCGCAGGAAGCGAGACTGATCAGAAAAACTTAGCTCCTCGACATCCTTGAGAAATAAGGTGGAACCCTCGACAAGCTCCGGCAGCTGTTTTGGAAGCGGGCCCTCTCGCTTTACCTCGTCGGGAAACAACACCGCCTTGAACTCCTCGTCCGGAGTTGTTTGCGCGCTGATCGTGACGAATGGTTTGTTCCGATCCTTGCTCGAGAAGTGGATGTAGCGTGCAGCAGTGGTTCTGCCGACGCCCGATTCACCTACAATCAGCACGCTGCGCGTAGAAGCGGCTAATTGCTGAATTTGTCGATTGAGCTTCTTCACTGCCGCGCTCTCGCCGATGAGTTGATATGCGCTTTTCATGTGCTTCCCTTTCATGTTGTTGAATTCTGTTCGATATCAGTTTTCTTCTCGACTATCCCAATCCGCCCTAAGAAAGGTTTCCGATTGAAAAAATATTTTAAGATGGCTCGATCGATCTCGTCCCTCCACCTGGTTACACTCTCTGGCTTGAGGACTACCCGTTGTTCGTAGAACTTCCCTGCGGGAGAAAGAATGAATCGTAGACGAACGGCACAAACGTACACAAAGGTCAGAAGAACGCCGACGGTCAGGTACTGACCAAAATCATGGATTGCGTAGTACATACCCGTGTCAGGACTGCGGGTATAGGACCACGAGTGAAGTGCTCTTACAGCACAAAGGAGCAGGAAGAGGAAGATGATCTTTTCGATATAGGCTCCGTGTGCTTGGTCCTCCCGAAACTTCACTCGAGAGAAGAGGATGATCAATACGGTCAACGCAAGGTTGAGCCCGGCCGCCGCGAGATTCAGAGGCTTCCAAAATAATGTCAGTGCGCCGTCGCCCGTTGTGTAGATCAATATTTACCCAAAATAAGCTCTCTCCTTTGACAAAGCCTCTGGACTTGTGAGGCCCTCCCGTTTGCTGATCGTGTCCAGAGCCAGCTGGATAACTTCTGATTCCTGCGGCACTCTTGCAGTCATCTTGGAAAGGGCCTGACGAGCATCCGCCAGATCCAAGAAACGTGAATAGTCAGCCGTTCGGTATAGGTGTAGAGAATCTTTTAAATAGGGATAGTATAGGGGAAGGGCAATCCCCGCAGTGATCGAAAACGCCACCGCGTACTTGGCCAAGACTCTCCACATCGGGAACCGGTAATCTAGCAGCAGATAAGCCACGGCGATTGCGAGGATTACATTGTAGCCGATCTTGTTGATGTACTGATGGTAATAGAGCGAAGCGTATGGTTGATCTTTAAAAAGAACGGTCCCAACAAAAATACTCAAATACAACGGAACTGAATATGCAAACAGGATCGCAAGGTTGATGAAAGCCGGTTTGAAGGTCCTCACGTCCTTCCACGCCATCCTCACGCAAAGTAAGAAGAGGAGAAACTGGAGGCCGAAGTTTACAGATCCCACCGCAGAATACTGCCGGTGTGGGAAGAGCAGGCTCGCGAGGTGAAGGACCAAGAAGCCAACCCAGAGAAGTATCAGTCTCGAGGTCATTTGATCCGGAAGACTACCGAAAGAAAAATGGCAGGCACCGACCCGAAATTAAGAAGAAAGAAAAAAGAAAGCAAGTACTTTCTTCGAAAATTTCCCCCATGGGCTACAAGCCTTCGATAGATCGCGTTTCCGAAGGTTCGAAGCTTCGAGTTGGTATTGCTCGCAAATTTTCCTATATTCGAGTCGTGGTGGACCGCACACCACCGGTGAGCCTAACCGTTTTTTTTCCACCTTCTTGAGCCGGAGTGGGATTTCCTTCCGGTGCTAGAGAAAGGAGTACAAACCATGACTCAAAAGCCTTCTCGTGGAATCCCAGCGCCATTCCATGCGGCTGTTGCATTTGCCGTGTTCTTCAGCTTGCTGGGCAGTCCACTTTGGAAAGGGGACACCGAATTGGGGGGCCTTCTTGGAATCTTGTTCAAGGTACAGGGACTTTTCATTGACAGAGAAAAGTCTAGAGACATGAAAAACTTCAAAGGCGACGATGGCGTGATCAAGAAAGGCGGACGGCGATTCTACATTCAGGATACTGATGGCACTTACGACCCACCACCTCCACCGCCTCCTCCGAGGCCATAGCTAACTACCGGATAGGCTCACCGGTGCTTCTACAAGACATTGCTCTGACGTTACTTGTCTCTTGTCTTACTTTCCTGATCTCGATCTCAATCATAAGATATGCTTGCGGTCAGATCGATGGGAGAACAAATTGGACAACTGGGGCGAGCTACTCGTATCTCAGGGATTCCACAGGCTCAACACTTGCCGCTTTTCGAGCAGGAAATACTCCCGCCAGAAGTCCCACGAGCGCCAGAATTCCTGTCGGGATCAGCATGACGGTGCTGGAGAGGATCGGCCGCCCAAGAAATTGCATCGCACCCTGCTCGGCGGGCAACGTCCGAACTACTGACACGACTCCCCACGAGAACAAGACGCCGATCGTCCCGCCGATGAATGCAAGCAGCAGGGCCTCGAAAATGAATTGGGATAGGATGTAACGTCGCCGTGCTCCAACTGCCATTTTGATGCCTATCTCTCTCGTCCGCTCTTTTACCACAACGTACACCACGTTTGCCACGCCGACTCCTGCTGGGAGACCTTCAAAAGCAAGGCCTGTCTGCCCCGTATAGATTACGATGATGCGAACTCCGGCGTTCAGGAGTCCGTTGGTCATTTGTGTTCCAAGCCCTTCTCGAAATGAAAGGAGGAGCACCACGGAAATCGTCCCCCACGTGATGGCCAAAAGGGTTAGGAATGCCCACAGTCGATGAGCACGGAGGTCGAACAGAAACTCCCTGAGAAGTTCAAGCCACATTATTCAATCATCAGTTTTCAAGTTCCTACATCCAGTCGGGCTGATTGCAATCCAGGGTTACCTTCATGGTCTCAGGCCTTCGACGATATTCAAGTTGACGGCGCGTTTCGCGGGCACCAAGTCGGCTGACGAGGCAACGACTAAGAGCACGGCTGCTGTCGCCGCGACTACTTCGAACGAGAACCCGGGCGTCCCGACGAACTCCTTGATGGGGTTGAACTGGAGGACCTGGATCATCTCTTAGGTGATTAAGCTGGACTGGTCTGAACGGATATTACCCGGCAAGAAACTGTAAAATCGATTGACTTTCCGAACTTGGTTACCTACTTTATGGCGATTAAAATGTACACCGAAGTTTTGCGCACGAGAAGAATGGAGGTAGCGCAGAATGGTTTTAGGAAGCAGCTCGCATCGATACGAGATCGTCGAGGGTTGGGGACGACTTCCCAGCGGCGTTGCCTACGGCTATACCCACGGCGTGGTCGTCGATTCGCAAGACCGGGTCTACATTCATAACCAGAGCAAGGATGCTGTGATTGTCTTCGACCGGGAGGGGAATTTCATTAAGTCTTGGGGTGAGGCGTTTGCCGATGGCGCTCACGGCCTGTTTCTGAGTAGAGAAGGAGCACAAGAGTATCTCTATCTTGCTGATTACAAACGCCACATCGTGGTAAAGACGACCTTGGACGGCGATGAGATCTGGACGATTGGTTCGCCCGATTTACCTGACGTCTACGATACTGACGAGAAATACAAACCGACGGATGTTGCCGTTGCGCCAAACGGTGACCTCTATGTCTGCGATGGCTATGGGGAAAGCTGGATTCACCAGTATGATTCAAGCGGCAAGCGAATTCGATCGTGGGGCGGCTTGGGATCCGAGCCAGGCAAACTGAATTGTCCACATGGGATTTGGGTGGACACGCGGGAGTCTCCGCCTGTACTTCTTGTCGCGGACCGAGGCAACTTCAGGATCCAAATCTTCACTCTCGACGGCGAGCACATCGGTTTTGTTAGGGAGGAGCTACGCTATCCCTGCTGTTTCTACCAATTCAGGGACGAGCTTTACATTCCAGATCTCTACGCACGAGTGACGATCTTCGACAGAAACAACAAGCTCATCACGCATCTCGGTGATTATCCCGAGGTGTGGAAAAGATCTGATTGGCCAAACATTCCCCACACAGACCGCCACGTGGGCAAGTCGTTTCACCCCATGCCGTGTGTGTAGACTCACATCGAGATCTCTACGTCGTTGAATGGGTTTCCGATGGGCGAGTAACTAAGCTAAGAAGGTTGGACTAAGACCACACCTTGGATTGGTAAGACTCATGGATCATTTCTCTACTGTGATTGATTCTTCCTTCGTCTGAAATTTTTCATTGGAACTAAGCAGTGAACTTACCACCTCTTGTGG
Source organism: Ignavibacteriales bacterium (assembly GCA_037446075.1). Lineage (GTDB taxonomy): Bacteria > Bacteroidota > Ignavibacteria > UBA10030 > JAHEZR01 > JBBIJH01. The sequence goes on from JBBIJH010000009.1 coordinate 24,180, forward strand.
TGTTTTCAGTTCCATTTGAGTGATAAAGGATACCGAAATGGATCTTCAGCGAATCCAGGCTGTACTCCGTGATAAAGGGCTGGGCGGTTGGCTTTTCTGTGATTTTCACAATCGTGACCATCTCGCCTATCGCATCCTCGGTCTCGATGCGACAAAGATGACCACGCGACGATGGTTTTACTTTATCCCAGCAAAAGGGCAGCCGAGAAAACTGGTTCACAGTGTGGAGCCGAAGAAGCTCGATGCACTCCCCGGAACGAAAATTGTGTACCTGCCGTGGAAGCAGTTGCATACTTCGCTCAACAAAATTCTGGGCAGCCCCAAGAAAATCGCAATGCAGTATTCCCCCAAGAACAACATTCCCTATGTCTCCCTTGTCGATGCTGGAACCGTTGAACTCGTGAAGAGTTTTGGCCACAGGATAATATCCTCTGCAGATCTTGTGCAGTTGTTTGAAGCCACGATTAGCGAAGAGGGCTATCGCCTCCATAAGGAAGCCGGCGCGATGATCGATCGAATCCGTGCTGAGGCTTTTCAGGAAATCCAAAAAGCCGTTGAGACGAGTTCCGGAGCTACAGAGTACGACATCGTGCAGTTCATTATGCGGCGGTTCAAGGAGGAAGGACTCACGACTTCCGATCCGCCGATCGTCGGGACGAATGAACATCCTGCCGATCCGCACTTTGAGTGTACGCCCGCGAACGCCCGTCCTTTCCGCCGTGGAGATACCCTATTGATCGATCTGTGGGCAAAAAAGAATGCCCCCGGTGGAATTTACTATGACGTCACGTGGGTTGGGTATATCGGTGATAGCCCACCAGAGAAGTACACGGAGATATTCGAGGTGGTGCGGACAGCGCGAGATACTGCGATCGAATTTGTGAAAGAGAAGTTTGCTAAGGGCGATCCGTGCTTCGGCTGGCAGGTGGATGATGCTTGCCGTGCGACGGTGAAGAAAGCGGGGTATGGAAAGTATTTCGTGCATCGCACAGGTCACTCGATCGGGGAGGAAGTGCACGGCAACGGCGTGAACATCGACAACCTCGAGACAAAGGACGAGCGGCAGCTGATGCCAGGCTCTTGTTTCTCCATCGAGCCGGGGATTTACCTCGCCGGGGAAATGGCGGTTCGGACAGAAGTTAATATGTTTATTCGCCACGATGGTCAAGCAGAGGTGACGGGTGAAATTCAAAAAGAGCTTGTGAAGCTTGGATGAGAGGTCTCTGTCCTGCCACGCTAACCGGACGAAAAGATTGTCATTCGGTCTCGTTCAAGAGGGATTGCCTTCCCCGACTGAGCGATGATTCCTCCATCCTTTGCTTCCATTCACTACTGAGGAATACACGTGGGACTCTCAGATCGACTCCATGAAATGAAAGTTGGTTTCACCCGCACCTTCTGGGTAGCGAACACTCTCGAGCTGTTCGAGCGCTTCGCCTTCTACGGAACGAAGGCGGTTCTTGCCGTTTACCTTGCCAGAAAAGTCGGGTTGCAAGAAGAAGCAGGCACACTGGCAGGAATTTTCTCAGGACTAATTTTTTCCCTTCCAATTGTTGCGGGGGTGTTTGTTGACCGGTACGGCTTCAGGCGGACCCTGATGATGTGTTTTGCCCTCTTCTGCATCGGATACTTTTCGATCGGGCTGGCGGGATTGCAATTTGGCGAGGTCATCGTCAGGACAATTGGCAGGCGGGCTTATGTCATCCTTGCATTGGTGCTAACAGCAATCGGCGGCTCGCTTATCAAGCCGTGCATCGTCGGGACAGTTGCAAAAACCTCCAAACCTGAGGTCAAGTCGCTTGGCTTCGCGATCTACTACACTCTGGTGAACATTGGGGGTGCGATCGGCCCAATCCTTGCGCTACAAGTGCGTGAGAATCTCGGCATCGAGTACGTGCTCGTGATGTCTTCGTTCACTTCGTTCTTGTTGCTCCTTGGGACAATGTTTTTCTTTCAAGAGCCGGGAACCGAGGGCGAACCTGTAGATCACAGGACATTGGGAAGAGTATTCAAGGATATGATTCTGGTCTTCGGCAATGTTCGGTTCATCAGCTTCCTGGTGATCTTTTCTGGCTTCTGGATTATGTTCTGGCAGATCTTCTATTCTTTTCCCTTTTATGTAACTGACATACTGAAGTTCCCTCAGTTTGAAATACTTGAGACTGTTGATGCATGGACAATTATCCTTGTGAGCGTACCGATCGCTGCACTGGTGAAAAAGTGGAGCCCGATTCGAGCGATGGCGACGGGTTTTGTGCTTGCCAGCCTTTCGTGGATTATCATCGGAGCTTCCGCAACGGTCCCCGCTGCAATCATCGGCGTCATGCTGTTTGCGTTCGGTGAGGCCACACAGGCACCTCGCTTCTACGAATACGTTGCATCTCTAGCTCCCAAGGAACAGGTGGGGACGTTCATGGGGTTCGCATTCCTCCCCGTTGCGATCGGCTCTTTTGTTGCCGGAGGCGTTGCCGACTGGCTCCGTGCTTCTTACCTCGAAACGAATCCCCCGATGATGTGGTACACGCTAGCACTCATTGGGCTGGTCTCGACCGCATTGATCCTTCTCCACAATCAGATCTTTGTTCGAAGAGCCGCTGCGGCAGCTGGGAAATAGTGTCTGCTCGGTCAGTATGGGCCCCCTTGAACAACGGCGTCAGTCGAACTCTGACTTTCATTCTACACGCAGAGTTGTGATCAGCAAAAAGGGGAGTAGAAATTCTCAACTTCGCGAACCCGCCAGCCCGTGGAATTCTTCGCTGCGGAAATCGATCGAATCAAGTAAGTCCTCAATTTTGCCTTGAGGATCACAATAATTTTGTTGTATATTTGATCGAATCCTCCACTCCGTTCCAGTTCACGTATTAAGAAGATCGCCAATGGTCGATGCTATCAAGGTTGTTCAATATGGTTTAGGGCCAATCGGGATAGAAACAGCGCGCACAGTCCTTGAGAAAGCGGCCGAGGGGAAGCTCGAATTGGTGGGTGCCATCGATATTGACCCGGCAAAGGCCGGAAAAGATGTCTCGGAAATTCTCGGCCTCTCAGAACGCACAGGCGTTTTGGTGTCCAGCAATGCTGAGGAGGTACTCCAGAAAACGAAACCCGATATTGTTCTCCACACAACTTCATCGTTCTTGGAAAAGATTTTTCCTCAGCTTGAGCTGTGTCTCAGAGCCGGCGCGTGTGTGATCTCTTCCGCGGAGGAACTGTTTTTCCCCTTTTCACGTCACCCTGAACTGTCCCGAAAACTTGATGAACTGGCGAGGAAGAACAGGGTCGTTGTCTTGGGGACGGGAGTGAATCCCGGCTTTGTGATGGATACGCTTGCGCTCGTCGCGACAGGTGTGTGTAAAGATGTCCAGAGAATCAGAGTAGAGCGCGTTGTCGATGCCTCAAAGCGTCGGGAGCCGCTCCAGCGGAAGATCGGCGCCGGTTTAACGATCGAAGAGTTTGCAGAGAAGAAAAAGACAGGCACGTTCGGGCACATCGGACTTCGTGAGAGTCTCCTCTTTCTCGCCGATGGACTTGGCTGGAAACTGGATGACGTGACTGAGGATCTTGCACCGCTGATAGCGGATCAGGAGATCAGAACTCCCTACGTACATGTCTTGAAAGGGCAGGTCCGCGGCCTTCATCAAGTGATGACGGGCATAATGCAGGGGAGGGAAGTGCTTCACTTCGACCTCCAGATGGATGTTGCAGCCATGAAGCCACATGATGCAGTTGTCATCGACGGGAATCCGCCCGTTGATCTTTTCATCCGAAATGGCATCTTCGGGGATACAGCAACGGTCGCTTCTCTGATCAACGCGATTCCGCTCGTGCTTGACTCCACTCCCGGGCTGAAGACGATGAAGGACCTGGCTGTGCCGAGAGTGTTTTCCTAAGGTAGATGTCTGATGCAAGATGTAGCATGGAGGGCCACGGCTCGACCTGTCGAGATGCAAGATTCATGATTCAGGAGTCGGAGAGAAAACAATCTTCGAGTCTACAAGACCTTTAGACCTGAATCTTACACCATGCAAGCTGAATCCTAACCGGTTATTCCCATGGTTTCCGCCATCATCCTCGCTGCCGGGGAATCCTCCCGCATGGGCACGCCAAAAGCCCTGCTGAAGATTGGGGATAAAACTTTTCTCCAGCATATAGTCGATGTCCTGAATTCTGCCCGTGTCCTTGATGTTGTGATAGTTCTGGGAGCGGATGCTGCTGAGGTACAGAAGAGTCTGTGGTGGTTCAAGGGGAAGGTCGCCGTTAACCAGGATTGGCAGAGAGGACAGCTCTCTTCAATCCTCCTTGGACTGCGATACGTGGAGCAAGCAGACCTTCATGGCGTCTTGATCTGTCCTGTTGATCGGCCTCTGATCAGTCAAGCAGTTCTCGTCGGGATGCTGCATCAGTTCTATACGAAGCACCAGCCACTTGTTGTGCCTACCTACAGAGGACAGCGTGGTCATCCTCTCCTAATTGGAAAAGGAATGTTTCCCGAGTTAGAGCTGGCTTCCATGGAAATCGGCGCGCGGGCGCTTCTGTGGAATCATTTCGACAAGGTCCTGGAATATCCAACGGAAGATGAAGGAGTGATTCTGAACATCGACACACCGGAAATCTATCAAGAGAAGATCTCGAACCGTTTCACATCCAGCGAAATCTAGCGATGGACATATTTCAGGAGATTGCAAGAGCGCTGAAGGAAGAAGAACAGATCATGCTCGCAACAATCATCTCCACGACGGGATCTACTCCGGCGGCTGAGCTGTCAAAGATGATTATCAAGAATCATGGTCTCACGACACTGGGCACAGTCGGCGGTGGTTGCCTCGAGGCTGAGGTGCTCAGCGCTGCGCTTAGTTTGTGGGGAAAAGGGCAGGCTGCAGTGAGGATATTTCATCTCACCGAAGATAACACGGAATCGGGCCTCATCTGTGGGGGGAGCTTGGAGGTCCTCATTGAGCCTCTGGACCGGTCGTTCGTTCCCGTTCTGGAGCATCTCCTGAGCACGCGAGCAGATGGAGAAGATGGAGCTCTCGTGACCATCCTCGAGGAGAATAAGCCTGTCTCGAAATTCTTCGTCCGCGCCAACGACCGTACTGTTCATCTATCCCCTGGCACTCATCCGATTTCTCTTATCCGTAAGACAGCGCTCGAGGTAATCGAGACTCATGTGGTTGCCCATTTTCGTAGTGGGACGGAAGAAATCTTTATCGAGCCTGTCGCTGGCCAGCCCAGACTCATCATTTTCGGCGGCGGGCATATTTCCAAGTTCGTCTGCGGACTTGCCTCACAGGTGGGTTTCCGAGTCACAATCATCGATGATCGAGTTGCTTTTGCAAACCGAGAGCGGTTTCCTGAGGCCGCGGAAGTCATCTGCGACGACTTTCTCGGGGCGATCCATCAGTTGCAGATCACACCGAACACCTATATTGCCATCATCACGCGCGGGCATAAGTTCGATGAGCTGATTCTCGAACACGTCATTGACTCTGAGGCGAAATACGTCGGTGTCATCGGTAGCAAAAGGAAAATCCTGACTGCTTACAGACATTATCTTCAGAAGGGAATTCCTCGGGAGAAGATGGGCCGCGTCCACGCTCCGATCGGTCTCGACATCGGAGCGGTGACGGCAGAAGAGATTGCCTTGAGCATTGTCGCCGAATTGATTCGAGTACGCCGAGGTGGTTCGGATTCCGTACCTTCGATGTCTGATGCTATGCCAAGCCTGCTGGCTACTCTAGAGGAGAGGAGCAAAAGAGAAGCAACGTAGTTACTTCCAAATCAAAAGAGAGTTCTTCTTTTGAGGGAGAAATATTATGGCAAAATTCGATCTTACGATTAACGGCAAGCGGTACTCCGTCGATGTCGACCCTGACATGCCACTTCTGTGGATGCTCAGGGACACTCTCGGTCTTACCGGCACCAAATTTGGGTGCGGCAGGGCCTTGTGTGGAGCCTGTACTGTCCTGCTCGATAGAGAAGCAATCCGTTCATGCGTGACCCCGGTCGAGTTCGTCAAGGGTAAATCGGTGACAACGATCGAAGGGCTTTCATCCGACCTGAGCCATCCCCTTCAGCGCGCGTGGATCGCTGAGGACGTACCGCAATGTGGATACTGTCAGTCAGGGCAAATCATGTCGGCAGCGGCGTTGCTTCTGCAGAAGCAGAACCCGACGGATGAAGACATTGACGCGGCGATGGCCAACAATCTCTGTCGCTGCGGGACTTATAACCGCATCCGGCGTGCAATTCACCGTGCTGCGAGGGAAACCGTAGGTCTCCAGAAGGGAGGTAGGCCATGAACATAACGAGGACGCTTACTCGACGCGACTTCATCAAGGTGGTCTCGACAGGTGGGACTGGCTTAGTTCTTGCCTTCTACCTTCCATCCGCGCGAGACCTGGACGCGCTGTCACTGGAGCCTGCGGAGGAGTTCGTTCCGAACGCTTGGCTCAAAATCGATCCCCAAGGCAATGTAACGATCACAGTTGCAAGGTCGGAGATGGGCCAAGGCGTGCGCACCTCGCTGCCGATGATCGTCGCTGAGGAACTCGAGGCAGATTGGACAAAGGTGAGGATTGAACAGGCGCCGGCCCATCCAGACAAGTACGGGAGCCAGGCAACCGGCGGTAGCACCAGTGTGCGACGATCGTGGGATATGCTGCGTAAAGCCGGGGCAACGGCGCGCGAGATGCTCATTGCGGCCGCTGCCCAACAGTGGAGCGTGGAAAGAGCAAGCTGCTCGGCAAGGAACGGGATGGTTTTCCACGATGCGTCTGGGAAGAAAGCAAGGTACGGTGAACTTGTACAGGCCGCGGCGAAGATGCCGGTGCCCGAGAACCCGCCGCTGAAGGATCCGAACGATTTTCGGGTGATCGGCACGCGAACACCGCGTCTGGACACACCGCAGAAAGTGAACGGAACTGCCGTCTTCGGGATTGATGTGAAGGTGCCAAAGATGCTCTATGCGACAGTTGCGCGGTCGCCGGTTTTCGGTGGGAAGGTCATGAGCTTCGATGCTTCGAAGGCCAAGTCGGTCGCAGGCGTGCGTGATGTCATCCCGTTTGATGGCGGTATCGCGATCCTGGCAAGCTCGACATGGGCGGCGATTCAAGGACGCGAGGCTCTCTCCGCGACATGGGATGAAGGTCCGCACGCTAAGCAGAACAGTGAGGGCATCTGGAAAATGTTTGAGGAAGCAGCGCAGCTCGAAGGAGCAACTGAGAAGAAGGAAGGAGATGTGATTGCAGCGTTGGCGACCGCCGTAAAAAAAGTTGGAGCAGTCTACCGCGCACCTTTTGTCGCGCATGCGACGATGGAGCCGATGAACTGTCTCGCCGATGTGCGCAGCGATTATTGTGAGATCTGGGCACCGAGCCAGACCCCGCAGCGCGCTCAAAGTGAAGCTGCGAGTGTACTTGGACTACCCATCGATAAAGTCAGAGTGAATGTAACCCTTATGGGCGGAGGCTTTGGGAGGCGACTCGAAGCGGACTACGTTACCGAAGCGGTGAAAATCTCCAAAGCAGCTGGCGTTCCAGTGATGGTCGTCTGGACCCGCGAGGATGACATGCAGCACGACTTCTATCGGCCTGCCACGTACAACGTCCTTACGGCTGGTCTCGATAAGGAAGGCTGGCCGATTGCGTGGACTCACCGCATCGTTGGGCCAAGCTCAAAGGGATTGGTGGTAGGTGGTTCCGCTCCGCCTTACTCGATACCTAACCTGCTCATTGACTACCACATCAAAGAAACTGGTGTGCCCATTGGTGCGTGGCGTTCGGTCGGATATTCCCAGAATACGTTCGTGATCGAGAGCTTCATCGATGAGCTTGCGCATGCCGCGGGCAAAGATCCCGCTGAGTATCGCCGTCAACTCCTCGATAAATCGCCACGCCTGAAGGCGGCTCTCGATCTTGCGCTCTTCAAATCTGAATGGGGGAAGAAACTGCCTCCAGGTATGGGGCGGGGAGTCGCAGCGGTTCAGGGATTCGGGAGCAGTGTTGCACACGTTGCAGAAGTTTCTGTGAGTAAGGAGGGCGAGGTCCGGGTACTTCGGGTCGTATCGGCAGTTGAGTGTGGGCCTGTGGTAAACCCGGACACAATTGAAGCACAAATCGAGAGCGCAATTGTCTACGGCCTGAGTGCGGCACTGAAGGACGAAATCACCATCGCAAAGGGTCGCGTGAAGCAGAGCAATTTCGACGACTATGGCATTCTTCACATCGACGAGATGCCGAAAGTCGAAGTCCACATTGTCCCGAGCAAAGAACCTTTGGGTGGCATCGGCGAACCGGGAGTCCCTCCGATCGCACCAGCAGTCTGCAACGCGATCTTCGCAGCGACAGGAAAAAGAATCCGCAAGCTCCCCATACGGCCTGAGGATCTTCGAGCCTCCTGACCGAGCAGGGCCACCGGAAGCCTCTCTACACGCAGACGCGCTCTATTTCTGCAAGACTGTTGTTCCCGGTTTTTATCCAGCCTTTTCCATGAGATCGACGACCGAGGAGAATTTTTTTTCAAAGAGCTTCTGGATGAATTCTTTCTCCTCCTCTCGGAGTTGAGTAAGGCCTGTGGTATTCTCGACGGCTTGTTCAGGGGTTCGAATCCCAGCAACGACAACTGAAATCTCTGGGAAACTGAGGCAGAAACTCAAACTGAGCGTGGTTTTTGAGATTCCGTATCGCTCAGCGATGGGCCAGACTGCTTCGAGTGGTGCCAGAGCCTCGGAGAGGATTTCCGGAGTCAACCGGAAGGAGCGATGATCGTCCTCAGCAAAGCGTGTTTCGGGTGAGAATTTCCCTGTGAGAAGCCCAAACTGTAGGGGCATCCGGGCAATGATGCCGTAACCCGATGCATGGGCCTCCTCGAGGATTCGAGCGGCACGTTGGTTCAGAATATTGAAGACAAGTTGGAAGCCGTCGGCAAGTTTGTTTTCGATCAGAAATTTCGCTTCAGGCTCAGGGTGGAAGGTGTTCAGTGAAAGTCCCCAGTAGCGGATCTTGCCATCCTGTTTAAGTCTTTCGATGGCCTCGAGACAATCGCCCTTCTGGAGATGCTCCAGCCTTGCGCTGTGCAATTGATAATAGTCAATGGCATCTCGCCGCAATCGTCTGAGACTTTTCTCACACGCTGTGATAACGTAATCCTTGGAGTAGTCTACGACGAGAGCGCCGGAAGCATCGAGGCGGTGTCCAACTTTTGTCGCAACAATGACGTCTGGTCGTTTTCCGAATGCTAGGCCGATGAGTTCTTCGGAACGCCCGAGGCCATAGATGTCGGCCGTGTCGAAAAAATTGATGCCCTGCTCGAGCGCTTTTGCTAGCGCGCGAAGAGATTTCGCGTCATCCGCTCTACCCCAACCGATAGGATGTTTGCCCGCCATCGCCGGACCACCTATCGCCCAAGCTCCGAATCCGATTCGACTCACATTGAGTTCAGTTCTTCCAAATTTATTCTTGCTTAGCATGCGGAGTTCCCAAGCTTCATGAATGAACCAGTCGGGGAATTGTCGCCGAAAGTTCCCTTGACAATCAATCGCTTCAATGTTATATTAACACAAGATCTTCAGAATCAAAAGCCCTCATCCCGCTCGTTCAATCGAGTACTCGCTTTGGGTCGCTTGGACAAACGACACGGCCTCTTCAACAATCCCACAATTCACAGTCTAGCTAAGGAGGTGTCTCATGAGGCACATCGTTAGTTGTGGAGTTGCAGTGATCATGGGGGTCCTTCTTGTTGTTTCGATGCGATCGCAGACAACGTTTGTTAACGTTGAGGGGAAGATTCTGGATAACGAAGGAAAACCCTTGCCTGGT
>JBBIJH010000009.1:34005-34284 GCA_037446075.1 Ignavibacteriales bacterium
ACCATTGCTATCAGGAACGTCGAGACCGGCAGTGTACGTGGAGCCAGCTCCGATGCCGATGGCGCGTACAAGATCTTAGGCATCGCGCCCGGTGTGTATACCTTGGAGGTGCGGCTTGTTGGACATAGATCTGTGGTTCGTGAGAATGTTCAATTCAGTACAGGACAGCGCCCCGTGTTGGATTTTGTCCTGGTTCCTGAAGCAGTTGAACTCCCTGCAGTTCAGGTGATCGGTGCTCGGGTTCCGGAGTTTGAAGCTCGCCGGACGGACGTTTCCACG
>JBBIJH010000010.1:0-32823 GCA_037446075.1 Ignavibacteriales bacterium
GTCTATAACGGAGCGAAGATTCTTACCAGGCTCTTTGACATGCTTAGTCAGGTCCTTCATATGTTTTTGATCCCATTCTCTTCCCGGGCGTATGCTGAGCAAGACAAGTAAGAGCTCACAGTTGTAGCGGAGAAGTCGATTTGTTTTTCGACGATTATTCTTCTGCCAGTACTTGCAGTTATGCTGATCTTTCCTGAGTCCCTTCTGCACATCCTATACAAAGGCAGGTACGACGTGGGGGCATCCATCCTTCGCATGTTCAGTTTCTTAGCACTTATTGTTCCGTGGAATGCCGTAGTCTCGAGTTACATGATTGGAATGGGGAAAGTAAAGCAAGGCTTTGTAGCTGGCGTCGGTCTTGTCGTCATCGCCTTACCAGCTTACGTAATCTTGATCCCGCTGCTGGGCGGATTAGGAGCAAGCATCAGCCTCGTAGGGTCAATTGTCATCGTCACTCTGGTCATGGTCTTATATTTGTACCGAACGCTCCCACTTCAACCGGGAAATGTTATCCGTCGGGCATTGGACGCATGGACTTTCATTAAGAGATTAATACCCCTCGAGGAAAAATAGTGGAGATATTGTGTACCGCTTCGCAGGTTTAAACGCTTAGCTCTCCACGGAGATGGATTTTGGGATGGATTTTCAAGAGAGCCGGTGTGCAATCTGTGGGAGCCTTGGACTGGAGTTCCTGTTTTGGGCTCGGGACCGGAGGTTTCAGACAACAGAGAAAGAATTCGCCATTCTTCGCTGCAAGTCCTGTGGAATTGGACAGACTTCTCCGCGCCTCACTGAGGCCCAATTTACATTGTTCTACCCGGCGGAGTATTACCCGGCCGTCCCACCTTCTCCAAGCTATTATAGAAGATACATTGAGCGATACCAGAAAGAGAAAGTCAAAAAGCTGGGAACGGTTATTCCAAGGGGAAAAATCCTAGACGTTGGGTGCGGCGCGGGATACTTTGTCAAGCAGGCTCTTCTGGCAGGATACGACGCGTATGGGATCGAATTTTCAAGAGCAGCAGTGACGTTTGGGAGGCAGCATCTCAACTTGGATCTTTTCTTGGGGAATTTCTTGACGTTTCCGTTCTCCGAGGACGACTATGATGCCGTAACGCTCTGGCATACATTTGAACATTTACCAGAACCAAGACTCGTCCTCCAGAGAATCCATGGGCTTCTCAAATCAGGCGGATTCGTCTTGATCGCACTCCCGAATATTTCGAGTCTCCAGGCCAAGCTTTTTAAGCTGCGCTGGTATCATCTTGATGTGCCAAGACACCTCTTCCACTTTTCACCAGTGAGTTTAACCAACTTGCTACAGCGCAGTGGATTCAAAGTTCTGAGGATAGATCACTACTCAAAGGAACACAATGGAGCTGGAATCCTGGGGAGCCTCATGCGTATTTCGCCTCCCAATGAAAACTTCCTCCATAGGGTATTCAGGAAAACCTTAGGGATCGGGATTGCTAACACGCTTGCCTGGATAGAAAGCACACTTTACGAGGGTGGAACTTTCACACTGTTTGCAGTGAAAACTAGCCCCGCTCAATCGGCATGAGTGGAGAAGCTAACACTGTCGATGTCTCCATCCTGATCACCAGTTGGAACGGGCGCGATCTGTTAAGGGAGTGTCTGCGCTCCGTTCGGGACAAAACGAGAGGCATTTCATACGAGATCGTCGTTGTAGATGACGGGTCTACGGATGGAACCCCCGAAATGCTCCGAAACGAATTTCCAAGTGTACGATTGTTAGTGAGCAAGAAAAACGAAGGCTTCGTGAAAGCAAACAACCGCGGAGTCCAGCAGACATCGGGAAAATGCGTTTTCCTTCTCAACACCGATACGGTGCTTGTCAATAACGCGATTAAGATTCTCTTTGACTTTCTCGAGTCACATCCTGAGGCAGGAGCCTGCGGAGGATGGCTCAAAAACCGGGACCTCGCAAGTCAGGTTTCGTACGGTAGTTTTCCCTCTCTTAGCCAAGCGCTTGTAGATGCACTGTTCCTGAACGACCTGTTCCCGAAAGCTCACTTCCCGAACCGAGGCGTGTTCCCGGATGATCGTATTCGCACACCGATTGAGGTCGATTACATCACTGGTGCGGATATTCTAATCCGGAGAGAACTGATCGACCAGATTGGGTTGTTCGACGAAAATTTCAGGGCATACTGTGAGGAAACAGAGTTTTGTTATCGAGTAAGACACTACGCGAAGAAAAAAGTATATTTCGTGCCCGAAGCTCAGATTATTCACCTGGGAGGAATGTCCTACATCAAATATCGCCAGCATCAGCTTCAGCTCATGTACTCCAGCTATAACAAGTTTCTCAGGAAACACCATGGGGCGGTGTACTCATTTGCCACGCGCACATTGTATGCATGGCATTATTTTGTGAAGATGGTGGTGCGGCTTGTCCGCTACCTCTTCGCGCCACGCAACAGGAGAGAGGAGCAGAGAAACGTTCTGTTGAACGCATGGTACAGCGTCCGATATAGCCTCATTCCCAGTGAGGAAACTACCGTCAGATGAAAACGCTTATCATCTCTCCCTATCTTCCTCATCCAAAGTCCGGACATGGAGGTGGGACACAGTTATACGGCCTGCTCTCCCAGCTCTCCAAAAGACACGAACTCGCGCTTCTTTCATTTGCAGACAAGAAGGAGCGTCTCCTCGCTGAGGATTTGAAGGCCCTTCCGATACGTGTCGAACTGGTGCCGCGTGAGAAGCGAGTCCAGAGAAACCTTCCTGCTGTTTTTTTCCTCGCACTCCGCAGGGCGCTACAATTAATGTGGAGTTTGATTTTCTGGGTTCCATACGGTACCGGAAAATTCTACAGCCCGAAAATGGCTCGACGGATACAATCGCTGACTGCTACGGAAAAATTTGATATCGTCCAGATCGAATACGCTCAGATGGGAAACTACGTGAAATTTGTGCAGAGTGGCCACACCATCTGGCACGACCACGACGTGGCACTCCGGCATATCTACCGACATTTCAAAAAGCTACGCTCGCCCATCCATAAGGCCGTAATGCAAATCGAGTGGAGACGATGGCACCATCACTACCGGAAGGTGGTCAGGCAGTTTGATTGCATCCTGACAGTGACAGACCAGGACAGAAAGCTCTTAGAAAGATGCACAGGTTGGAATAGAATCTGTTATCTCCCCGCCGGTGTAGACGTACCGTCAGACTTCCCCTCGTATGAAACTAGAGAGGATCGCTCGCTTCTCTTCGTTGGGTCATTCCCGCATCGCCCAAATCTTGATGGGGCATTGTGGCTCTGCAAAGAGATCTTTCCTGCAGTGCTCAGAGAGTTTCCCGATGCTATCCTTTATATCATCGGTCCTGATCCACCGGCTTCTTTTCAACAAATCTCACGACGACACCCGGCTATCAAAGTCCTCGGGTTTGTAGAAGACATTCAATCCTACTTGCAGCGCTGCGCTGTTTTTATCGCGCCCCTTCGGTTCGGCGGCGGGGTCAAGGTGAAGATCCTTCATGCGATGGCACAGGGGATTCCCGTCGTCACAACAAGAATTGGCGCGGAAGGAATCGAGAACCTAACGAAGGAGAACATCCTCACTGCAAACACCGCATGGGGACTCACGCAGCATGTGTGTCGATTATTCAGCAACAAAGAGTTTGCGACCACTGTCGGAAGAAAAGGATACGAAACCGTGAGAAGCTCGTACTCTTGGGATTCTGTTCTTTCGCGCCTAGAGACGATCTATTGCAACATCGTAACCAATGCGAGATGCTAAATTTTGTAGCCAAGAGAAAACTCGGCAGTGCATTTCACAACCTAGATGCGTATCTTGAGAGTCAAGATGCGGGCTTGTACACTGGGCTCCGTGCATCAAATCGAATCTGACACCCCTATAAAAGAGAAAAGCTGAATGCCCAAAGAGAAGAAAATGTCCCATGGAGAAATCCCCGGCCGCCAGCGGCAATCCTGGTTCGGGAAGCTTTCAACTCCGAAGAAAGACCTTGTCTGCGTCCTTGTGCTGTATCTGCTCGTCTTTGTACTCTTCAACAAGATCATCCTCAGAAACATGATCTTCTCTGAATCCGGAGATACCGCAGCGGCCTTCAGTTGGGGAGAAGCGGGCCGGCATCTGCAACAAGCCGAGCACATCGAGCCGCAGTGGTTCCCTTACGTCTTCAGTGGGATGCCGAGTTTCGGCCCTCTGGCCTACATCCCCCGCAATATCAACTTTCTCCAAACGGCCGTTCACTTCATCGGGAAGCTTCTGTTCCTGAACGTCGAAATGAGCTGGATGGTTCTCCATTATTTCCTCGGGGGAGTCTTCATGTTTTTCCTCCTCCGGTATCTAGGATTCGAACATTCGCCCTCTCTTCTCGGTGCAATCACCGTCGCACTTTCTCCGTACGCCGTAGGGCTTGCCAGCGGCGGACACGGCTCGAAACTGATGGCGCTTAGCTATTTGCCTCTCATTTTTCTGCTCACGCATGCCGCATTCCAGAGGCGGGATGTCCTCAGTCTCGGTCTCCTCTCCGCGGCGCTCGGAACACTTTTTCTGACAAACCATATCCAGATGGTCTTCTATGTGCTGCTTGTCATTGGGTTGTATTTTCTGTACGAGTCTATCCTTGATGTGCGAAAGCAACCTGGCCTTGTCCTGAAGAGAGGAGCACTTCTTGGTCTTGCCTTGGCGATTGGATTTGCAATTTCGGCATACGTTTATCTCTCGGTCCGCGAGTACTCCCAGTATTCTATCCGAGGCGGGGGTCAACCCGGGGCTGGCGGTGGACTCCCCTACGACTACGCAACGAACTGGTCGTTCCACCCCTTCGAGATGATGAACCTTCTAATGCCGTCCTTTTTTGGCTTCCGTACACCCTATTACTGGGGGTGGATGCCGTTCACAGAATCGAGTGTCTACATCGGGCTTGTTCCACTCCTCTTGGGCCTCCTCGCCCTGATCTATCGTCGGAACAGGCAAACGATTTTTCAGTTATTTCTCTTAGTTGTTATTTTCCTCATTTCGTTCGGAAAGCATTTCCCTGTTCTCTACGACCTGCTGTACAATTATTTACCTTACTTCAACAAATTCCGCACGCCTTCTATGATTCTCCACTTGTTGCCATTTGTTGTCGGTTTGCTAGCGGCATATGGAATGACTTTCCTCCTGGAGATTCATGATCGCGATAGCAAAATCAACACAGAGAAACTTAGAAAAGCGCTTGTCGTCGTCATGGTTGCCCTCGGAGGAATCCTAGTTCTCGGATTCATCGCTCGCGGCACGCTTTACGACTCGCTTTCAGGATTTATGTTTGTGAAAGAGGATCAGCTTGCGGAACTTCGGGCACAATACGGAGAACAAGCCAGACAGGTTCTTGAACAACTCAAACGAATCCGCTTTGACCTCCTTTGGAGCGGAAAGGAACTGGGCAACCTAGGATTCGTATGGGGTGGGTACGTTCGCTTTGCTCTTTTCACAGCTGCCGGACTGGTATTGATCCTTTTCTATCTAAATCGGAAAGTGAAGAGTGGGACGTTCTCAGCAGGACTCGTCACAGTCCTCGCTTTCGATCTCCTCCTCGTCGACGGGAACTTTATCCATCCCAAGCCCAACACAGCGCTGAAGAATCAATTCGAAGCGGATGAAACTATCCGTTTCCTGAAAGCCGACACGTCCCGCCACCGGATTTTCCCTTTGGGTGAGCTCTTCCAGGATAACACATACATGTATCACCAGCTTGAATCCATTGGTGGATACAGCCCTGCAAAGATCAAAATTTACCAGGAGATGATCGACTCGTGCTTGTTCCGAGGATGGGAAAAAGATTTCCCGTTGAACATGAACATTGTGAACATGCTCAATGTAAAGTATCTGCTCTCCCAGGGAAGGCTGCCCGGAGACAAGTTTCAGATCGTCCATGTCGATCAGGCCAAACCCCTTGTTACAAGTTTGAACCCCTCTTCCTTGCCCAGAGCGTTCTTCGTCGATGAGGCCATCGTCGCGCCCAGTAAGTCAGAGGTGTTTGGGTTACTGAACTCTCCCACCTTCAATCCTCGCCGGCAAGCCATACTGGAGAAAGAACCTTCCCCGGTACCCATGAAGCCGGACACAAGCACGGTAAGAATTAAGAAATATGGCGCTCACGAAATTATACTCGAAACGTACTCGGACAAGCCGGCTCTCCTTGTCTTGAGCGAGGTGTATTATCCGATTGCCTGGAAAGCCTATGTGGATGAAAACGAGGCAGAAATTTATAAGACGAATTATATCCTTCGATCAGTTCTTGTGCCTGAGGGAAAACACGCGGTGGTCTTTCGCTACCATTCAAAGACCTACGACAAAGGGCTCACAATCAGTCTCGTCGGCTGGGGAATTAGTTTCCTGCTCATCGTGATCGGAGCAGTGTTTCAATTACTCCCGAGGCAAGGCCTATTGCAGAAGGCTCGCCTGCACACTTCACAAACCTGACCGTCTCGGACACCGGAGATCATCCAATGAAAGACCCAGCCATTCAGAGCATTATGAGCATCGACAAGGGTGAAACTATCGTCGGCGGCTGGGCCACACCGCTTATCCCCGGGACTGGTTTTTATAAGATGCTCGCAAAGAAAAGAATCGATGGAGTCATTGAATGGGCACATCTGCTCGAACGAGAGAATGGGGTAAAGCAAGTCCTCTCGCGAGGCGAGATCAGGTCTGAAGAAGAATTGCAGAGCGTGCTAGATGCTCTCAACAGCGCCTTCGCTAAAGTTTTTGTGCACGGCGTCCAGTTAGCTCTTGGGGGACTGTGTTTCTACACACTCGATGGGCGGGAGTTTCCAGAGACCGTTCACTGATTCGCAAGCAGAAAAAATAACGTCACGGAACAAAATATGGCCAACAGTCATCAGCCTGTCAGCGTCGTGACCGGAGGAGCGGGCTTTCTCGGCTCGCACCTTTGTGATCGATTAGTCCAAGAAGGTCATAGAGTGATTTGCATGGACAACCTTTTGACCGGGAGTATGGACAATATCGCTCATCTGCTTGGGAACAAGAATTTCCAATTCATCAACTATAACGTTACCGAGTATATCTATGTTGAAGGTAGGGTAGACTACATCCTTCACTTCGCTTCCCCTGCAAGCCCACTGGACTACCAGAGGCTGCCAATTCAGACACTGAAGGTTGGCTCCCTTGGCAGTCACAAGACGCTCGGTCTTGCAAAAGCCAAGGGTGCAAGGTACCTGCTCGCCTCAACCTCAGAGGTTTATGGCGATCCGCTCCTTCATCCGCAACCGGAGCATTACTGGGGAAACGTTAACCCTATCGGTGTGCGGGGTGTCTACGACGAGGCAAAGCGCTTTGCGGAGGCCATGACGATGGCATACCACCGATACCATGGTGTGGACACAAGGATTGCACGGATCTTCAACACATATGGCCCTCGAATGCGTCTTGACGATGGGAGAGCAATTCCCGCTTTCATGTCACAGGCGCTTCGAGGCGAAGATGTAACTGTATTTGGCGATGGGAGTCAGACTCGCAGCATTTGTTACGTCGACGACCTCGTGGAAGGGATCCTCCGCCTTCTTATGAGCAATTATGCTGACCCCGTAAACTTGGGAAACCCTGAAGAGATTCCAATCCTCCAGCTCGCAAAAGAGATCATCGCGCTAGCGGGGAGCAGGAGCAAAATCATTTTCAAAGAACTTCCGCAGGACGATCCAAAGGTGCGGCAGCCCGACATCAGCGTGGCCCGAGAGATTCTCGGATGGAGCCCAAAAGTTCCGCGCGCTGAAGGATTGAGCAAGACGCTCGAGTATTTCAAGTTGAAAATCTTCGGCTCTCCATCTGACCCTTAACACTTCTCTCCAGAATCTCTCGACAGTCTGCCACGGGGAGAAGAGAAAAGTGTTGACATTGAGCAACCTCTTCTTTATATTGCGCCCACACATGGGAGCATGCCACCTCCCGAATCTTGAAGGATGGACAAATCTTAGGAGACTTCATTATGGCTGATATTTCGCTTGATGCCCTCGGCATGGTGGAGACCAAAGGCTTGGTCGGCTCCATCGAAGCAGCAGACGCGATGGTAAAAGCCGCAAAAGTGACTCTCATCGGAAAGGAAGTAATCGGTGGTGGGTACGTTACTGTCATGGTCCGGGGAGACGTCGGCGCGGTTAAAGCCGCCACTGATGCTGGTGCTGCAGCCGCGCAGCGTGTGGGTGAGTTGGTCTCCGTGCATGTGATCCCGCGCCCGCACAGCGACGTGGAAATGATCTTGCCTAAGCGGCCTCAGGGTAAGTAAGAAAGCCTCGGCTCACCTGGCTCTGAGGTACTGCCTGTTAGCTTGGCACTGAGAGCGGGTTCCAATAGAGCTGCAACCACCTCTGAGACACCAATGCTCGAGTATGCACTGGGATTAATCGAGACGAAGGGACTGGTCGGAGCAATCGAAGCCGCAGACGCAATGCTGAAGGCTGCGAACGTTCACCTGATTGGCAAAGAGCGCGCGGATGCTGGCTTGATGACTGTCAAGGTCGTCGGTGAGACTGCCGCGGTACGCGCTGCGGTAGATGCTGGAACCGCTGCAGCGAAGCGTGTTGGCGAGCTTGTCTCTTCCCATGTGATTCCGCGCCCTGCCGAGGGCATGGAAGATCTGATCTTTGCAAAAGCCGCCGTGACCCGAGAGGAACTAGAGATGAAATTTGCGATCCCCACTCCTGCAGCAGGCACTGAGGAGGGTGAAAAGGTTCAAGGGGCTGGTCAAATTTCGGGCGTTCCTCTCGATGAGGAGCTTTCTCCGACATCTGACGAGGAAAAAGCATACCTGGAGGAGCTACTCCGGATGACGGTGCCGCAGCTCCGTTCACTGGCAAGGCAAGTCGAGGGATTGTCGATCTACGGACGGCAGATCTCAAGAGCGAATAAAGAGCAGCTCATCAGAGAATTAATGAAAGCAAAGTTCAAGAAGTAGTACGCAACTGTGTTATCAACAGAAAAGCCCTCTCGTCGAGGGCTTTCTGCTTTCCGTCCTTCGTCAGAACGGCCTCTCTATGCGGAGGAGGATCTTTGGTGGTGCTTTCCGGTCTGTGCGCCAGGCGAGAGCGAGTCGGGTGGATCCATCACGAGATCCGATAGCCACGCCGATATCAGACTTCCACTGATTACCTGAGAGTTTTCCAAATCCGTCAATGAAGGGCATGGTTGGAAGGACATTGTTTGTCATCCCGGCATCCGCAAAGACAATAAAAGTAGTGTGCCCAAATAACCAGTCGGGCCAGAAGCCTAAGTCCTCGAGAACAGAGCCTGAAAGCACATACTCTACATTCCCAAGGATCATCCGGTTGCCAGAAAACTCCTTGTAGCTGAAGGCATTCAATGTCCCGACTCCGCCCAGTTCAAAGGACCTCTGAGCAGGCAAGTTGCCTTGCGAACTTCCGACCCGTATCCTGAAGTTTATGTTGTCATACCGTGATAGCGGTTGTGCCCTGCGGACTTCGAGAAGATAGCGGTTGAAAGTAAAATCCCCTCCGAGATCTCCGCCCGCAAATTCCGTGCTGGCATGAATATTCCAACCTCTGGGGACTCCGCGCATTTGTGTCACAGTATTGATGTCCACACTCAGGCTGGTGCTTTTCATCTTCCCGTCGTTAATGGGTGGGTTCTCACGGAATCGTCTATTTCCACCAAACAAAGCCCAGCCGGTATTCTTCGAAAGGCTTTTATAGTCGTCTACAAGGTAGTCGGCTCTCAGGCGAACTCTTTCTGTCAGGTACTGTGCTACATGTACACTGAACCCGTCCTTCCTGAAATAGTCATGGTAATCTTGCCGTACAAACAGGGCCGCAAGGGTGTTCTCGCCCGTTCTGATGAACCACTCATCCTTTGTGTCAACTACACTGTGTCCTTCCGCTCCAAATTCAAGTCGGTAGCGATTGAAGATCCATCTGTCCAGAGCTAGATTCCCCTGCCAACGGTGTGTCTTAAACCCGTAGCCGATGGAGCCGTACGCCGAGAAACCTCTTCCCCCATCCCAGTAATATTCTTTGGCCGACCCCAAGCCAAGGAAGATACCTTCAACTCGGTTGTAACGGAAGATCAAAGGATCGAGGTCTGTAATCCGGGCTGACCAATGCAGCGGGTAACTCACGCGAACCGGCTTATATCGTATGTATGTTCTTTTCTTTCTCCCTCCCATCTGTTCACCATAATTTGTGTCTTCGTATGCTAATACAGGTTTTCGTTCAAATAGCGAGTCATTCTCTTCGACCTCTCCTTCCTTTGCCCAATACCGTTCCATCATACGATCGATCTTATTGAGGATGTCATCAACGATGCGGTCCATCTGTTTTTTGATAATATCCTTGCTCGAATCTTGCTCAGCAGGAACAGGGAAATCCTGAGAGTTCGCGGAAGGAGTTAAAGAGAGGATGAGGTAACTGAGGAAGGCGAAAGCGAAAAGTCTCTGGGGGACCATATCTGAGTCTCCTCTTCGTATTAACCTTTTTCTGCCACATTCTACGTCTAAGAATCAGAATTGTTACGTGAGCCGTCGGTCCACCGGCCTTGCACTCCTTCAGAAATCTTTGTAGTTTAGACTCCAGATCAGCGTTTCCGGTTTCTTCTTGTCCATGCGACTCGCCGTCAATATTGACCATATCGCAACGCTTCGCCAAGCACGTGGGGGTGTAGAGCCCGACCCAATCACGGGTGCTCAGATTTGCGAGCTTGCGGGGGCTGAGGGAATCGTGTGCCATCTCCGCGAAGATCGCCGCCACATCAACGACCGGGATCTGAGGCTGCTCCGCGAGATGATTAAAACAAAGTTAGATCTTGAAATGGCAGCGACAGAGGAGATCATCAAGATTGCAATTGAAGTTCATCCGGATCTTTGCACTCTCGTGCCGGAGCGGCGACAGGAGCTGACGACAGAAGGTGGATTGGATGTGAAGAAACACAGGGCCCATCTGAAGAAGACGATCGAACGACTGCACAAGTACGGGATCCCCGTGAGTCTCTTCGTCGACCCAGTCAAGGAGCAGATTGAAACCGCAGCGAAGCTCGGCGCCGATTTTATCGAGATCCACACGGGGGAGTATGCAAACGCCCGGACGGAAATAAAGGCATCCGAGCATCTTGACCGCATTCGCAAGATGGCAGGCTTTGGTAGAACCCTAGGTCTACGGGTAAATGCGGGCCATGGACTGAACTACGTGAACATTCGCCCAATCACACTGTTGGAAGATATTGAGGAAGTGAGCATCGGTCATGCAATCATTTCGCGGGCTGTTTTCGTGGGGCTGGAAGATGCCGTGCGCGAAATGGTGAGACTTGTGCGAGGGTAAACGATTCTGCTTTTCCTTCTGCTATTCCTTTATCCTGCGTTTGATTGTTCCCAGCAAATCTGACGCCTCCTTTCGCAGCTCCTCCTCCTGCCCATTCTTCCTTGCAAGCGAAACTGCAATCGATAGATGGCCCTGAGCCTTGTCGTACTGTTTCTGGCCAAAGTACGCGCGGGCAAGTTCGAAGTGGTAAACACTCACTTCCGGTTGAAGCTGGATTGCCTTTTCAAAGTTCCGGATTGCGTCATCTTTGTTGCCCCAACTGACGCCGAAGAGCCAGCGAAACAGCTTCATCCGTTCACTCAGTTTTAGATGTGCTCTCCCGAACAAGTGATAGGTCTCAGCATTCCGCGGATCCAAGTCGATGGCTTTCTGGCAGTCGTCTCTAACGTCGTTCATTAAACTTGAAAATTTCCAGATGTTCTTGAACATCGCCAGATGGCTATTCGCTGCGGCCCGTTGAACGTACGCTTCAGCCCCCTGCGGTTTGACGGCGACTGCCTGATCAGCATAACGAGCAGCTTCCTGAAACCTCTGAAGCTGTTTTTCTTTCTGTTCATCTGTCGTGATGGGAAAATGCCCACCGAGGATCCGGTAGACGTGACTTACTTTCCAGAGAGCTTCATAGTTTAGCGAATCCAGCGAGAGGATTTCAAGATATTTTTCCAGTGCTTTCTCCGCCTCGAGATGCTTCTGTACATGTTCATCAGCTTCGACCATCAATTGGGAGATCCGGGAAGCTAGATCAGGGGACTGCGAGAATGCACCGGGAGAAAGAACACCAGCCAGAAAAGAGACGGGAAGGAAAAACAACCAATATTTTGGCGGGCTCACAATCGAGTAGGATCGATGGAAAGGGGGTAGACCGCGGGCCTTCCTTCCTTGAGAACAATCCTCAGTTATCAGGGGCGAGCTTGCGGATCTCGTCCCGGATACGGGCTGCTCTCTCGTAATCTTCTTTCTCGATGGCGTCCTTCAGATCCAAATGGAGTGCCTCGAGCTTCGAAAGCTTCGGGGTTGGGGCTTTTTTCTCTTTTGCCGGTGGAGGTAACCGTTCTCCCTCTTCTCCCTCACTCTCGGGGACGAACGAGGCTTCATCCATTACTTTCTCCGAAACATAGATCGGAACGCCGTAGCGCACGGCGAGAGCAATGGCATCACTGGGGCGGGAGTCAATCTCCTGGGAGTCGAGGGAAAGTTTAGCGTAGAATGTCCCGTCTTTTAATTCACTGACGGTCACCTCGGAAAGGGAGACTCCGAGCCGGTCGATGATTGTCTTCATCAAGTCGTGGGTCAGCGGCCTAGGCGGTTTGATCCCCTCCATTTCGAGGGCAATCGACTGCGCTTCAAATGCGCCGATGATAATGGGAAGACGGCGGTTACCACTGACTTCTTTCAAGATCAGGGCATACGCGCCGCCACTCGCTGGGCTGGTTGAGAGTCCCAGAATGTCCACTTGCACTTTGTCCACGAGCTTCCTCCCTTTCTGAAAGATCCGGACATCGATACGGGATTGAATTCGCTGCCATCTATTTTCACAAACAAAAAGGAAAAAGTCAAATAAAAAATTGTCTTATTCCTTGCCTAAGAGATTTTTTAGCTCTTTTGTCAAAGCAGGAAGGATTTCAAAAACATCCCCTACAATTCCGTAGTCCGCCACCTGGAAGATAGGAGCCTCTTTATCCTTATTGATTGCAACGATATATCTCGACGAGGACATCCCGGCTAAGTGTTGCACAGCCCCAGAAATACCACAGGCAATGTAAAGAGTTGGGGACACAGTTTTTCCGGTTTGACCCACCTGTTCGTCGTGCGGTCTCCAACCTGCATCCACCACGGCACGCGAGGCACCTACTGCGGCACCAAGTACGTCCGCCAGCTCCTCGATCAGATGGAAATTCTCCGGACCTTTCAACCCTCGCCCACCAGAGACGATGATCTGTGCCTCTGTAACATCTGGCCGTCCTGAGGCTCGGTGGAGCTCTTTCACCCGGGAACCAAAATCCGAATCTCCAAGCTCGACAGCTACGTTTTCTACCCGGGCTCTCTTGCCGTTGTTTACTCCTGCCGTGAAGACGTTCGGACGGAGTGTAAAAACTTTCACTCGGGAGTTTATCCTCACATCGACGAGCGCCTTCCCAGCGTACACCGGTCGAGTAGCTATGACCTCTCCATTTTCCACACGAAGACTCGTGCAATCCATGGCGACCCCAGCGTCCAGCTTCACGGCAACACGCGGCATCAAATCTTTTCCCATCGCGCTTGCCGCTGCAAGAAGAATCTCCGCTTCTTCCCGCCGAGCGATAGCTTCAACAATGCGCGCATACGCTGTGCTGGAATACTGCCTTAGTCGAGGATCATCAACAGCAAGTACCCTTTCAATGCCAAAACCACCAAGTTCCTCTCCGATGGCCTCCACAGCGGAGCCGACCACGACCCCTACCGAATCGCCCCCGAGTTGGTCTGCTAAGTTCCGCGCGGTCCTGGACACTTCAAAAGCTGACTTACGGAACTTCCCTTCTCTCTGTTCTACAAAGGCAAGAATCTTCATGGACTATCAGACCACTTTAGCCTCTTCATGAAGCAGGCGCACAAGCTCCGGGACTGCCGACGCATCAGCACCGACGATTCTTCCCGGACTTTTCGCAGGGGGTTTTCTCATCGCCAGCACCTCAACCTTTGAAGACACAGAAAGAGCAGGCCGTTCTTCGATCGGTTTGCTCTTCGCGGCCATGATCCCTCTCAACGACGGATAACGAGGCTCGTTCAATCCCTTCTGTGCGGTGAATACTGCCGGGAGACTTACCTCCACGATTTCGTGCCCTCCCTCGATTTCTCTCTGGGCGGTTGCCTTCCCATCCGTGATCTCAAGCTTTACAACGACGGAAACCGACGGGAGAGCGAGCATCTCGGCTACAAGTGTCCCGACTTGCGCGTCATCATAGTCAATAGACTGCTTCCCGAAGAAAATGATATCAGGTGCAAGGTCTTTGATGGCTTCTGCTAGCGCCTTTGCGACGGCGAAGGAGTCTCGCGTTGAGTCGTCTCTCAGCAGGATCGCCCGGTCCACCCCCATGGCAAGCGCCTTCCGGAGCGTCTCCTTGTGGGCATCTCCGCCAAGAGAAATCGCGATGACGTTTCCCCCAAACTTTTCCTTCAGTCGCAGGCACTCCTCGATGGCAAACTCGTCGTAGGGGTTTAAGATGTAGTTGACCTTCGTCTTATCAATCGTTTTGCCGTCTTGTGCGATCGTCACCCGAGTTTCTGTATCGGGGACATGATTGATGCAAACAACGATCTTCATCTCGACATTCAAAGGAGTGAGAACGAATCAGTCAAAAACAACTTGAAAAAATATATCTACAAAACGGTACAAATGCAAGCCAAGACGACGGACGAAATTTGCCACAATCGGTTTTTCCGAAGTCGCCTTCGTACCATGTGAGACCACAGCTGGTGATGTGGGGAAGAAGGCCCTCACCTCCGAGAAGTGGAGGCAAATCGAAACGTTGACTGAGATTAGATTTCTTATTACCTTTCATTCCAGAATTTTCGAATCCACCAAATGAGAAAGCCTTATGGCACAGCACAAATCTGCTTTGAAACGAATGCGTCGGAGCGCCAGTCGCGCCGAACGTAATCGTCACTACAAATCCATGATGAAAACTGCAATCAAGCGAGTCCGAATGGCAACGACCAAGGAGCAGGGTCAGACTGCGCTTCTGAAAGCGGTTTCTCTCCTTGATTCGTTAGCTGCGAAAGGTATTATCCACCGAAATAGTGCCGCAAATCAGAAATCGAAGCTGACCAAGTTAGTCAACAAACTCCAGTAAGAGGTGCCCTTCAGCAAGAGAGAAGCCAGCCCCACAATGGCGTGACGGCTGGCTTTTCCGTTTCTCGATCCTGCCTGAGCTCCATCCCTCAACGTGGCGGTTCGAGGGCCTTCCATTTCTGCTCAAGCTCGCGGATTCTTTGCTCGAAGCAGTTCTTAGCTTCTGGATTCCGGCGAAGAAACACTGAATAGGTTCGAATGGCCTCCCGAAAAGCTCCCTGATTCGCGTAGATCTCTGCAAGGGTCGGCGTGGCAATCTCGGTCGAAGGGTCGCTGACCCAATATTGTTCTTCGATGGAATCTGGAGATGCAAGAGAGGGATGGGCTATCCCTTTGACATGTTGCATTCCCTCCTGCTCAGCGCTGGCACTTTCGGCCGCATCAATACGGAGAAGCAATTCTCGGGCTTTCCTGCACTTGGGTTGTAGAACCAGGGCTGCGCTCAATTCTCCTCTTGCGTCTGAAAATCTATGAAGGTGGAAGTAACACTCGCCTAGGATTAAATGTCCGGTGGCGTAGTCGGGGTAACGCCTTATGCCACGTTCGCAGATCTCTCTGGCGTTCTCAAAACGTCCGGCGACAAGATAGAGGCTTGCTAATCGTGCGAAGAGTGGTGATTCTGGTTGATCCGAGAGTTTCCTTTCGAGCAACTCTATTGTGAATATCGCAGGCTCTTGCAAATCGGGCCTCATCTTTCCTCAGCCAATCGAACCTGACGTGCAGTCCAGGCATGTTTAAGGGAAAGAAACGATACGAAACCAAACCCGAGACAGAAGAGCATCTGGAATGGGATGGCAGCAATCTCCGAATAATACAGAGAGGACATAACACCAAAGAAACAATAGATCGCCAGAATCAGTTCGAGAATCCACGTTGAGCTGAGCTTCCTCGGCACGTATTTCTTATTCATCCAAGCATCACTCTTTTGCTCGATGCGGTATTTTGGGGTTCGCACAAATTCCCTCTTCTTGCCATAGAGACCCTCGATCACCGCCTTCGTGTTGTTGACGGCAAATCCCATGCTCCCTGCCATGAAGAGAGGAAAGAGAAAAAGCCTCCGTCTCCAATCGGGATACACCTCTTTCTGAGAGAACGTGTAGAAGAGAAAAGATCCAATAAAAGCGATGACAAAGATGGACATGAAGGCAAAATACGTTTCGTATCCACCATGGTTCTTGATGTAGACGAGGGGCACATTCAGGATGCCCGCCAGCAGGATAAACGGGAAAACAATGTTGTTCGTGAGGTGAACTGTAGACTGGAGTTTGATTCGAAGTGGCAAATCGGAGGCCCAAAGCTTTGGGAGTATCTTTCGTGCCGTTTCGATGGCGCCCTTCGTCCACCGGAATTGCTGTGACTTCAAAGCGTTAATCTCCGACGGCAGCTCTGCTGGAGAGGTTACATCCCGCAAGAACTTAAATTTCCATCCGCGAAGTTGTGCGCGATAGCTCAGATCCAGGTCCTCTGTAAGCGTATCATCGTGCCAGTTTCCAGCATCCTCGATGCACGTGCGTCGCCAGATTCCCCCCGTTCCATTGAAATTAATGAAGAAGCCCGCGCGATTCCGAACGGCCTGCTCGATCACAAAGTGACCATCGAGTGCCATGGCTTGGGCGCGGGTTAAGAGAGAGTACTCGGTATTCAAGTGTTCCCAGCGCGTTTGCACCATCCCAATTTTCGGATCCTTCAAGAAATATGGAACAGTTCGCACGAGGAAATCTTCCCTTGGAACAAAATCCGCATCGAAGATTGCGATGAATTCTCCCTTCGCGGTCTTCAAGCCTTCACGGAGCGCCCCTGCTTTGAAACCCTGCCGATTGGCTCTGCGGATGTGCTTGATATCGTGGCCTTTCGCAACAAGGTCTTTCAGGACGTTCGCGATAACAGCCGTTGTCTCATCGCTCGAGTCATCAAGCACCTGTATTTCCAATTTATCCTTCGGGTACCGGATCGCCGTTGAGGCCCGAATCAGCCGCTCTACTACGTAGACTTCATTGTAGATGGGCAGTTGAATCGTCACGGACGGGTAGTCGGCAATCGCCAGATCCACCTCTTCTTCTTGTGGCCGACACTTGAAGTAGTAATACACCATGATGAATCCTTGAAACCCGAAGAGGAGGAGGATAAAGAGAGCGATAAAGTAGAGGATGAGTATCATTTCTTCCATAGAAAGTGTTCCGGTTTCATGTGAGAGAATGCTGCAACTCGGGCTGTCTTACCAGCCGGAGACTGTTTCGATGAGAATATCTTCCGCCAACTTATTAATTGCCTGTTGAATTCCCTCCGCCCGTGCCGAAAGCCCGCCCGTGTACTCATAGTCTCCCCAGTTGGACATCACCTTTTCCCAGAGCTTCCGCCTCATTTTCACATCCGTGTAGGTGACTTTCACTTCGATCGTGATGCGCCACTTGCGAACCTGCTCACCGCCACCGACCACCGAAGGCTCGGGCTTTACACCCGTGATCACGCCTTCAAGGATTGAATCCGCGTTGTTCCGATCCGTCACCTGCAATGTATTGTCACTCGTGAACCGAGCGATCACGCTGTTCGTGAAGTTCTCCCTTAGCCCCGCTTCGCCGAAGCCGCTTTGATCATCAAAAATCGGAACCGCGATCGTCCTGATATGCGAAGGGACGGATGATCCACGGAACGAATACATGCATCCCATACTGAGGATGCCAACTAGGAAGGGAACTGTCCAAGTTGAGGCGAAGCGGAGTGGAGACCGCAGCAACAGCTGGTGTAGGGAAAGAATAGTTAACTCCTTTATCTTTATTTCTGAAGTCCATATTCTTTGATTTTTCGATAGAGCGTGCGTTCGCTGATCCGAAGCGCCTTTGCCGCAAGGCGCCGATTCCCGTTGAACTTCTCTAACGCACTAATGATCAACTTCCGCTCCATCTCGTCGAGTGCCAGAGATTCCTCCGCTTCCCGCACGCTTGCCCCATAGATTGCACCTGGCTCCGCTCCAAGCACACTATACTCTGGACTCGTCGAAAGCGGCGGCCGGCTCAGGAACTGGTGTGCAAGAAGATTCCTTACTTCAATGATGTCCTTCTTCAGATCCACGAGCGCCCGAAGGATCAGTTCTCGCTCTGCTTGTTCCGCTGTTCGGCTGAGAAATACAGGTAGTTTCCTCTCCTCGTGGTTTTCCCCGTAACCTTTCAAGTACTTGCGTACATCGGCTGGCTCAAGCCGTTTCCCCTTTTCGATGACGAGCATGCTTTCGACGACGTTTTTCAACTCGCGAACGTTTCCAGGCCAATCGTAGTTCAGGAGGATCTGCGTGGCCTCTTGCGTGATACCCCCAAAGGTTAGACCGTTCCTCTCACAGAAATCCCGCGCAAACGCATCAAACAGAACGGGAATATCCTCCCTGCGGTCCCGCAGGGGCGGAACGCGGATGTTCACAGAGCGCAGGCGATAGTAAAGATCCTCACGGAAATTTTTGTTCCTCACCTCTTGCTCCAGATCTTTGTTCGTCGCCGCAATGATGCGCACATCCACTCTTCTTCCCACGGATGCGCCTACGCGCATGAATTCCCCATTTTCCAGCACGCGGAGGAATCTTACCTGAGTTGCGAGCGGAAGCTCTCCAATTTCATCGAGGAAGATCGACCCACCGTCGGCAATCTCAAAATATCCTTTCCGCATCTCCGTTGCACCGGTAAACGCACCTTTCTCGTGCCCGAAAAGCTCGCTCTCCATGATGCCTTCAGGAATCGCTCCACAGTTCACCGTCACAAGCATCTTATGCGCGCGAGGACTCGCGGCGTGGATCGCTCTGGCAATCAGTTCTTTCCCTGTTCCACTCTCGCCGCTGATCAGCACGGTGATGTCCGTCGGTGCTACCTGGAGCACTACGTCGATGATCTCCTTGATCTCGATGGAGTTGCCGATGATTCCCATCCGCTGCTGGAATTCTTGCCTATCCATCTTCTCCTCTGCGTTACTTTCTTCCCATCCTCTAACGTTCGACAATGATCGGGTCAATTTTGTATTGTGCTCTGATCTCGTTACTAAACTTTTGTGCAGCCTCACGAGTCTTGAAAATCCCCACCCACACCAGGTAATAACTCTTACCACCGCGGACTCTGGTCAAAATTTCGACGGGGTGCTTAATGTCCTGCAGATACTTTTTCTGCTTGTTTGCGTTCTCTGCTGTGGAGAATGCACCCACCTGAACTGCATACGTTACCTCATTCGAACTTGTCCCGCCCCGAACCTTCGCTGTTTCCTCTCCTGCCCCTGAAGCTCCTGGAGTAAGGACATGCCGAACGTATGGTGAATTGGGATATCCATTCTTCAACTGCTGATATTTCTGTTCGGCGCTTTTGTAGAGACCTAAGGAGTAGTAATATTGATAGATCTTATAAAGTGCGTCGTCTGCCCATGCGCTCTCAGGGAAGTTATCAACAACGCTCTGAAAGATCTTCACCGCTTCTGTGCCGTCGCTCGTGAGTACTCCCTGCAGGTACAGAACCCCGGGTTCGTTCTGATATCTTGTAAGCAGAGAAGGGAGTTCGGCTTTCACCATATCAGCTCGGCCGTTCTTGATCCATTCCAGGCGCTTCTCAATCGCTGTGTCAGCCAAACCTTGTGCTCTCACTGACAGAAAGGGCACCAGCAAGGTCACGGTCAGACAAATTGCAATGCGCATCGGTGCTCCGGTTAACTTCAATTCCCTTATTCCTTGAATTACAAAAGGTAGAAACTGTCAGACTTCCGGACCGGTTACCTCGACGGGTTCGCCAAATAACGTGGCAGAGTTTGCGCGCGTAATCTTCACCTTAATATAATCGCCAACCTTGTAATTCCCGCGGGGAAAGACCGCTACCTTGTTTGTATCCGTTCTCCCCGTCCACTCCTCTCTTGATCTTTTGCTCTCACCTTCAACAAGAACCTCAAGACTTAGGCCGACCAAGCGCTGGTTGTTCTCGTTGGAGATTCGCTGCTGCAGTTCGATAATCTCGTTCAATCGCCGTACCTTTACCTGCTCGGGAACATCGTCACCCATCTTGTAGGCTGGAGTGCCTTCACGTGGCGAATATTTGAACATGAAGGCGCCATCGTAGCGTACTTCTTCAAGAAGATCCAATGTCATCCGATGGTCCACCTCTGTCTCCGTTGGAAAACCGGCGATGATGTCCGTTGAGAGGCTTACTCCGGGGATAGTGTCTCTGATTTTCTTCACTAGAGTCAGGTAATGGCGCCGGTCGTACGTTCTGTTCATTAGCTGCAAGATTCTGTCTGAACCCGATTGGACCGGGAGATGGATATAATTGCAGATATTCTCATGGAGAGCGACCGTCGTAATTAGCTTCTCTGACATATCCTTGGGGTGAGAGGTCGTGAAGCGTATCCGCATTCTTCGGTCTACTGCCGCCACTTCCCTGAGTAGATCGGCAAAGTCGTTCGCACCGTCGCGGTAGGAATTGACGTTCTGGCCCAAGAGGGTAACCTCCTTGAACCCCCAGCTAGAGAGTTGCTCCGTCTCTCGAACGATGCTCGCAAGCGTTCTGCTTCGCTCGCGTCCCCTTGTGAAGGGAACGACACAGAACGTGCAGAATTTATCACAACCCCGCATCACCGAAACCCACGCACTGATTCCATCCGTTCGCAACGGGATGATGTCGTCATAATTCTCGACTCTGGATAGCTTGACTGCAATCCCTTTCGTCCCGTTGGCGGCACGTTCGACGAGGTCGGGAAGTTTCCGGTACTCATCCGGGCCTACCACGACATCGACAATCCTATGCTCCTCCACCAGTTTTGCGCGTAGCCGCTCGGCCATACACCCGAGCACACCGATAACCACTCCGGGCCTTCTCTCCTTGAACCGCTTGAAGTGCCCCAATCGTCCGAGAACTCGCTGCTCGGCGTTCTCGCGGACACTGCAAGTGTTCAGCAGGATGACATCCGCTCGAGACAAATCGTCGGTGAGGCGGTAGCCCCGATCGTACATGATGCTCAGCACGACCTCGGAGTCAGCCACGTTCATCTGGCAGCCATACGTTTCAATGTAGAGGTGCATTCGGTTTCTCCGGTACAGAGGCAAGTCGGCGTAAAAATATAATCAAATCCTGACAGTTAGTCAAGGTCTGTTTCGACATTAATGAATCTTAATCTTATGATTTAAGCCATCTTCTTGAGGCTTCTGAGGAAGCTTTGCCAATTCGTCACATATGCCGGTCTCAACCGGTATAACCACCTGTACACTATTCCTAGGCTTTGTCCCGTCGCGTAAGAAGGATTCCATCAATCTCATTTCAGGTCATGTGACATCTAGCGTTTCGGCGTCGCGAGGTTAAAGCCACCCTACGGGGCTCTCATAAAGCAAGACGATGACAAATTTGTCGACTCGTTGGCCGCAAGGGTTTCCCTCTACCAGCGACTCTGCCCTCTGACATGTAGTGCCTTATCCGAAGTGTACGAGAGCTACCAAAATCGCCGACAGTGGAATCTGCAATGCCTGTCAGGTACCGAAATTGCGGTCACTGCGTTGGAGAAGTTCAGCAGGTGGGTTGAGATTTCGGTCCCCTTTTTTCCTGCAACAATTAAAAGCTATGATGTACGAGACTCCGTACAGCGGGACTTTTCATCCATTTTCTTTTTGGACAAGTCAAAAGAAAATGGGCACCAAGGGGGCAACGAGTCAAGCTTTCCTCGTCTGTTTGAAACGACGCTGTACCAGGATTGGGCACAGATGAAGGAATAGCGGGTAGTTCGCTGATCTAAACTCAGAAGAGTCACCTTCCACGGTTACGGAAGAACTGGAAGAGCAAAAGGTCTCGCGCAGCCCGCTCAGCATTTCGGAAATGCTGCTCCGACTTTTTCCGACATCGCGGCGGCGAAAAACGTGATTGCGAGTGTTATCAATGTGGTCTTGAGAGAGGGCAATGTAAATCACAGACAGATTTTTCCAAGTATGGTTGCCTTTTTCGCTCCCGTAACCAAGGGGAGATTGCCTGGGTTGCCAGCAATGGTCTCATTGGCCAAGATTGCAAAACAAAGAGCTTCTTTCGCGTCTTCAGATACCCCGTACTCACCTACCTTTCTGACCGGAATGGGGTCAAAGTACTCCTGAAGTAGTCGCATTAGAGTTCTATTGTGTGCACCGCCACCGCTCACGATTAGTTCGTCTAACTTCACTTTTTTCTCGACGAATCTCCTGTAGGCTTCGTGCACACAGAACGGAGTGAACTCTGTCGCCGTAGCCACGAGATCTTCCCTTCTCATTCCAGAGCCGAGTTTCAGTAATCGCCTGAGAAACTCTTTACCAAACTCCTCGCGCCCGGTTGACTTTGGGGGTTTCCTTCTCAAAAATGGATGTTCGGCCAATTTCCATAATATCTTCTCTGATCCCTTCCCGTGCGATGCAGTTCTACCGCTCTCATCGTAGGGTTGGCGGTAAAATTGCTTCATCAGGGCATCCACAACCATGTTCCCAGGTCCTGTGTCAAACGCCCACACCTCTTTGATTGAGCATCGCTTTGGGAGAACGGTGATGTTCGCGATCCCTCCGATGTTCAAGAGCCCACGATTCTTCTTTACCGAACGAAACACGAGGAAGTCCATGTATGGGACCAGCGGAGCTCCCTCTCCACCAAGCGCAATGTCCCCAACGCGAAAATCGCCCACTGTGGGGACACTCGTACGTTTCGCAATCACAGAAGGGTCACCGATCTGGAGCGTTGCCCGTATGGTTTTCCCTCCGATCCTTGCGGGATGTGGAAGATGCTGTATTGTTTGTCCGTGCGAACCAATAAGGTCGATTTGAGAAAGCAGATGCCCTCCGGCCTTCGCGACTAAGGCGGCTGCTTCAGCAAAAAGTTCGCCCAGGAGGATATTCAATCGGCAGATCTCAACAACAGAGCTTGATTCAGGGGTGGAATTCTTAAGAATCAACCGACGAACGGTCCTCGGATAGGGCTGGGTGATGAACGCAAGCTGTTTGAATTTCGTGCGAACTCCATTCCCTTGGATGCGTACTAATACCGCATCGATTCCATCCACCGATGTCCCCGAGATAAGCCCAATTACGAGTCTCTCTTTTTTTGCTTGCAGACGAGCGAGCACATTCATATATTGCTCCGTCAGTTGCCGTTCATTTTCTCTTTAACACCTGTGAGAATCTACCTCCATTCGTGAGCATCCGTGCACTTATCGGAGCACACATGTCGATTGCAGGCGGCGTCCACACCGCACTGGAGCGGGGAATGAGCATTGGGTGCTCGACCATTCAGCTCTTCAGTAAGAATAACGCACGGTGGTACGCGCGACCGCTATCCGAGGAGGAGATCGCAAAGTTTAAATCTCTGGAACGGAAGTCGAAGATCCGACCCATCGTAACTCATAGTTCTTATCTCATTAACCTCTGTGCGAAAGACGGCGTCACCTTGAAGAAATCTCAGCACGCTTTCAAGGAAGAGCTGACTCGTTGCGAACGCTTGGGCATCCCTTACTTTGTGTTCCATCCCGGCTCTCACATCGGCCGCGGCGAAAGAGAGGGAATCATGCGAATTGCCGATTCTCTGAATCTTATCCATGAACAGACCGCCGAGTATGGAGTGCGAAGCGTCCTCGAGCTGACCGCCGGGCAGGGAACTGCTGTCGGTTACCGTCTTGAGCACCTTCGGGAAATTATTGATGGGGTGGAGAGGCAGGATCGGATGGGAGTTTGCCTTGACACCTGTCACCTGTTTGCTGCCGGATACGACATCAGCACGGAGCGCGCGTACGAGAGCGTCTTCGAGGAATTCGACAAGATCGTTGGGCTAGACAGGTTAGTTCTCTTTCATGTAAATGACTCGAAGCGAGAGCTTGGCTCACACGTCGACCGGCATGAGCACATTGGAAAGGGGAGAATTGGCAATCTTGCGTTCAGACTTCTCATGAACGACCCCCGCTTTGCCGCGATCCCTAAAATCCTTGAGACACCGAAAAGCCCGGATATGCATGAAGATGTGATGAATATGAGGAAGCTGAGGAGCTTCCTTCACCAAGAACACACGGAGTAAGCAATAACGTCCTCTTGTCTTCAAAACGGCGGCGCCTCCGGTCCCAACGATGGTGGTATAGCCTCCTCCGGGATGAACGCAAGATTCTCGAACCGCGCGTACTCCTTGACAAACGCCAGCTGGATTGTCCCCGTCGGGCCGTTCCTCTGCTTGCCGATAATGATCTCCGCGATTCCTTCTGCGGGCGTTTGTCCATCTTCTAGAAATCTTTCGCCATAAAGTTCAGGCCGGTGAACAAAGATGACCACGTCCGAATCCTGCTCAATCGCACCAGATTCCCTCAAATCGGACAACACAGGCCGCCTACCACTTCTCGCCTCTACCGCCCGGCTGAGCTGAGAGAGTGCGATCACCGGGGTATTTAACTCCTTCGCGAGCGCTTTCAAAGAACGGGAGATCATCGAGATTTCCTTTTCTCTATTCTCCGCATCTCTCGGGCCCTGCATCAGTTGCAGGTAATCGACAATTACCAGCCCGATGTTATGTTCTGCTTTTAGTCGCCGGGCTTTTGCTCGAAGTTCGAGGATCCCAAGTGCCGGTGTGTCGTCAATGAAGATTTTTGCCTCTGCCAGTCTGTGAACTTTTGTACTCAGCTTGGGCCATTCTTCATCTGAGAGGCGACCCGTGCGGAGCTTGTGGGCATCCACCCGTGCTTCGGCTGCCAGCAGGCGAAGAACGAGCTGCTGACTTGCCATCTCAAGGCTGAACATTCCAACGGGTACGCCGTGTTCCACTGACGCATTTCGTGCAATGGAGAGTGCGAGGGCTGTCTTCCCTTGACTTGGTCTACCGGCAATGATGATCAGATCGGAGGGCTGGAAGCCTCCCGTGAGGTCGTCGAGCCGGGCGAAACCTGAAGGAACCCCGGTCACCCCCCCTCGCTGGCCGTGAATTCTTTCCAGCATTTCAAGCGTGTCACTGATGGCTCTCGTCAGTGAAAGAGAAGATCTCTTAAGCCGTCGCTCGGCAATTTGGAAGATTCTCTGCTCGGCTTCGTCCAGCAATTCCAGCGGGTCCTCTGCCGGGTTGTATGACCGCTTCGCGATATTTGTAGAGGCCTCGATGAGCTTTCGGAGAATTGCTTTCTCAAGGACGATGTATGCGTGCGCTTCTACATTTGCCGCCGAGGTGATCTTCATCGTCAGCTCTGTGAGGTACAGCGCGCCGCCCACTGCATCGAGCTGACCCCTTCTTCGCAATTCCTCCGCCACGGTTGTCACATCAATAGGCTCGCTCCTCTCAAAAAGTGCAGTCATGGCCTGGAAGATCTTTGCATGGGCATCGCGATAGAAGCTTTCTTGGTCGAGGACTTCAAGCACTTTGGGGACAGCCTCTCGATCGATCAACATGGAGCCGAGAACGGCCTGCTCCACCTCGATCGCTTGTGGCGGGACTCTCCCTTCGGAGGGAGGAACCACCTCTCGGCGTGTCGATTCATCGACTTCCCGGACTGGGGGAAAATCAAAGTCACCCTTGCTGACATCTGCCATAACTCATTCCTTCTTTCCTCCCCTAAGAGTCACTGTGTTTTCATCTGGTCATACAGCTTCTTAAAGAACTGCATGTCTTCCCACGTAGGGCGCTTCCACTGGGGATTCCGAAGAAGCGCGGCAGGATGGTACGTTACAAGAACTTTGGAATCGTGATACTCGAACACTTTGCCACGAAGCTGGTTCAAGCTATCGTTCGTTCGCAAGAGCATCTGTGCAGAGATGCGTCCCAGACACAAGATGATCTTTGGTCTGATGAGATCCAGTTGCTTCCACAGATACGGCACACATGTTTCCATTTCTGAGGGGAGTGGATCGCGATTCTCTGGGGGTCGGCACTTCAGGATGTTGCAGATATACACCTCTTCGCGTGTCATTCCGACTGCCTCCAGAATTTTATTCAATAGTTGCCCGGCACGCCCGACAAACGGTTCCCCTTGTGCGTCTTCCTCTGCCCCCGGAGCCTCCCCGATGAGGACAACGTCTGCCTGCGGATTGCCCACTCCAAAGACAAACTTATTCCGGGTGTGGCCAAGAGGACACTTCAGACAGGTACAGATCATCGCGTCGAAATCTTCGAGAGACTTCGCTTCCACCCACGGTTCCTTGATCGACCTGAGCTTCTGGAGGGCTTCTTCACCTGCGGGCCGCTTCCCTTTCCCCCCATGAGCTCGCACGCCTTTTGCATCGGTGTAGACGATATTTCCGAATAAATCTTCCTGCTGCATGAGGTACCTCTTTGCGTCGTTGAGGAGCGAATTTAGTTCATCTCTGAAGGCGTGCATTGATGAGAAATGGATGAACAAACAGTAGAGGGAACAGAAGAAACCAAGGAAGAGCCTCTACCTCTGGAGAATTTCAGCTACTCGGTCAAGGATGCGATTGGCAACCTCAAATTTCGGAAGCTTCGGAAGAGCCTCGATCTTCCCGGACCGATCGATAATACTGACAACATTCGTTTCCGCTCCGAACGCAGCTCCCTCGAGAAGGGGGTTGTTCAGCACTACAAGATCCAGGTTTTTCCGCTTGAGCTTATCCTTTGCATTCTGAATCTCGTCATGCGTTTCGAGGGCAAAGCCGACCAGCACCTTTCCATCTTTCTTCTTTCCAAGGGCTTCCAGAATATCTCTTGTCTGCCGGAGTTCCACTTTCAGTTTCAGCGCCGCCCGATCTTCTTTCTTGATCTTCTGCCGTACTGGTTTCGTCGGAGTATAGTCTGCTACTGCGGCTGCCATAATCACGACATCTTGCTTTTCGAATTCTGTCTGGACAGCCTGATACATTTCCTCCGCAGTCTGGACGTCGATCCGCTTGACGTTCCGGGGGGTGTGGAGATGGACAGGACCCGCTACAAGCGTAACTTCGGCTCCCCGGAGCGCTGCTGCATTCGCCATCGCGAATCCCATCTTCCCGGAAGAACGATTACCGACAAAACGAACTGCGTCGATCGGTTCGTATGTCGGGCCTGCAGTGACGAGGATTTTCTTCCCCGTGAGGTTCTGGCGAGTCTTTTCCAGGATCTCACCGAGGGCTTGAACGATTGCTTCGGGTTCTGGCAAGCGTCCCGGGCCAATGAGGCCACTCGCAAGCTCTCCTTCCACTGGGGGTAGAATGAAGAAGCCAAGCTCTTTCAGTCGCTCGACATTTTCTTGGGTGACCGCATTCGTCCACATTTCAGCATCCATCGCTGGACAGATGAGAAGCGGGCAGCGGAGGGATAGAACAAGTGTCGTCACGGCATTGTCAGCTAAACCGTGAACAATCTTTGCAATGGTATTTGCCGTCGCCGGTGCGATGAGCATGACGTCCGCCCAGAGACCGAGGTCGATGTGCCAGGTGCTGCCTCGCACTGTAGAGTCCCCAGGTGCTGGAAAAGTGCCGACGATAACTTCGTTGCCGGAGAGCGTTGAGAACGTGAGGGGCGTGATGAATTCCTTGGCGGCTTCCGTCATCACGACGCGAACTTCTGCGCCTGCTCTCCTCAGCTCTCGGATGACAAAGCAAATCTTGTATGCAGCGATCCCGCCCGTCACGCCGATTAATATCTTCTTTCCCTTTAGCATCGTCGACTTGAGAATTTACTCTTCTTCTTTCTTCACTTCCTCTTCTTTCTCCTTGTATCGGTAGGCGATCTTGCCTTCCAGCATTTCTTGCAACGCGATGTCGGTCGGCTTCGCTCGCTTTTCGAACTCCAAGCTGATCTTCATCTGATCCGGATTTGCCTCCACTTCGGGTGTCTCCTCAGGGTTTTCCGTGATCTTGGTTTGAACCATCTCAAGTCTTTGATTGAACTCCAGCTTCAGGTCCTCGTTGATCTGCCGCGCGCGTCTCGACATAACAGCAATGGCTTCATAGATATTCTTTGCTTTCGATGCCAGCTTTTCCAGATCAAGTGGTTTCACTGCCATATCTTTGAGCTTCCTCCTTTTTCTCCTTATTGATATTGATGATGTGTCCTTGAAGAAAAAATCCTCTTTGTTAACAATCCCGCACAATTTTCTTGACGATTTCGTCGACCTCGTTCACGGCGGTGGGGAGGTCGTCGTTCGTAACTGCATAGTCAAAACTCTTTCCTTTCTCCAGCTCCATCGGAACGCGCTTCAGCCGCTCCCGCACCGTGCCTTCGTCTTCTGTATTTCTTTTCAAGAGTCTCTCTTTCAGCACCTCAAGACTTGGTGGCTTAATGAAGATGAGGGTTGTTTCATTCGGGTAGAGTCTCTTTAGGGAAAGAGCTCCATTCACATCGATATCAAAGAGGAGGAGTTGACCGTCGTTGAGTCCTTTCTGAATCACGGATTTCAAGTTGCCGTAGTAGTCTCCGTAAATTACCTCGTACTCCGCTAACTCGCCCCGAGCGATAAGGTTTTCAAATTCTTCCTTGGTGATGAAAAAATGATCTCTCCCTTCTACTTCTTCAGCGCGCTTCTTGCGAGTCGTTGCAGAAACAGAAAACCTGATCTCTTCATGCCGTTTGAGAATCTCTTTCGCGATTGTTGTCTTTCCCGACCCACTGGGCGCTGAGATCGCGATCAGCTTCCCTCGACTACTCATGATGTTGATTATCGAGCGCTAATTTTACGTATTAGGCTAATCGCTGAACTTGTAACGAGGGGCAAAACTCATTCGATATTCTGGAGCTGTTCGCGGATCCTTTCTAAGTCCTCTTTGATCTCCACTACAAGATGAGCAATGTCGGCATCCGCGGCCTTCGAGCCGATTGTGTTTGCCTCCCGGTTCATCTCCTGAACGAGGAACGTAAGCCTTCTCCCCGCCGACTCCTCATTGTCTAAAGCCTCGAGGAAGAACTTCTGGTGACTTCGGAAGCGCACGCACTCCTCCGTAACATCAAGCTTATCGGCTAAGAGTGCGATCTCCAGTTCCAGGCGTTGCTCGTCCACACTTCCGTTCGTGATGAGCTGCCGAACGCGTTCCCGCAAACGGTTCCTTTGCTCGGGAATGCGGTCTCTTGAAAGCTTATCGATCTCTTCAATCCTTGCTGCCAGGAGATGAATCCGCGCTTCGAGATCTTTTCTTAACTCAGTTCCTTCCTTCCTGCGCATCTCCTGCAGCTCATCCAAAGCTCTGCTCAATGCAAGCTCTGCCGCCGCCCACTCCTTTTCATCGCTCTGTTCCAGCTCCCCCACCTCCATCACTTCTGAGAACTTCAAAAGGTGATCGAGTGTCACTTTCTCTCTGACTCCTGTAGCCTTTCGGAGTTCGTTCAGGAGCTTCATGTACGATTTCGCGGCGGCCGTGTTGATCTTTAACGGTACCATACCCTCCGATTTCCCTTCCACCGTCACGGCCACGCTCACCTTTCCCCGGCTTACCTTTGCTCGAACCAACTCCTTCACATCATTCTCCCGCAACATCAGGCCCCGGGGGAGGCGAGTGGAGACCTCAAGATACCGACTGTTCACGCTCCGGACATCAGCGACCGCAGTGACGCCGCCTTCCGTCGCCTCTCCATGCCCATAGCCAGTCATACTCAGCAACATTCCCAACTCCGATTTCTGAGTCCCCAATGAAAACTACGAAAATTTCAGCCGCGTGTCAACAAGTAGTTTTCCCCAAATTGCGAACAGACGTATCCACTGGCTCTTCACCACCGCTTTGCCCTCGGGTTTACTTTGATGCACCTTTTCTCTATATTGTGTATAAGCTCGACTACCCGCCGATGATCACTCACTACCGGACGCTTCAAGCGCTTGCACAGCTATTTGACGCGCGTCTTAGGGACACCAGAATCCGTGAGATCTTTACACAGCAACGAAATGAACTCCTTTTGTTGTGCGCCGCAGACGCGCACTCGTGGACGTTAATTCTCTCCTGCGATCCAAGGCTAAATTACATTTACTTGCGTGAGCCTGTCACGCGCTCAAAGAAAAACTCCGTCGATCTTTTTCCAGAGGCGGCGCATAAGTACATTCAGGCAGTCAACGTCCATCCGGATGACCGAATCCTCCAGATCGCCCTCGAAGATGGCATGACCCTGTGCTTTCTCCCACACGGGGTTGCCGGAAACGTGTTTCTGGTGAGCGGAGAGGGCACAATTGTC
Organism: Ignavibacteriales bacterium; assembly: GCA_037446075.1. Taxonomy (GTDB): domain Bacteria; phylum Bacteroidota; class Ignavibacteria; order UBA10030; family JAHEZR01; genus JBBIJH01. The sequence goes on from JBBIJH010000010.1 coordinate 30,215, forward strand.
GATGCCTTCAAAAGAGCAAAGGAAGTCGTGGGCAAACCATTTGAGGTGAGACGAACGAACCAAACTCTTGCCATCCCGGCGAGTACTGAGATGTTAGAGGCGGCATGGCGAGAGACGGAAGCAAGAACGATTTTCACGGCTTTGAAAACCCATATGCCTATCCTAGGCTCAACGCTCTCGCGCGAAGTTCTTCACCGTTCTCGGGTGGATGAAAAGACTCCGCTAGATGAGTTGGAGGATGAAGAAATCCGAGTAATCCACGAGACATTGCAAGAAGTTCGGAACGAACTCAACGCCCCCAAGCCAATTCTGTACTACCGCGGAGATTCTCCTCGTGTATTTTCGCTCATTCCACTCCATCATCTCGGCGGATCGCATGCCGAACTTTTCCCCGACGTGAACGAGGCGGTTCGTTCCATGGTCATCCAGACATTCCGAACTCAAGCGATAGACAGAGAAAAGAACCTCCTGCTTTCCAAAATCAAAGGTGCCATGGAGCGTACACAACGCTCGCTCGCGGCTATCCGTGATGAACTCCAGCACGCCTCCCGTGGTGAAGACTACGAGCGAATGGCGAAACTCATCATGGCAAACCTGCAGCATCTGACAAAGGGGACGCGAGTCGTGGACCTCCCCGACATTTTCTCCAACCACCAGCCGTGGCGGATCACGCTCGATCCGAAACTGACACCAGTGCAGAACGCCGAGCGTTATTTTGACAAGGCCAAGAGATCCCGCCGTGCTAGAGAGGAAACTGAGAGCAGGGAAGAACTGGTGAAAAAACAGCTTGCCCTCCTGGAGAAACTCCAGCTCCACCTCGATTCTTGTCAGTCAAAGGAACAACTGAAAGAGTTTCAGAATGAATACAGGAAGGAACTGCTCGATCTCGGGTTGATCAAGGCAACGACGCAACAAGAAGAACTCCCCTTCCGTGTGTTTACTGTATCAGGTGGATTTCAGGTCTGGGTAGGGAAAAGCGCGGAGAATAACGACCTCCTCACCATGGCGTATGCTAAGCCAAATGACCTCTGGTTCCATGCTCGCGGAGGGAGCGGGTCCCATGTCGTTCTGAAAGTCGGGACGGGCAGCGGCAATCCGTCGAAGCAAGCGATTCAGCAGGCGGCAGAGATTGCTGCGTACTATAGCAAGATGAGAAAGTCGACGATGGTGCCCGTTGTTTACTGCGAGCGGAAGTATGTGAGAAAACCGAAAGGCGCTCCGGCCGGAACGGTTACGCTCATGCGTGAGAAAACGATCTTCGCCGAGCCAGGGTTGCCATCAGGTGCCCCCACTGAACGCACCAAGGATACGTAAGTCCCTGCCTCCGCACCTTTCTAACAGGCTGAGCACAATCTCTACTTCGCCGAAGCAGGAACCACGATGTCCTTCTTGGTGCTCTCCACGATCGCGATGAGTTCTTGCTGCTCCTTCTCGGGAACTTTGAACTTGTCCAGAGACTGCCTGAAGTCGTGCAGAAGAGCCTGCCACTCTTTTTCCGTGATGTTCAGATGCGCGTGGGAATCCTTCATCGAGCGCCCCGTGTACGTGCAGGGCCCACCCGTCACCTGGCAGACCAGCTCGGTGACTCGGTACCTGAGCCCCGCCTTTGGGACACGGTCGCGTGCCTCTTTGATTCGCGGGTTCGCGTTTAACACTGAATCATCAACCACTCGATCCAAGAAGTCGTCCACCACAACTGCAATGGGATAGACGCCTCCAAGGCGATCGTAGAGAGATTTCTCCTTAGGCATCTTCTTCTGTTCCTGTGCCTTCGCCACCTGAGCAAACAACAAAAGAAGTCCCAGCAGCAAGAGAGTAATGTTCTTCTTCATGACTCCTCCTTTATTATTGTTGTGGCTTGTTTCTGGGGTCGTCCGCTGGATTCACATAATTGATCCCCCAGGGACCGATTCCATGAAGTTGAATTGTTGCTTCCTCTTTCGTGAAAGCGAAGTGTCGCGTTCCAATTTGCATCACAGCAAATCCTGCGAGGGGTAATTTTGTGACCTTTGCCTCGTCAAAAACTTCTCCGAGCCCCATATACAACGAGCCCGAGACGACCGTCACATGCTCGATCGCTGGATGCCAGTGAGGAGGAACTTTATAATTTGCCGGCAGCTTCAGCCTCATCGTGAACGGCCCCTCTTTCGTCGGGTCGCCCTCCAGCACTGCCGACTTTACACCTTTCGGCAAAGATGCGGGACCGTCTTTCCAAGTCAGATCCTTCGGTACAACCAAGATGTGATCATGGCTGACTTTTTCTTTCATTGGCTGCTGAGCCCTCATCATTCCTGCAGATAAAAGCACCATGGCGAGAAGTGAAAACCCAAGTGACTTTTTCATGACCCAATCTCCTTGCTTGTTAGATGACCCGTTGGGAGTTGTTTAATCTACCGCGAATGTTATCTTCAGTGGCGGCTTTTTTCTGTCTCGATAAGATGTCCGATATTTCCAGAGCACTCGTTGAGATTAATGCCAGGTTTTTATTACGGTATTACGGGCAGTTAAGAATCGGAAGTCGGAACCCCGAGGCTCGTTGCAACCACCTTTAGTCCCCCCCCACCGCCTGTCCTCGTGTTCAAGGATCAAGCTCAGAAGGCGTTGCAACC
>JBBIJH010000011.1:0-32709 GCA_037446075.1 Ignavibacteriales bacterium
ATTCTGCAGGAGGACCGGTATCGACAAGCCCTTCAACATAAACGTTGACGGGAAACCCATGACACTCTTAGCACCGAACGCCATCCGTCGCCCCGCTGCCGGATAAATGGGACTGATGAGCCCCGACCCCTTTTGCAGATGTCGAGACGTTCCGGCTGAGGTCCCTTGGTGGAGCAGGGTTTACGTCACCATGGCATGTGGTACAGTTCTCCGGCCCGCCCGATTTTGCGTGACAGGTCTTGCAGGAGACTTGTGAGATGCCACCTGCATAGTCTTTTCCGTGGCAAGTCCAGCAGGAAGACATTTGCCAATTCTGTGCCCGAATATAATTCCCATGAAAGTCAGCAGGGGGTTGGGCGGGGTCAACAATACTTCGCCCGGACCATCCCTCCGAATGGACGGTCAGCGCCTGTGCTCTCGGCGGCGGAGCGAGAAGATCCTCCTGCAACTCGCTGCAACCGCCGCCGATGAGAATGAGTGCGAGGATAATACACAGAAGTCTATAGCGGAGACTGACTGGGTTCATAGGGGAATTCCCTGCAATCCTTTATCGAATTCCTTTGGATGAATGACACAGCATACACGTCGGATCCTTCCCTTGAACATCGTGGCAGCTTACACAGAGTTCGATATCCCGTCGCGCGTATTGCGCATGCTCGTTGCCCCCAAGCCCTGGAACTGCTGAGGCAAAGTTAGCACTCAGATGCCATACCGGCTTCAGCACGCGCTGGACGATACCTCCCTTCGCGTGGCACGTTGAACAGAACGTCTCACGCGAGTGACATGAATAGCAGTCCGAGACCCTGCCCTTCGCATCGAGGCCGTGCGTGAAGCGGTAATTCAACTCGTGGACATTCTGAAGCACCATCTTCTTCTGAGTGTCATCCGGGCTAATCTTTCCCGACCGAGGCGTCACGGGATCCTTGCGGTTCGGGAAATTCACGAGGTTTGCCCCCTCGTGGCAGTCCTGACAAAAGCTTTGCGTGTGGCATGTTTGGCATTCAGCATCGTAGGTTCCCACCCGGGCTAACAGGCGATGTTCTTTCCTGAAGTTCCCCACTTTATGGTCTGAAGGAAGAAGCGAAGTAAAGTTCGTGTGACAGCTTTCGCAGACGTTCGTCGCCTGTTTGTTGTCATGGCAGGTGTTGCACGTTGCCATGGAGGGTAGATTCGCCTTGCTTGCGTATTCCACCTCCTCCAGCGCTTGGTGGCACGTCTCGCATTTGATGCCCAGCTCACCAGCATGCTTTTCATGAGAGAAGATCAGCTCACGGGCTGGATTTGCAAATGGGACTGGATTCTTCTCGTCCACATGGCAGAAAGAACAATTGTTCTTGACCTGATCCTCATGACACGACTCACAGTTCGCCTGTTTCCCGAGAAGATTATCCGAGGAAAGCTTGCTCGTCTTAACGTCCGCATGGCAGTCTTCACAGGAAGCACCAATATCCTTCAAATGATATTTGTGGGAAAACTTAATGAGCTTTGATCTGTCCTCTTCTCGGCCGGGGCGTCTGTCAGCTTGTCCCGCGGCCACCGGAGCTTCACGCATTGCCGCCGAAACCAGAGCCACTGTCAGAAGCGTCAGACCGAGGATGGCGTATCGCTGAAACATGGGCAAAACCCTAGATAGTTACCGGAATTCCCAGAGTTAATCGGCGAACCACACATTCATCTGTCCAAGGACACGAACGTCCTGCTTGGTGATACGGTTGTTCAGCCACTGGAGCTGAAAGTCGAAGGAAACGTGGGGCAAAGGTCGAACGGCCGAACCGATAACCCCGGCCACCACATGCTCTACAGGCGCACTCCAGCTCAACCGATACTCTGCATACGACAGACCCAGTGAGGGCGTAAAGGAACGGTCAAGAAGTGGGTAGTAGAACTGGGCCGCCACGGAATTCAACTTCCCCGCGTAGCCAACGCTTCCAGAGTAGCTCACAATTCCATATTCTCCACTGATGCCCGCGGAGTATCGGCGGGTATCGTCATCGACATACCAAACTTTCGCCACTCTGCCAAAGGCTCGCCACAGCGGATGAACGTTGTACTCGATACCACCTTCTAATTCTTTCACGGAATTCTTCGGGAAGATGGAGAAGAAAGAGTGGAATGGAATCCTTGGGGAACGATAAATATACTCCCCTGTAACAGCAAGTCGGTCTATGATGGAAACTCGGCTGAACACCTGTCCACGAGAAATCCGATCGAAGTTCAGATCGTACTCGTACCGACCGTAGAAAGAAGCCCGCTGGCTTCCGCGGTAACTCACATCCACCCCGACGAACTCCTCAGAGTATGGCTCGGGATTTATGACTGTCTTGAATACATTCTCTTGGCTATCAAGCCGGAGCGCATCATACGATGGCTGCTTCACGAGGCGTTTCATATAGCTCAACCCGAAACGAGCCTTAGTGAACGGCAACGCAATGACCTGGCCGCCGATCATATAGTTCTTTCCCACATCACCGATCAAGGCTAGCTTTTGAGATGGAGGGGGGATTGCTCCAGCATACCCGATGAGAGTTGCTTTTCCGCTCGCTATCTCGAATCGGCCGCGCAACCCGTCGATTGTCCCACTCCCCACCCCTGCGAAAACCGTCTGACGCCCGAAACTCGTTTCTCTTGTCTTTGCACTGTCGCTGACGGTCAGATAGAGATTATATAATCTCAACCCCGTCCCGCTCGTCACACGCGGACCACCCGCTATGCTGAAGCCCAGATCGTCGAACCCCTGCAGATATGCATGAAGGGAAAGATTTTTCTGATAGAATTCAAACTGGGCCGTCTGATAACCAAAGGCATGCGTGTGTTCTGCACCAACTGTATCCGCGCGCTGCCATGCGTAAAAGGACGTCACGAATCTTCCGTTAACTCGTTGAGCCAAAGAAAGCTCGACGGAGGCAAGAATGAACAGAAGAACAATGAATATGGTGCGATACATACGCGTTTCGGAGAAGTGGTGAAGATCCATGCTATTCTGCTGGCCGTAATTCAAACAACAGACGTGCCAAGTGCATGAAATAAACGAGATTGCGAAACAGGGGGGATTTGGCTGTTTTCAAAGGAAAGCAGGGATGAGACACTTTCAAATTCCGATAGATGGGAAGGAGCGGGGTGACTGCTTCGCACACCTGCGAAATGGGAATTCTTTAGAAACAGAATGAAGGAGTGCGGGATAGAAAAATGACAACTATTTCTCCCCAGCAGTCGAACTTCTTTTCTTTCTTATTCGAACGAGGAGGTAGACAATGAGAAGAAGAACGACACCCAAGGTGAAAAAGCCAATCATCGGAAGCAACCACTCCCAGACTGCCTGCCAATTCATGTGAGATTTCTACCTCCTCTCGAGTGAGCCGGTTTTCAGTGTGCCCAGATTTTTTTCTACCGCTGTCTTGATCTCTTCAATGTCAACAGGTTTATAGAACCAACTAGCGGTGTGAGGCCGCAGCTCATTTTCCAGGTTACGGTTTTCTGGTTGATAGACTGTCATGAAGATGATCGGCACAGCCGGATAGGTCGCCTTAATTCGCTTAATACGATCCACAATCTCCGTAGATAAGGGAAAGTCAAAGAGGAGAAGAGCCGCGCCATGCTCTTTCAAGTGATGCTCCAGGTTCTCAAAAGTTTGAACACAGCTGGCTGGATGCCAACCTGAGAGATAGAGAGCAAGGCTCTCACAGAGGGTTTGGTCGTCAGAGAGAAAAAGAATCGACTTTTTAGGTTTTTCTTTCATTGGCTATCAGAACTGGAGGTTCGGCGTCATCTGCCCCTCAAACGGAGCAGCAGTCGTCCAAAGTTTTCCTGAATATAGGGCAATGTTGCATCCCAGAACATTTTGGATACCCATTGGTCACAGACAAGAGCGAGCTTAGTGTCCCGGCAAGGGTGATTCAATGGCCAAAGGGGATCGTGCAGGTAGTTACCTTCCAGCTCACTTTGACAGTTTTCCTTCTAGACCTTCACCAACCTCACCTTCGTATCATAGAACGACACGCTTCCCCCGACCGGATCGAGCATGCAGGTGTTTTTCAGGTAATCATCCAGACGCATGGCGGCGTTGGCGTGGACACCTGTTGCGCGACGCGGATCGCCTTTGATCCTCTTTCCATCAACAACAACATCAGATGAACCGTTCGCCCAATGCCCGTGTCCGAGTGAAAAGGCAACCACTCCCGGGCGAATTCCTTCCACCACTTTGATCTTGCCGACCATCGGCTTCTTCAAGCCGTTCTTCAGGTCGTACACGCCTTCGGAATTCGACTTCGATGTGAACTTCACCAAATCACCGTTGCTGAAACTGAGTCGCCTCGCATCGGCGGAGTTCACCAGCACTTCGTTTTCCGGACGAATGGCGCTCAGCCAGTAATCCACAATCGTGCGGCTCTTCGTCTGCGTAACGTCGCGGAAAGTGATCATGTGCAAATCGAAGCCGTCGCGCTCATCGTGCACTTCATTGTCCATCACGTCGGCAACCGGAACGTACGTCGCAATGCCAGGATAGTGCTTGCCGGTAATTGCCGACTTGCCGTGCGCGTGTTTCTCGAGATACAGGTTGACGAGCTGTCCGTACTTGTTTCTGAACTTCTCCCCATCGTACGCCTTCTCGTAGTCCTGAAAGCGTCCGCCGCGATTCATCACGTAAACAACTTTTTTCCACCACTGGTCGCCGACGATCTTCTTCCACCGCTCGATATCGAAAACCGTTTTGGGCAGATGGCGGCGGGATTCCTCGAAGATTTTCAATTCGTCCTCATCGGCATCAGGCACTTCATCGCCCGGCTTATCGCCGGCGGCAATGTTGGCAACCATGCGGAGATAGAAATCTTCAGGCCGAGTAAAATCCTTCCCTTCACCAAGACCGTTCTTGCCGAAGCCCGGTAGATTCATCTTCTCGGCAATTCCCAATATCATTGTTTCGAGGGAGAGGGGAAGTCTCTCGCCGAACACCGTCACTGTCTCGGGAATCGGCGGCACGACCGGATTGCGTACGGGTTGTGCTTTCTGTGGAATGCTCGGATGACTTCCGTGAAATTCCCAGCGCTCGAGATATGTCAGGTCGGGGAAAATGTAATCGGCATACATGGACATCTCGCCGATGGTGATGTCGCTGGCGATGTAGAGAGGAATCTTGTTCGGGTCGGAGAGAATCTCGATGTTGGTTTGTCCGCCGGGAAGCGCGTACGTTGCCGCAGCCATGTACGAAAAGAGAATCTTCGACGCATACGGGTACGCATCGCCCATCGAGGGAATGATTTCTTCATAGATGTCGCTGGCAAACGGATACCACTGCCGCCGCGCCGGATAGCCTGTGAAGATGGTGGACTCTTCGTACTTCGCATCGTGCCGGATGATGCTGATGCCGAACGGCGCAATCTTGTTCGGATGCATCTTGCCGATGGGGAATGGATTGCCTTCCTTCGAGCCGTCCACGGCGTAGGTGGAGAGTTTGATCAATCCGCCCTTCCAATCGTAGTTGCCGATGAGAGCGTTGAGCGAGAAGACAGCGAGCACATTGTAGAAGCCGTTAGTGTGCTGCGAGACACCGCGATGCGGATCGGCAACGGCTTTCTTGCCGTGCGAGGTGAACTCGCGCGCAAGCTCGATGATGTCGTCCGCCTTGATGCCGCAGATCTCTGCCCACTCTTCGATCGTATGCTGTGCGGCGGATTCATAGAGAAGCTCCAGACTGCTCTTCACCGCAACTCCGGCAACAGTGGTGTTGACGAGCAAATCCCCTGTGACGGCGTTCTTCTCGTCGTTTGGGTCGAAGGCAACCGGCTTGCCGTCCTTCATCACCACGAACGGATCGAACTCCCATTCCTTGCCGTCCTTCGTCTGACGTTTCTCTTTTGCTGCCAAACCGATTTCCGATGCATGCAAGAACGAGCCGTCGTCTTTGACAAGCCAAGTTGCATTCGTCCATGATTGCTCGTCGGTTGCCTTGGCTGCGGCTTTGTTGGCGGCGGCGAGAAACTTGGCATCGTAGCGTTTGTTTTCGATGATCCAGCGAATCATGCTGAGCGCAAATGCGCCTTCGGTACCCGGCTTGATGGGGACCCACTTGTACGCCTTCGAGGCAATCTTCGAGAAGCGCGGGTCAACCACAGCAACTTTCAGCTTCTTCTCCACGAGGTTCTTCATCATCTTGCGCGCATGATGCGTCGGTCCGTAGCCCCCTTCGATGTAGGCGGTGCCGATGCCGAGCAGAAACTCGACGTTGCTCGTATCCGCTTGCCAGTAGAACTTCTGTCCGCCGGTGAATTTCCCTTCGACGAACTGATTGCTCATCGCATAGCCCGTAAAGTAGAGCGAGCCTTGACACACTGTTGTGTGTCCGTGCGCGTTGGTAGAACCGAACGACTCTTTGATGAAGCGATTGATGAACTCCGAGCGGCCTGCTTTCAATCGCCCCCACATGAACGTAACCTGATTGTTCTTCGGTCCGAAATCAGGATGGTCGGGATCAATCAGCACGTGGAGATGCTCGGCGAATTTTTTCTTGAACTCTTCGACTGCGGCCTTCTTTTCTTCCGGAGTCTTCTTGCTGCGGATGACGTTCACTTCATCCGCCATCGCCTTGGCAAGTCTCGGGTCGCGCAGCGCCCATAAATCTTTCAATCCTTCTACGTGCCGGTTCTCCTCGCCCTTGACGTGCTTGAAGAGCTTACCGCCGTGAACGATCTCACTGATTGCCTGCTCGAAGGGAATCGTCATCCACTTGTTCTCGCCGCGCTTGCCGCCACGCTTCAACACCTTCACGATGCGGTACGGATCGTAGAGCGTCTGGATGCCGGACTGCCCCTTCGGACAGAGTGCGCCTTCGATGCGAGCCGATTCCTTGAGCGGCGTGGTGTACGGCAGACTTGGCACGAGCGTCCACGGACTGTACGGGTTGCCGTCAATCTTCACCGCAACACCGTTGAGCACTTTCACTTTGATGCCGCAGCCAGTGTTGCACTGCAAGCAGACCGAGCTGACGACGTTTTGCATCTTGGCAAATTCGTACTCCTCAGCCGGCGTGAGTGTGCCTTCTTCTGCTTTGGCGAAGAGGTGTTCTGCCCATTCTAACTGACTCAGCATAACGGCGCTTCCGCCCAGGAAAGCAGAGCTCTTCAAGAATCGGCGGCGCGTGCTCGGACGATGTGTCAGTTCGCAGGAGGTTTGCTCTAGTGTAGTTTTACTTGTCTTTGGTTCGTTCGTCATATTCAATTCTCCTATGAATGGCACACCATGCATGTTTGCTCCGGATCGTCATCCAGATAATAGACGTGCGGTTCGGTACCGGCGGCGAGGTTCAGCCGCGCAGACTTTTCTTTCTTTAATAATTTGGATACGAGACTTTCGGAATCGTTCAGGTCGCCGAAGTGCATTGCTTGTCCGGTGCATGTGGCGACGCACGCCGGTAGCATGCCCGCATCAATACGCTGCGTGCAGAAGTGACACTTGCGCGTTGTGCCTTTCGTCTCCGCGCGGCTCCATCCCTTTCCGTACTCTTTCGCCTTGCGCTTCTCATACGGCTGACTTGCAGGCGTCCCATCGGTGTAATTCTTCCCTTCATCGTACCAGAGCGAATTCGGATAGGGGCATGCTGCACTCGCCGCTTCGAAAACCTTCTTCCCTTTCATTTTCTTGTAATCAATCACGACGATGCCGTCGGGGCGTCGTGACATTGCACCGGGAATGATCTTGTTCGCGGCTTCGATGCACGGGGCGTTTTCGCATTGCATGCAGTTGCCCGGCATGAAGAAACGACGAACATTGGGGAACTCGCCGTCCTCCACTTCTGCAACCGTCCGATACGTAACACCGACGGGCAGATTGTTTTCCGCGATGCACGCCGCGGTGCACGCGTTGCAGCCGATGCACTTGCGTATGTCAATCACCATTGCCCACTTGCGCTGCTCGATTGGTTTCTCCAGCGTTCGCTGAAGGTCGTTGTACATGGTTAGGGCTTCGCTCGACCTATGACTCGTCGCTGCCTCCAATGCTACTCGTCCGACTTCCTTCAGCCCCGGGAGGAGTGTGGTTGCTGCTGCTGCACCGGCCAGTGCTCCCCCCGCATGTTTGAAGAATGTGCGTCTCGACACTTTTTTCGTGTTCACTCCTTCGGCCATCGTGATCCTCCTTTAGCACCACAATGTGTGGTCTTGAACTTAGTGAGAGGGTAAAAGTCTTCTGTCTCGACGTTTCTTACTTTCAGTCGAACACAGCTACCCGATTCTTTTCCTTTTCTGGAGTAACGGCTTCGCTCCAGAGTGTTGCTACTTGTAGATGTAGAAAAAGGAGATGCGTCCAACCACATCCGCATCTTTTTCTCCGACTCCCTTTGCAGAAAACGAATTGACCCACAGGTTCGGCATGATGTGGACATTACCGATTGGCATGTAGTCCAATCCAAACACAAGAAAACTCTCTTTGAAACCCGAAGCGGAAATCTCTTTGTCTGGATCGAAGATGTCATAACGGGCGAACGCATTCAGTCCCTTCGCACCAGGAATCGGAGCCCAGGCGAATAAGCAGAGACCCCACGGGACTTTGTCTGCACCTGCAGCACCGGCTTTGCTTTGTATCTGCTGGAAGATCTCAGCGCCGATAGTTAACTTAGCGTTTTGATAGGCAGCAAATCCTTTGAGCGTCGTCTTGTTCTTTTCGAGAGCGGCTGGCTCGTAGTCCAGGTATCCCTCAACAACGAAATCTTTCAGAGGTTTAACACTCAGCGACAGGTAATATTTCTTGTACTTGTTGCTCTCGGGCTTTTGGCCGTTACCATTTCCGATCATGGCGATGTAGTTGAACTTTCCCTCTTTGTCGAATTTTCCTCGAAGCATCACACCAAGATCAGAGGCGTTTCCAAGTCCGCGATAGTCCATAATGGTCTTCTCAATCGACCGATAGTTCCACACTTTCTCTGAGAGCAAAGACCAGGTCGGCGTTGGCACGAGACCAAATAGGAGACTCCCCATCGGCACAAGCTCTTTCCACTCGAGGTAGGCAGTTTTCACAAAAACGCCGTGCCGTCCCCCGGGTTCAAGAGCTTTGTCATTGCCCTCCAAGAGGAACTGTGCGAAGAATTTCTCGCTCAGATTGTGCTCGTAGTAAAGATAGAGCCGACGAAACTGGAACCCCTGAAAGTCTTTTTCCACCCTGGAGTATTGCGACGAAGAGATTTCCACACTGTTTCCCCCGAGCTTGTAGAAATAGTCGCCCATCACATAGCCGTGAACCTTACCTCCCGGTTTGTCTTGTGAAAATGAGGGCATGCAAAGCGAACCAAAGAGAGAAAGGGCAGCCAACCTCGATAGAATCGGGATCAGGGCTCGGTGTGGCATCGGGTTATCCTCCTGCGTGTCAGTAGTCGGGAATGTGGACTGAAGGGAATCGATGGCTGAGTAAGTCAACTATTGTGCCAACGAACGAGGGTCGACAAGAATGGACTCTACATTAGTCCAAGAAATGAGCAAATACCAAGCCTTTTCATTCTTGCGAATCAGACAGTGGTGTGCTCGCAGAAATGCAAATAAGGCCACTTCAGGAAACCGGGGGGTCCGCGTTAGACTCTCACCCGTTAGGTCGGAGATTGCTTCGCGATCCTACTCAGGACTCCTGACGCCAGCGAACGAGCGCAGGCACTGGCAGGAGAATCTCTGCTGGCACATATGCCTTCTGGATAAGGTTCTTAACTCCAACTTTCAGTATGTCGTCAAGCCCGCGCCCGATCAAGAACTTCCCGGATGCAACGTAGAACCTCTGCCGGGACGTAGGGCTTCTGAATAAACAGCTTCGCCCCGGCTTTGTATAACTCTGACTTCACTTTCGGATCGACGTATCCACTGGCAAAGATGACTCTCACACCACGGTTGATCTGTTGTAAGTGCGCCAATACTTCTCGTCCCTCAATCCCTGGAAGCCCTACGTCCATCACAACAAGGTCAATGTCGTCATGATGATCCCGGTAAGTTGCCACGGCACTTACCCCGTCTGTCGCTGTCAAAGTCTTATAGCCCTTTGACTCAAGGAGTGTCCGAAGCAACTCTAAGAGCATCTCCTCATCTTCCACTATGAGGATCGTCTCTGCGCCAGCCGGGACACCTCCGACATCTTCCGAAACGACCTTGGAGGAGTCAACCTCTCGAGGCGGAACCGGTAAGTAGAGGCGGAAGGTCGTTCCCCTATTCAGCTCACTATCAACCTCGATAAACCCATGGTGGGTCTCGATGATGCCGTACACGACAGAGAGTCCAAGACCCGTTCCACGCCCCGGTTCTTTGGTTGTGAAGAAGGGTTCGAAGATACGGCTTCGAGTCGCCTCGTCCATCCCCACCCCAGTGTCGCTCACGGTAACACAAACATAATTGTCTTCCCGAGCATTCGGAATGCGCTCCCGCAGTTCAGAACCTAGGACGGCCCCGGTCCCGAGCACAAGCTTTCCGCCGGGCATCCCAGGTTTGCGGGCGTCAAGCATTGCATCACGTGCATTGATGCAAACATTGAGAAGCGCCTGATGCAACTGGTTTGGATCTCCAATGATTGGGGGGATCGATCGGTCGAGAGAAACAGAGACCTCGATTGTTTTGGGAAAGGTCTCTTCAAGCAACTTCCCAAGCTCCTCAATCACATCGTTGACCCTGACAGATTGGAACTGAACGTCCGTTTTCCTTGCAAAGGTCAGTAATTGCCGCACCAGACCGCTGCCACGCTGGGCCGCTTTGCTGATGGCTGAGGTGCTCCTGGCAACTCTCGCAGGATCCGTCTTATCCCCCTCAAGAAGTGATGCATACCCAACAATGATCCCAAGGATGTTATTAAAGTCGTGTGCAATACCACCAGCCAGCGTCCCAAGCCCTTCGAGTTTTTGGGCCTGGAGAAGTTGCTGCTCTAACTTCTTCCGCTCGGTAATGTCATGCCCCACGCCGATGAGCAATCCTTCGGGACCCTTGGAGTCTTGCCAGAGGATCCAGCGAGAGCTACCATCTCGGTGTTTTATTTCTCGCTCGTAGGGTGCTTCTCTGACGGGCATGCGTCCCGCCGCGACGCGCGCGACCATCTGTTTTTCCCGCCTCCTTTCTTCAGGATCACTCCGGGAGCGCAGCCACCACCCGTCGCCTAGAAGCTCTGCTGGGTCATAGCCAAGGATTGTTTTTGCCGAAGGACTTGCATAAGTGATCTTGCCAGAAGAATCACCGACCAGGACAAGATTCCCAACCTTCTGGAGGATGTTGTCCGAGAGGCGAAGTGCCTCCTCGACCTTTTTCCGCTCCGTAATGTCAAAGGCCGTTCCAAGTCCGGCCGGTTTTCCGTCAAATGTGATGAGCCCGGCGGTGAAATCAATCCAGCGTTCCTCGTGATTCTTCCTCATGATCTTGAATTCACACCGGGTCGGTAGAACCTCGCCATGCTCCTGTGCGAGGCCTCTCTGTTGAAGCAGGTCTCGAAAATCGGGGTGCGCTATGTCCAAAATATTCAGTCTAAGAAGTTCTACGAGCGAATAGCCTGTGAGCGCTTCCGCCGCGGGATTTGCATATCGAATTTTGCCTCCCTGATAGATAAGAATGGAAGATGCGGTGGTTTCTGCCAGGGCGCGGAACCTCGCCTCGCTCTCTTTCAACGCCGCTTCTGCCTGCTTCCGCTCTGTGATGTCCCGAACAAGCGAGATGATATAGCTGTCCTTATCGATCGTGAGGGCAGAGAGGGAGGCCTCAAGGTCTATCCATGTTCCGTCTTTTCTCCTTCCCTTGAATTCATATCTCAGTGGCACGGGTCCACGACCGATTCGCTTCCTGCCGTACCCCAGCATCTGTTCGTTCTCGACATCAGAGAGAATGATGGAGATTCGCTCATCAATGAGTTCCTCTGGACTATCGTAGCCATAGAGATTCGCGCAGGATTTGTTCGCATAGACAATCACCCCATCTTTTTCCACCATGATGCCGTCCCGCGAAGCTTCAAAAACGGCCCTCAGCCACTCACGACTCTGTTTTAGTTTCTCTTCTGCGTTTTTCCGCTCCGTGAGGTCGCGATTCATTCCCACCAAGCCGACGATCTTCCCTGTAGGATCCCGGAGAGGTACCTTCGTGGTCGACATCCACCTCGGCACCCCTTTTCCATCAACGAAAGGCTCCTCTTTCGCAACTTGCGGCTGGCCGGTTCGGATGACTGCTTCCTCGTCGGCCCGGTACCGTTCTGCCAACTCCTTCTGGAAGAAGTCAAAGTCAGTTTTACCGATCACGTCCTCTTCACTCTTCGCTCCGAAAAGGGCCGTCACTGCCTTATTCACAGCGATAAACTTGCCGTTTGCATCTTTCACGAAAATGAGGTCAGGCAGGTTGTCGATCAGTGTGCGGAGAAGATTGCGCTCGGCCGCCAAGCGCTCCTCTGCTCGCTTGCGTTCCGTGATGTCCGTGACGATCCCCAGGATTGCGGCTGAGCCGGCGTAGTTAATAAGTTTCGTATTGTGAATCCCAATCAACCGCTTCCCCTCTTTCGTGATGAGCGTGTACTCATAGGGAGGAATTTCCTCGCCATTCAGATGCCTCTTGTAGGACTCCATCACGGCCTGTCGTGACTCCGGTGCAATCAAGCTCATGAAGTCAAAGTCCGGTGAGTAGAACTCCTTTCTTGAGTATCCCATCATTGCTTCGCACATCTTGTTCGCGTAGACAACTCGCCCTCCCTTATTGATAAAGATCATGTTCGGAGAGAACTCCGCCAGGCTCCTGAATTTTTCCTCCGATTCACGCAGCGCCTCCTCAGCTCTCTTGCGTTCTGTGATATCACGGGCGACTCCAATGAGCGCGACAGGCTGTCCCTTGTCGTCACGAACGACAGAAGTCGAGAGGGAAATCGGGAATTCACTGCCGTCCTTTCTGCGGTTCAATAGCTCACCACACCAGCCGCCACGCAGGGTAGCGGGAAGAATCTCATGAACAATTTCTGGTGGATTGTTGGGCGATCGGACAATACCGATGTGCTTCCCTAGGAGTTCCTCTTCAGCATAGCCATACGTTTTCAGGAACGCTTCATTCACAAAGACCAACACGTCCTCCATATCCGTTATGCTCACACACTCGCTGATGCTTCTTAAGGCGTGCGCGAGCATGGCAACTTTTTCCTCTGCCTGTCTGCGCTCGGTGATATCGATTGCCAAGCCGATTGCTCCGATGACTTCGCCGCGGTCTCCGTACATTGGCGAATAATGTGACTCGAAGCTCAAGCCTCCGACCTCTATGATGGATGTGATGGTTTTTCCCTCGAGAGCTTGGCGATTGTTGTCAACAATCTCTGGTACGTCTCGATAGACCTCAGAGACAGACTGACCAACCACTTCGCCGGGTTTTAACCCCAGACGTTCTAATCCCTTCCCTTCCGAGAAGATGAATTTTCCCTCACGGTCCAAGGCCCAAAGGACAACAGGAGCATTGGCAACCACTGTGCGATAGCGCAGTTCACTCTGGCGCAAGGCTTCCTCTGCCCGCGTTCGCTCAGTGATGTCTACTAATGTGCCGATCACTGCCGGTTTTCCCTTGTACTCGATTCGGCTGCCGTGGACTTCGACATGAATAATTGAGCCATCCTTGCGCACTCCTCGGAAATCATAATGGACCTCTCGCACTTCTCCTTGTACACGGCGCCGGATATTTTCCACCACAATTGGACGGTCATCGGGATGCGTCAAATCGAGCGGACCAAGTCTATCCACGATTTCATCTACTGTATATCCGAAAGTTGAGGCGATCGACTGATTGACATAGGCGAATTTCTGATCTTGGATGATGTAAATTCCCGCGAGGGACGATTCGGCAAGAAGGCGGAAGCGCTCCTCACTCTGGCGCCGCGCCTCTTCTGCCCGTTTCCGCTCCGTTATGTCGAGCACCATCCCGCTGATTTCCTCCCCTTCCAAAGTGGCGCTCACGAGGGCAGACCTCGTCTCGCCTGAGCTTGTGAGGAGTTCAACTTCAAAATCCTGAACCCGTCCAGTCTTCCGAAGGGTTTCGATAAGCTTCTCCCTGTCTCGCGGGTTCTTGTACCGTTGCAGGACCCCAAAACGTTCCACTTCCTCAGCCGACGCAAATCCACCCATCCGTGCGACAGTATCATTGACGTAGAGAACGTCTCCCGTGAGGTTTGTCCTGTAGACACCGACAAGCGCATTGTCGACAAGCGACCTGTATTTTCTCTCCGAGTCCTGCAAGGCTTGCTGACTTTGCTTGCGCTCCGTGATGTCGCGCACGACCACTTGCACCGCTGGTTTCCCTTCGTGGGTGGTGGGAGCAGCGGCGACCTCGACATCAATGACGGCGCCGTCCAGACGGAGAAAACGTTCTTCAACCACAGGCACGACTTTCCCGTCCTCTAAGGTTGCAGCAATACGCTCTCTGACCGTTTCGCGGTCATCGGGGTGCACAAGGTCAAGCGCCGGTTTGCCGAGCAATTCTTCCGGACTCGTCGCACCAAGCAACCGTACTCCCGCTTGATTGACGAAAACAATCTTCCCCTCACAATGGACGGCAATTGCGTCGGGCGAAATCTCCACGAGCCGTCGGTAGCGCTCTTCCGATGCGCGTATCCTGTCCTCCAACTCCCGCTTCTCCCTCCACTGCTTAGCCTCTTCCTCCGCTCGAATTTTCAAACGGTTGCTGCGGTAGATGAGCACCAAAGCCGCTACGAGCACAATTGCGATAACACCGATCAGAAGAAATGTTTCTGCGACTTGTCTGTTCAAAAAACCAGAGACCTCGTCGAGCGAAGCACTGACAGCAATAATCCATGAGACATTCTCAAACGCGAGGGGAGCATACCATGCGAATTTCTTTGGCTGGTCTCTGATCGTGTACTCGATCGTTCCTTGCTTTTGTGCGAGCACCTCTTGCACATAGTCGAAGGAAACGTGGCATTTCATGCACGTCTTATCCGCTCTCCGGATGTTCCGCAGGATCATCTCTGGATGCTCTGATTGAAACAAGACCGTTCCACTCGTGTCCAGAATCCACACCTGGCGTTTGGTTAAGCCCGGTCCCACCACTGGCAGAAATGCCCCAATGACTTCCTCTAAGTCGATCGTATAGGTGAGAACACCAACGAACTTATGAGTTGGTCTGGGATACCCTAGGTCGCGAGCTTCTCGATAAACAGGTGTTGCAACCAGGAAGTGAGAATGCGGGGCTCGTTCGGTCGGAATTGATCCCTCTACGAGGTTGTGGACTTTCGGGACTTGATTTTGCTTCTCTTCTGGAAGTGCGGCTACAAACTGTTTTCCTCTGTTTTCTTTCCTTGCAGCCCACTGGAAGAAATCGCACTCGGCGTAATTACGACCGATGGCATCTTTCGTCGTGGAGTAGATGATTGTCCCTTTCTCATCATACACGCTGATCGCCTTTACATGGCTTTTCTTCACGTACTGGAAATAGTCCTGAATATCGGCTACCATCTTCTTCATATCACGATGCTGAACCGATGCGAACGTAGAAAGGACTTGAGTGCCCTGTGAACGCGCGCGGAGATATTGCTGGATTTCTTGGGCAAGCTGACGAACCATCATCGTCTGATGGGCATGAGAACGGCTCACGACTTCTCTCTCGCTCGCCTTATGAAGATCCAGAAGCAGAGCTGCGGCAGTGAGAAGAAGAACGGATGTTACGATGACAACGATGAGAGGGAGTTTTCGCTGCGAGGCCATAGCAGAGGTTCCCACGTGCCCTAATATGCAGTTTTAAGAAATTCTGGATTTCGGAGACTACCTCTAATGAATTCAGTCGTACAAAGCATGGTTCGGTTGCGGCGCCAGTTCGATAACTCTGCTGCCTTCAAGTTACCAATGCCGGAAAGCTCGTTCTTCTGATCCACCTGACTGTCACGACTCAGAGCAAGAAAGAGGAGACATCTCGGCCACTCTAAATATGAGCAAGAGAAAAGCGGTCAGGATACAACGGAACTTTTGATCGTGCCGACCGCGCCCCCATTCGTCACTAATGGAATGCTGGACGATCCATAGCGTGGTTCACGTTTCAGGAATACAGTGTCTGCAATAGCTGACACAAGGCTCATGCCAAGCAAGATGGCGCACTTCGAAGCGTTCCTGCCGAGGAAAGGCAGTTTTCTTGCGGGGAAGGACCCGGTAAAACCTCAGCAATTCCACTTTCTACAAATGTTAGTGAGCATCAGTTAGACTCCTGCAAACGAGAAACCCCAGCGGACCAGGGCGCTTAAAGTATCTTGTTGTAGTCCCGAGGTCTTGGAAGGCAGGATTGGGCCCACAAACCATTTGGAGAGTTTAGAAAAATGTTCGGAGAGAAAAGAAGAGGAGAGAGGGGAATAGATCCCCTCTCTCCTCGATTCGTCAATGAACTTGAAGGAGGAACTTGCGGTTCAACCGGCTTTCGGTACGGGATGCTTGATCTTTGCCCACATCTCCTTGAAGTTGAAGCCCTTGTACACTGGGCTTTTCTCATTGTGACAGGTCTTGCAATGTTTCTCAATCGCCGCCTCATCTTTATACTGCGTCATTCCGGCTGCAATAGCTTTTGCTTTGTCCTTCATGATCGCCATCACTTTATAAGCGGAGCCTGCCCCATGGCAAGTTTCGCACTGCACGCCTTCTTTGTAATCGAAGTTCTTATCCAGTAGGGTGGCCGCAACATTATATCCTGTCACGTGGCATTCCAGGCACTCTGGTGACTCTGCTGCGGGCTTTTTCAATCCCTTCGCTTTCGCAATCGAATCGGCTCGTGCGGTTGTCAGTGTCTTGTATGCCTCGGCATGCTTGCTCTTTTGCCAGACGTCCAACTGCTTGCCTTGCTTCTCCGTCTTGTGACACAAAGCGCATGTTTTCACTCCCACATACTTGTTCTGAGCTTGCCCAGAAGAAATGAGGATGAGTGTACAGACTGAAATGCTGATGAGTGTACGGATGAAGTGCATGGTGGTACTCCTCAAGAGTTTATGATTTTAGTGATTTAGTAACTGATGTTACGCAGAACTTCATCTCGTCGTGAAGGGGATTGAGTTCTGCCGTGTATCTCAGCGTGGACTGGTCGTCCGAGGCAGATAACTATGAATTCGCTCTTCAATCTCTTTTAGACCCTCCTTACGCCCTTCTTCAATCTCCCAAATTGAAATGATGGGGAAGAATTTTGAGAACAAAAGGAATCCTAAGACAAAGACCGCGACCCCGCCAGCAAACAATGACCACTCGACCAGAGTGGGAACATAGATTCCTACCGGAAGCTCCATGCGCGGATTCGCCAGCGAGGGAACGACAATGTTCAGCCGCTCCAGCCACATTCCAACGACGACCGAAATCGATGCGATGAGAATCCCTGAGATCTTCTTGAACCGCCGGAAACTCAGAATAAGCACGGGAATCACGAAGTTGCACATCACCATCGCCCAGAAAAAGGTCGCGAATGGGCCAGTGAACTTGTACATGATAATGTCCATCTCGTGCGGCTCACCTCCGAAGATGCCCGTCAGGTGCTCTGAAAACGTGAAGTAGAACCAAATGATCGACATAATGAGCAAGAGCGTACCCAGGTACTGAAAGTGAATCTCCTTCAGATACGCCTCCAAGTGGTACGCTTTTCGGAATGCAATCATCACAATCAACAGTGCAGCAATGCCGGAGAAAATAGCTCCAACGACGAAGTAAGGGCCGAAGATCGTGCTGTGCCAGCCGGGCTGCAGGGTCATCGAGAAAATGTAAGAGATCACCGTATGAACAGAGACGGCGATGGGAATGACCATCACCATCAGGATGTTAATGGCGCGGTTGAGTACACGCTTTTGCCCTTCTGTCCCCTGCCATCCCCAGGCTGCAAAGGCATAGAACCACTTGAACTTGCCGCCCCGATCTCGAAGTCGAGCAATGTCGGGGATCATCGGAACGTACAGGTACACGGTACTGGCTGTGAAATACGCGGTGATGCTCGTGATGTCCCAGAGCAGTGGAGACTGCAGGCGACCCGACTCGACGAGGTTCAGCATTCGATCGGGTCGCCCCATATCGATGATCGGGTGAAGTCCCCCGATCGCCAGCACAATGGCCGTGATCACTTCTGCCATTCGGGTGATCGGCCGGCGCCACTCTGCTTTCGAAAGCCGGAGGATAGCGGAAATCAACGTACCCGCGTGGCTGATCCCGATGAAGAAGACAAAGTTTACGATGTAGAAACCCCACGTCACCGGTTGGTTCATGCCTGTGACACCTAGCCCATCGCGGACCTGAGTAAAGAACATGTAGAACGCCCACAAGATGATCGCCACCATGCTTCCAACGGCGAAGTAATACATCCTGCCCGTTTTGTAGATAGGCCGATACAGCGCCGCGTCTTGATCTAGCTCGTAATCGATATGGCTGCCCACTCTCATGTTCTCTTCGAGAGATAATAAACTTTGGGTTCGACTCCCAGGTTTTCCATCACGCGATAGGCGCGGTAGCTATGAGAAAGTTTGTGCGCCATGGAATCTTTGTTTTCCAGATCTCCAAGATAGATTGCATCCGCAGGGCAGTTTTCCGCGCAGGCCGGCATGTATTCGCCATCGCGAAGCGGCCGATCCTCGAGATCTGCTTCCTCCTTTACTTTCATCAGACGCTGAGCACAGAAGGAGCACTTCTCTACCACTCCTACACTCCGCACCGAGACATCAGGATTGATACAGGTTTCTTCCCCATCCAGCCATTGTGGTTTCTTCCAGTTGAAGACCTTCGCGGTGAACGGACACGCGGCCATGCAATACCGACATCCAATGCAGCGATGATAAATCTGCGCCACCAATCCTTCTTCGTTCAGATACGTTGCGCGCACGGGACAGACTTTTGTACACGGGGGGTTATCGCAATGGAAGCACGGCTTGGGAATTCTCCTCGTACGAACGTTTGGGAACTCGCCTTCTACTTCAGTGATCATGTCCATCCAGAACATCGCGCGGCCGTATTCTGCCTCCTCGGGGTCAACGATAGCGATGTTGTTCTCCATCTTGCACGCCGCCATGCACGCGCCGCACCCCGTGCATTTATCAAGGTCAATCACCATCGCCCATTTGGGCATCCTTTACACTCCTGGTTTCGACTGCAAAGAGATTTTGACTTTGGTTGCCTCTAACGCGGGCTTTCCGCTGAGCAGGTCATAAAGATTTCTCAGGATCGAATAGGGATTCTCTCCATGACCTTTCGCATACCGCCCGTACGATGAATGGCCAAGTCCAAAGGGAATCGCCACGACGTAGGCTAGAATTCCCGGGTTGAGTTTCGCGCGAACGCTGATACTTCCTGCTGACGATTCCACCCGGACCCAAGCCCCATCAGAAATGCCATACTCAGCCGCCGTCTCGGGATGAATCTCGACCCAAGAGTCCCAATAACGACGAACTGTGTAGCCAAACATCTCCTGCATGAGCGGAAGATTCGCCGCTTGACCGTCGGGGTTGGGCAACACCCGGAACGTGATCAAATGCAGCGGCATCTCAGCCTCATAGGAGACCGGCTCGTGATGAGGGAGAAAGGCGCTGTCTCCCCGCGCCGATATATTGAGACGAGTCAGGACTGATTCGAGATTCTGCGGTTGCTCCTTCTGCCCCATTTTCTCAACGAGAGAATCAATTGTGCTTTTCAACTTTTGTGAGTAAAACTCGAACTTGCCCGAGGGAGTCTGAAAGATTTCACGCTCACTTTTCTGCTTCCGAATCGGATTCCACCAGCCGCCGTGTTCGCGAAGCTGCCCCCAGAATTCCTCGAAGGAAGCATATCGCCCCAGCTGCCATCCGCGTTGATGCAAATATTCAAGCCAGAATCGCTTCACCCCCTCCGACGCTACTGCTCCTTGACCTGAGTTGAAAATACCTGCCGCGCGATGCTCAATGACTTTCTGATAATTCTCAAAAGGGAATGAGGCCGCAACCGTTCCCCCAATCCGCCTCGCGAGGTCGATCAACACATCGCCAGTGTTGCGAGTATCGTAGAGCGGTTCGATGACAGGCTGCTGGAGTCCCACATGGGTGAAACCAACCGAGGGAACATTTGAGATCTCATCCCATTGTTCGAGAAATGTGTGATCGGGCAAGATCAGATGAGCGTACTCGCTCGTCTCGCTGATCACGGAATCGAAGCTCACCACGAGGGGAATCATTTCCAGCGCTTTAGCAAAGTCGACGTGGTTCAATGTTTGAAAGAGGGGGTTGCCTTTGTAAAGAAACAAAGCACGAATCGGATAGGGGCGCTCTGCCAGGACGTTTTGTGTAAAGCTCTCAATCGAGAAGTTCGTAACGGGAAAAGTCACATCTAGAGAATGGGCAACCGGAATTTGCTGGTTGCCATTCTTTCCTACTGAGTCTTCGACGACTGCGGGGAGTGCAGCAAACGGCGGGTCGCCAACGAAGAAGACCCCGCCCTCTTGCTCGTAGTTTCCAAGGAGCGCGTTGAGGCTCTGGACTGCCATGAGAGAAAACGTGCCGTTTGCATTGTCGATGGCCCCTCCATCACCGATTACCACCGCCGGACGTGTATGGCCTAGCTCGCGGCCAAGCTCAAGAATCGTCGTGCTCGAAAGCCCTGTGATCCCCGCAACGCGTTCAGGATAGTAATTGCCCAAGACAATGCTTTTGAAACCAAGATGCTTCTCCCCAGAGCGATCCGTCCAGTCCTCAAATCCGAAGGTCTGTCTCTTGACAAAAGTTGAATCATACAGTTCTTCTCTAATCAGGACATACGCAAGACCTAAGGCAAGAGCACCGTAGGTTCCCGGGTGTACAGGAATCCACCGGTCGGCATTGGCAGCCGTCAGGCTCATGCGAGTTTCAATCTGTATATAGCGGGTTTCTCGCTCCCGATGATGGCTGTAGAGTTTCGTGTAATAGATGGGTGAGTAACCTTCTTCCAGGAAATTCGATCCGAAACTCACGACGAGCTTTGCATTCAGAAAATCGTAAGCGGGAATCTGCGGACGCCCGTGGAGAAGCAGATAGGGAACGATATCGTTCTGCGTGGGAGAGAACTGAAAGTAATTCGGTGACCCATAAGCTCGCATGAACCGAGTGATGTGTTCCTTCATCAGCCCCCGTTCGTCGTACCCGAGCCAAGCTACTTGATGAGACTTCCCCTCGCCGCGAAGTTTGACCAGCGTCTCGGTGATTGTCTTCAAAGCCTCGTCCCAGCTGATCGGCTCCCATGTCCCAGCTCCCGGAGGACCAGTTCGCTTTACCGGTCCTTTCAGTCGATCGGGATTGTAGAGCGCGTGCAGAGCGCTGAGTCCGAGAGGGCACATGCCGCCCTGATTGACAGGATAATTCGGGTTGCCCTTCACGTACACGGGAGTCCCGTCAATCAGTCGGACACGAATGCCGCATCCCCCGGGGCACAAGCGGCAGATGGTGTTCTTCCACGTCTCGATACCGGGACCGTTCCTCGCCTTTGCAACGAGCGCTTCAGGGACATCGAAAACCTCATCCAACCCGCAGCCTCCAAGGAGTACAGCCCCCGAAAGCCCGCCGAACAGCCTCAAGAAATCTCGTCGCTTAATTTCCATCTACGCTCCGAACCCCCACCCCCGTCCGAAGGAGGGGAGAGGGAAATCAACGATGGCATGCCAGACAATCATTTGTGATTTTGCGTTGTTTGTGACATCGCATGCAGTTCTCCATCGTCACAGGCACAGCCGGAGAAACAACCGGTTCGGTGAACTCGGCAACGTCTCCATGACAGACCTTACATTCAATCTCACCGCCAACAACGTGTCGCCGATGCGAAAAATAGACATGATTGGGTACTCGATAAATCCGCTTCCACGGAATTTCCTTACCTTCAGTTATGTACTGAAGGAGCTTTTTCTCCTCGGGAGACCCTGAAAGTGGCTGATCGCTATGGCAATTTTGACAGACTTCAAGAGGTGGAATCGCAGCCGATGCCTTCTGTTCCGCATACAGATGGCAATCCGTGCATTTCAGTTCAGCCTTTTCAACGTGAACCTTGTGGTTGTAGGCGAGAGGTTGGATATTCTTCTCTTTGGAATCAGATGCAGCAAAGAGAAAAAGCACCAAGACGATCCCCGCGGCTGCGAGAATGGCCACCTTCGTTCTTGTGGGGACTAACATACCCATAAGGTTTGGGTCACTAACCGTTGGTCTTACGACGAGGAAGAACGGATATTCTTCTCAGCAAATAACAATGGCATCAGCACAACTATTCTTTATCAACAAACCGAGTGTCGTGGTTGCCATTCCTCTGTTGAAAGTGTATCGCACAATAAGACTTGATTATGTAAGAATTTGGTACAAATTTGTGCTCGAAGGAAATACAGAGAGTATCACGCCCATTATGAACGCCTGAAGGCACAGGTCGAGCTGTTTGGAAAGCTCGGAGTTGCCCAGGCTCAAGCGGCAACGGGGAAGATGGGCATCACCCACAAAGAGATGATGACCAAACTCCGTCACCGAGCAAATGCGCACTAAGTATGCGCTGCGTTATCTTCCTGTTGCGCAAGACGATCTCACTTCAATCTTCGACTACATCGCTCAAGACAACACGGACAAGGCATTGTCATTTGTCAAAAAGGTGCACAAGTGGATCACCTCATTTAGCCAGCCGGATCGAACCTCGGTGCGGTGCACTTTCACCTAACTATCGGATTGACGGATCTGCAAATGGGCAGTATCCCGTTATGGGCTCAATAACCCCCTACTCCTTCGTCACCTTCCGCAGATACGCATACAGATCCCGCATCTCGGTCGTGCTCAACTCGGGCCATTCTTTGTTTTGTGTTATCAGCATGTCTTCCATTTGCGAGGCGTGGTTCCACATCAACTGGATCATCCGGATCGGTGAGTCAAATCGCTTGATAGTTGCCAGATCGGGTCCTCTGCCCCCTCCCCCTTTCTTATGACAGTCACCGCATCCTTTCACTCTGAAGACATTCCCTCCCTTTTGGTCATCACCTGGTTTGTCCTCGAAACCGAGAAAATAAAGGTAGGCAAGCAAGTCCGCCATCTCGCTCCCTTCAAATCGCGGCCACTCAACGGCTTTCTTCTTCATCAACTGCATCATTGCAGGACCGTGGTTCCACATGAGGCTTGCAATCTCCGTCACGCCCTTCTTCAATTCGATCCTTGATAGGTTGGGACCGACGATCTTCGCTTTCCCTTCTACGAGATGACATTGGTTGCATCCTTTTTCTTTGAAAATGGTTTTCCCCTTCGTGGGATTTCCTGGTGGCATCCGAATCTCAGTACCGGCGGTCGTGGCTTGCCGGATGTACGCAGCGATGTCAATGATATCTTGGCCTGTGAGTGTCGGATATTTCATCCCCGATTTCTTGATCTCTTCTTGCATGGCTGGACCGTGATTCCACATCACTTGAACCATGAAGAGCGGCGAGGCGTACTGCTGTGCCTGATCGAGGTTCGGTCCTACGGTGCCCCCTTTACCCGCTACTGTGTGACAGGTAATGCAACCTTTCGACTCCAGAAGCTTCTTCCCTTGCGCAACACTTCCGGGTTCGCCCAAGTATCGCAGATAGTAGAGGAATCCGAACAAGTCCATCATCTCCGTGTGAGAAAGCTGAGGGCGTTCCATTCGGAGCTGGCGATACTTCCGGTTCATCTGAGGAGTGTGATTCCAGATGATGGAAGCCAACTCTAGCACACTTCCAAAATACTGCTCGCGACTGAGGTCGGGGCCTTCTGTTCCTCCATAGCCTCCGATCGCATGGCACTCGATGCATTTCTTTTCCTCGAAGACGAGTTGTCCCTTCAGCGGGTTCTGTGGAAGCTCAATTTGCTGGGCGAAGAAGACAGCAGAACCAAGAAATGGAACAGCGATCAACCATTTCGGAAATCGCATGTTACTTCTCCTCAGATTGATTCGGTGGAGACTTTTCTCTTCGGAGTCCCACGAAGACATACGTCAGAAGGCCAGCCAACGTGAGGAATACAGGAATCGCAACGATGCTGATGCCGAGCGAGGCGCCCGGAACATCCCGAAGTTCGATCGAAAGAAGGATGAGATTCAGAATCCAGACACTGATCGTGATGACAAAGATCCAGATGAGCGAAACGCTCACAACCTGAGCAAGGAATATGATCCGATCGTAGGTGGTGTTTCCTTGACCTTTCATTCCAAGGCCCAACTGGTTAGCACCTCAAGAGCAAGATCTGTGCACGAAAAGCAAACAATAGAACGCTGAAAAAGTGGATCTAGTTGAACGACACGGGTCGTTTGTTGGAGTTTGAAAACGCTCTTCGTTTGAATTCAGTTTTTTCCAAAAGTTCAGTAGAAGGCCGGCTTCGATCCGAGTTATCCTAAGATAGTTCAAGAGCTGAGCCTCATGCTCTTTGGAAATTGCCTCCACAGCTTTCAACAGATCCGAGTATTTCAGCCTCCTAATCTTGGTTGCCGGCCGGCAGCTTCGCTTTGATAGGCGGGCGGCTCCGCCGTGTTAGAGGCAAGGTGATGGCCTTCACAATTTCAAGATGTGTGCCAAGAGAGGCAAGCTCTCGGCTTGAAGAAGGAACGCATCCCTTCAACAAGAAAGATGAGTTTGCAAATTCGAGAGCTCCCTCAACGGCGGTTATAGGCACCTCTGCTTTTCAAGTCTGAGAATCTGGGGTCCGAGAGCTACCACAATTGAGAAATCAAGGAGAGGCATTAACGGTGCCGAAGAGCGTGAAAAGCGAGAACCATCATTTCTTCTGTTGCTGGCGTCGCTCAATGCGCCGGATAAGGAGAAACACAGAAACAGCCAGGACAGTGATGATCAGTGTCGCCACACCCAAACCCCACCGCCGAAAGTAGTATTCATGGATGGCATCGCTCGCTTCCGCTGAGACGGCCGACGTCACACCTAATCCTTTCTCAATCACGGCACGGAATTTTTCTTCATCGAATGAATGAACCATCGTACGCGATTCCAAGCGCGCCTGTCGAACGTCACGCAGTTTGAACCGTGCTTCGGAGATCTCCATTCCTTTCTGTTCCGCTTCATTGACCAGCACTGCAGCGCGGCTCTCGGCCGCTTCGAGTGAATCAATTAGCTGTCGCATCGTCCTTGCCACCAAGTATCCTTTCGGGTTCTTACTAGGACTGTGGCATCGACTGCAGACTGCATCGGGAGAAACCCCAAGGAGTTCGTCCGTTGCCGCGACGGTTTCGTGGTAACCGTGGCAGGTCTCACACTCAGGGAGCTTTCGTCTGTCAAAAGCCTTCTTGTGCGGGCTTGAGGAGAACAAGTCGGCATTCAGGGCATGGCAGATCCCACAGACCTTTGAGATTGACTCCACGCCGGGAGGCACGGCGCCGTGGTTGCCGTGACAATCGTTGCACGACGGAGCTCCAAGGTCGTGCTTTTCCAACAGAGCTTTTCCGTGGACGCTTTTTGAGAACTTTCCAAACTGATCGATGGGTAGTCGGTAGCCCTTCATGTATGCACGATTTGCATGACAGGACGCACAGGTAACGGGCAGGTTTGTCGCATAGACCTTCGACTTCACGTCACTCGCAGCACGGATGTCGTGACTCCCATGGCAGCTTGCGCATTCCGCGACCTTCACGTCGCCTTCTTTGTTCCGAATGCCGTGAACGCTCGTTCGGTATTTGTCCAATTGATCCACGGGCAGTGCAGGGTTGTACGCTCGCATGAAAGCGGCATCGCTGTGGCACTTTGCACAGGTCTTTGTCACATTTAGCGGATACACAGGCGATGCAGGGTCTTTCGTCGAGACAATCC
The DNA here is from genome assembly GCA_037446075.1 of Ignavibacteriales bacterium. Classification (GTDB taxonomy): domain Bacteria; phylum Bacteroidota; class Ignavibacteria; order UBA10030; family JAHEZR01; genus JBBIJH01. Next base: position 25,707 of record JBBIJH010000011.1, read on the forward strand.
CATGAGCATCGTGACACGTGGTGCACTGTGCAATTCGTTCTTTTCCTGTTGTAGAAAGCTTCCCGTGGACGCTTTCCCACAGCGTTTCTATCTGATTCCGAGGAAGGATGGAATTGTACTGCTTCACCATGATGGCGGCACTCGAATGGCACTTCGCACACATCCGGGAGATGTCATCCCCTTTCGGCACTCCGATGAATCCCGCCTTTGGGTTCATCGCCACTTCCATATCGTCCGACGTAGAATCCCCCCCGTGGCAACCGGCGCAGGAGATCCCCTTTTTGAAATGAATGTCATGCTTGAACAATTCCGAAGGCTTGTCGCCTAAGGTTTCATGGCACGTCAGACACTGGTTCTCGACTTGAGCAGACGCTGCTGCCAGTGACCCATGGGAGATCAAACCGACGAAAGCCAGCAGCATCGCTTTCATGAGGCCCAACCGAGGATTGTGAAGACAATGATATAGATGACTGCAAAGATTCCGATGTAATTGATAACCCGGTTTCTCTCGCCACGGGAGCTTCTTCTGTCCCAAAAGGGCACAAGCATCCACAGGAGACCAGCGATGCCAAACAGCATGATGCCCAGTACTTCCCCGTCGATAAACAGTACCTGAGCGGGAATGTATTTCAACGTCTGGAACATAAACATGAAGTACCACTCCGGCTTTATGCCGGCTGGTGCTGGAGCAAACGGGTCAGCTTTCCTGCCCAGCTCCCACGGGAAGAAGACCGCGAGCATGGCCAAGAGATTCAAAACGATAAGCCAGAGAAGCAAGTCGCGGAGAAGAAAGTTCGGAAAGAACGGCATGGTACGCATTTCCTCGCCAGCGTTGGCTTCAACACCGAGCGGTTCGCTCATTCCCTGACGCTGGACAAGAAGAAGATGAATCGTGAGAAAGACAGTAAAAATTCCCGGCATGATTGCAACATGCAAGCCGAAGAAACGAGAGAGTGTTGCCCCCGTAACTTCCTCGCCCCCCCGCAGCAAGATCATAAGGGGTTTGCCAATCAGAGGAACGACTCCTACGATATCCGTCCCAACTTTTGTCGCAAAGAAGGCGAGTTCATTCCAGGGGAGGAGATACCCGCTGAATCCGAACCCCAGAGCGAGGAAGAACATCAGCATGCCTGTTAGCCACGTAATCTCGCGAGGCTTCCGATAGGCCTTCGTGAAGTAGACGCTGAACATATGGATCATCGCCGCGAGGATGAAGAGATTCGCTGCCCAGCTATGGATCGAGCGAATCAGCCAGCCGAACGCCACCTTCGACATCAGAAACTGAATGCTCTCGAAGGCAAGGCTTTCACTTCCTTTGTAGTACATGAGCAAGAGGATCCCGGTCACAACCTGAATGATGAACAGGAACAACGAGACTCCACCGAAATAGTACCATACTGAATGACTGTGGACGGGGACATATTTCTTGCCCATAAACTCCACCAAGTCTTCGAGCTGAACTCGCTCGTCTACCCAGTCATAAAGTTTTTTCAACCGTGCTTTCATCCCTTTTTGGAAATCAACACCTCGTCCGCTTGAACAATGACTCTGTACTCATCCAGTGGTCGTGGCGGAGGACCCCCAATGTTCCGACCGTTCAGATCATACTGTCCGTTGTGACATGCGCACCAGATGATCCCTGCGTCTTTCCTGAACTGTACGGTGCAATCGAGATGCGTGCACGTTGCAGAAAATGCGCGCAGGTCCCCCACCGCCGTACGGATTAAGATGACAGGTTTCGTCCCAAACTTGATAATCCTCCCGCTTTCTTTTTCTATCTCACTTAACTTCCCTGCTTTCACACTCGATATCTCCACCTCAGGTTGCTTGGGGGGTTTCAGGTAGGCAAGCACGGGATACAAAACGGAAGCAAGCCATGCGATGAGGCTTCCACCGAGGAAATACTTGAGGAAGTCTCTACGCCGGGGGGGCGACAGAGTCGGTTGGGTGTAGATTTTACCGCTGTCTCTCATTCTCTCAGACAAACTGAGGTTTTTCAGGCAGCGGTTCGGACAGATTCAATTTGTTGTGTCCCTCCAGCGAAAATGCACAGGACATCTTTGTACAAGTCAACAGTGGGTTCTCAAAACGAGACAACTTTATCACACTCTCTGATGATCTCATAGAGGTCACTGATCGTGGAAACCGGGCAAAGCTCAGTGGCTTCCGCCTGCCGCATCTTCAGACAGGTTCCACACGCATAGACCCTCCCCTTTCTTGAGACGAACTCTCTCATCTGGTCGGTTATTCGAAAGTGATTGGAATCTAGAGATTCCGACTCAACCCCTTTACCCAGAAGGAATACTTTGACGTCGTCTCTCTCCTTCAGAGCAACATTGGCAAGCCTGAATGCATTCCACACTGTTTCAGGGTCATTGGAGTAGATGACGATCCCCAACTTCATAGGGCATCGGTTCAAATCCAGCCGAATCGAAGCAGAGTCTTGTTTGCCCGCCAGGCAAACAAACCCGCCACTACAATGAGCACGAGAGTGAGAATGGGGCTGAAAGTTCCGTAGACTTGAAGTCCAAGAATGATCGTCGTTATCACGATGAAGAGACAGAAACTCGCCAACCGTTTTCGGCGGATCCGATAAGGTCTTAGCTCACCCATGAGAGTCACTGGTACCTCAACATTGGGTTTAAGATCTGCCAGCAGCGCTTCGATCTTCGGCTGCAGACTGAAATGGACGTAGGAGAGGAGCCCCATCAAGCTAAACAGCAGAAGCGTCTTGACCAGGACAACCCAATTCGTCCACAAGGCTGAAATCCCCAGCGGCCCAACGATTAAGAGCAACAGGCCCGTAACGAGAACGGTCGACTGGAACACAAAGCACCGATAGGAACCATGATGAATAATATTTTCCATGTACCGATCGACATAATAATGGAACGATGGGCCGAACAAAGCTCGCTCGTTCACCACGATGAGATTGAATAACGGAATCGACATGAAGACAAAACTCAATACATGCAAGAACTTCAGCAGATCATAAAGAGAATCCATGTGAGTTCCCTTCACGAGTGTTTCAACAGCAACGAGCCGAAGCAAGCTGGATTACACTCACCCTTGTTTCGGAACGGCATGCTTGATCTTCGGCCACATTTCTTTGAAATTGAATCCCTTGAAGGTGGGGCTTTCTTCGTTGTGACATTTCTTGCAAGCCTCTTCGATCTCTTTGTCCGTCTCGCGGAAGATCAGGCCTGCGGCCACGGCCTTCGCGCGGTCTTTCATCACCGGTATTGACTTGTACTCTGATCCAGGTCCGTGGCAAGTTTCGCACTGCACACCATCTTTCGGATCGAAGGTGCTCATCAGGAGGGCTTTGTCAGCATTGTGCGTGGGGACGTGACACTTCAGGCACTCGGGGCTTTGGCTGGCAGGCTTCTTCAATGCTTTTTCTTTTGCAACCTTGCCAGCTTCTGGGGTTTCCAGTACCTTGTAGGCTTGGGCATGCCTGCTCTTCAGCCAAAGCTCGTGAACGTTCCCTTTCTTTTCCCCTTTATGGCAAGGGGCACATATTTTCACACCAACATATCTATGGGCGGGCTTCTGTTGGCTGTACATTAGTGATAAAGTAAACAGGAGAATCAGTACAGAGGACGACATCATTCTGCTATATTTCATGGAAAGAGTCTCCTGTAGATTGTGATAGCCCGTCAGATGTAGGCTCAAAAAGTCCTATCCGCCCAGCTCCGGAGAGGGTTTAGCGGCAGGCGGGCATGTTGCAAGTTGGCCCTAGGGTAAATGTCGGAGCTTTTATCAACTGGATTCTTTCTCAGCACCTTATATAGACAGTCCCTTCGCCAGTGCAAGATCTCCGCCGCTGAGAGAAAATAAGAAACGGCACCGAAAGAAGAAAGCTGTTCGTATGTACTTACTGCAACGTACAGAAACCGGGATGGCTCAGGCGGCTTTCCCCCTCAAGGCAGTATTGTCATCCACCCCATCCGCATGGGCCCGGGCATCCTCTCGCAAGACTGTGAGCAGTTTCTTTAGAATAGATCCCATCTGCTGGCATCGTTTCGCTAATGTCGCTTGCAGTACCGGAGCCCGTGCATGGAAGAGCTTCACCTGATAATTTCCCAATGTTGAGATCACCGCGTCCAGAAGTAATGCATGCTCCTCGGCGTCGAGTACCACGATGATGTCTTTTGTCTTCGTCAATGCTCTAGTCCTCCTTTACCTCTTGTGCCTGACCCGTCGGTGATTCCTCTCCACGTATCTTCCTTAGGAATTCCATGAGAAACCACGTCTCGAGGTCTGGCGATCGTTGTCTCAAGACCTCAACGAATCCAGACGTTGGAATAATCTCGGTGAGCTGAACGTAGTAAGCCAGCGCTGCCAAGGCAGCTTGCTTAGCTCCGAACTCCTTCCGAAACGGAAACGAATACTTCCTCCCGGGTTGTCCCACGACGGCAACCTCAGAGTCAAGGATAAAGACCGTCTGTGGAGTTGCTCGTTCTAGTGTCCCGTTGGACTCGAGTTCCCGAAGACCGTCTGTCGAAACGATCAGGAGTGCGTCGGGATGGGTCACGCCAGTGTAATAGATAGGTTCAGGGCTTAGGCAAAGTTCGGAGAGAGAGAATCCCGAACCTTGCGTCACTGGATTATCGTTCTTCTGTGTGATGTTCAACCCGCACTGAACCCCTGCCTCAGCAAACATCCCCGCCGCCGACTGGACGCGTTCGCCGGCAGTTCCCGCAACCACGACTTTCACTGGGCAGAAGAGGTGGTGCGTAAACTGCTGGGGAATTACCGCCTCTCTCCTTGATTTTTTTCGAGGTTCCCCGAGCAGAATCGTAGTACGATAGATCTCTGAAAACTCCTTTCGGTTAGAACCGGTCAGGGGGAACCGTTCGGGATGCTCGTCGCTGAGGCTTTTCTTTGGAAGAAAAGAATTCAAATTGGCATTCATCGGAACGGCGTACTCCGGACAAATCTCCAGAATCTCAACGATCGCAAAGCCCGGATAAACAATTGCGTCAGCGATCACGTCCCCCAGCCGATGATCGGTCGCAGAGATGCGTTCTACAAACCCCGCCTTACAACTCACCATGAGATTCGCGAAGTCCATCGGGGGAATGAAATTCCCCCACGGCGTTGTCGAAGTGACGAACTGCATTGGCGTGAGCCCGGAATTCTGACCGCCAGTCATCCCATAGAGGAAGTTGTTGCAGAGGAGAACCGTGACATCGACATTCAAAAGAGCTGCCTGGACGAGGTGCTGAAGACCTATCGTGGCGCCACCATCTCCGATCAGTACAATCGTTTTCAGGTTCGATTCTCCAAGAACAGAATCTGCCAGTTCGATCCCAGTCGCAAACGCCGTGGATCGACCATGAGTAGTATGGACGGTATGCAGACGCCCGAAGAGGGGATCGGCTAACCCGATGCATCCGATATCGGTGACAAGACAAATGTTTGACGGGTCAAGCTGAAGCTCGACAAGCGCTGCGTCGAGTTGTCGGATGACGTGCGTATGGCCACACCCCTTACAAAACGGGGCCGCAACGCGCTCATCACGATAGGTTGGGATGTTCGTTTCCATGGTTACTCTGTACCCAGCGGACTTCTATTTGAGAAAATAAAACAGTAGAAACCATAACCCTCAAAGATGAACATGGGTCGTGTCTGAGTGACTCCTCTCGGTTTTTCCCAAGATGCTCGTTCGCCTAGATCACAGCGATCCCGAAGGGCAAAAGGACGAGTCCGGCGATCAGGTAAAGGATGCTCACCTCATTGAATCTCCTCGAGAATCTCCTCAGGCGTGATCATTCTTCCGACCCTATTGATACCAACGACTTCTCGGCTGCCGAACAGATGCTGGACAACTGAACGATACTGTCCAGTGAGGTTTTCCTCTGGGACCACGACTTTTTCGACACCCCGCAGTGACGTACAAATTTTTTTCTCGGGTACGGGAAAAAGGGTCAGCACGTTACACCACGAAACTTTCTTCCCTTCCTCCCTTGCTTTCTTCACCGCTTCGAGTGACGTTCGAGCCGTTATTCCATAGCTGACTATGAGCGTTTTAGCTGTCTCCTGAAGGTCTGACTTCACAATGGCCAATTCATCGGCGTGCTCAACAATCTTTTGCTGGAGATGCTGGAGGACTACAATGGACTCAGGTGAATTCTTTCTGAGCCAACCTCTCTTATCATGCATGGAACCGGTCACCGTTACTTTCCATGGACCGCCAACGGGTGAAAATTTCGGGACCTCAGCAAAGTCCTCAAACTCATACGTCCGGAACTTCTGTTCACCATCTTCCGGTCTGGCAAGGAACTGGGGCCGCTCGAGGACGGAGAGATCATGGATTTCGTTGAGGTTCACGCTCTCGAATGTCATCGCAGTCTCTTTGTCAGTGAGAAGAACCACGGGCGTTCTGAGCCTTTCCGCCCAGTTGAAGGCAAGCACCGTCAGTTCGAAGCACTCGATCGGATTGCTGGGACAAAAAACAGGGATTGTATATCCACCTGAAGTGCAGAACTCCGCGAGAAGGATATCCCCCTGCGCGCCTTGAGTAGCCCCGCCTGTACTTGGACCGAGCCTCTGGACAAGAGCAATCACAACTGGCGTTTCTGTCATCAAGGCGTACTGCACTGTCTCGATCATCAGTGCCCACCCCGGACCCGATGTCGCTGTCATTGCCTTGGCTCCACGCATCGATGCACCGACACAATAGCACAGTGAGGAAATCTCATCCGGTGCACTGATGGCGACGCCACTCCTTTCGGGCAAGCGATTCATCATCGTCTCGTAGATTCCCGTGGCGGGGGTAATCGGATATCCGGCAAAGAAGTTACATCCTGCGCGGAGTGCGCCTTCGGCAATCATCTCGTTGCCGCTGCGGATCTGGACGACGCGTTGAGGCTGTTGCATTTCGTGCCTATTCTGTCGGTTTACTATCAGTCCTTGGTACGCTTCGGACAAAGCAACCAAACTGATTTAGCTCCTCCAGTCGACACGACCAGGCAAGACGAATATCCATCCCCGCAAT
>JBBIJH010000012.1:0-25406 GCA_037446075.1 Ignavibacteriales bacterium
GCAAGACGCTCGCCGCAATCAACTGCGATATGATCGGCGAGGATCTCGCAAAGGTCGGTTCTTACTTCTATGCCACGCAAACGCCACACTCCCGCCCGAGCTTTCTCAATGATCTCATCGGATACTTCGTGAGGCTCGCAGACCGATTGCCTATTGTGGAACTGCGTGGGAGTAAAGGGCCATTCAACTATCGGATTGTCCCGTACACCGGCGGGAGCGACCACTATTTCTTCAACGATGCATCCATTGGTGTGCCGTCGACGATGCTTGGCCACGCTCCTGATCCATACCATCATACAGCTCAAGACACTCCAGACAAGGTCGATCCGACGGAATTGAGGCGAGTCTGCTTCATCGCCCTCGGCGCCGCCTGGTTTACGGCAAATGCAGAAGGGGAACAAGCGGAAAGACTGCTTTCGGAGATGTATTCTGGATCCGTCAGCCGTTTCTCGGGGGATGTATCGAAGGCAGAAGCAGCCATTCGAGCCGCAAGCTCGCCTGCAGACCTCCACGCTCAGGTCAAGCGGGCACTGAGCTTACTTCATTGGGCGGCTGAACGTGAAGAATCCAGCCTCCAATCGTTGAACGTGCTGGTCAAGACAGCACCGGCCAGAACAGCAATCACCGATGTGATCGGGAGCTTCAAGAAGTTCGAACAAATCCGCCTGGATGACGTCAAACAGGTGTACGCCACGCAGTGTTCGCGACTCAGGATATCCCCGGCACCAGTGGAACTGACCCGCGAGGAGTGGGCTGCAAGAAGAATCGTCCCGATCCGATCGGAATCCTTTAAGTGCCCACTTCGAGATGAATACCTAACCGAGAAGCTTGGCCGCAAAGTCGTTGAATCCATGCCTGGTCTTTCCGGGAATGCTGCATGGGAAGTGGTGAATTTCATTGACGGCAAGCGGAACGTTCTTGACATCTATGAAGCCGTGAGCACGGAGTACGACGGCGTAACTCTTGAGAAGGTACAAAATTATTTGCAGCTTTTAGAAAAGGCCGAACTTGTTTCGCTCTCAAGAAAGTAGGTGGTTTCATGAACTTACTCCTCATCCTAGACTTCATGCTCTGGAGGCAACATGAAAAAATTCATTCCGGCTTTTCTCATCCCCATCCTGATCCCGGCAGCCGTGTATACGCAGGTTAATGTCCCATTCGAGAAGTATGTTCTCCCGAACGGGCTGGAGGTGATTCTCCATGAAGATCACTCCGTCCCGATCGTCGCTGTGAACGTCTGGTATCATGTGGGTTCAGCAAGGGAGAAACCCGGGAAGACGGGCTTCGCTCATCTCTTCGAGCACATGATGTTCCAAGGTTCGAAGCACGTCGAGAAAGGCGATCATTTCAAACTCTTGCAGGAAGCGGGAGGAACACTCAACGGCTCCACGAACACGGATCGAACGAATTACTGGGAAGTGGTGCCCAGCAATTTCCTCGAGCTTGCGCTGTACCTCGAGTCCGATCGGATGGGCTTTCTGCTCGATGCCATGGACCAGGCGAAGCTGGACAACCAGCGGGATGTAGTGAAGAACGAACGCAGGCAGAACTATGAGAACCAGCCCTACGGCCTCGCGAACAAAATGATCAACGAGAATCTCTACCCTCCTGATCACCCCTATCACTGGTTGACAATTGGGACGCAGGAAGATCTATCGAATGCTACCCTCGAGGATGTTATCGAGTTCCACAAGACCTATTATGGGCCGAACAGCGCGAGTCTGTGTGTGGGTGGAGACATCGATGTGAAGAAAACGAAGGAGCTGGTGGAGAAATATTTTGGAGACTTGAAACCTATTCCGCCTGCCTCGAAACTTGAGCCTCGTGGGACCACCCTTGAGGGGAGAAAGTATCTCCTGATGGAGGATCGAGTTCAGTTGCCACGGATCTACATTGTGTGGCCGTCCGTTCCAAACTTTGCTGCAGACGATGCGGAGCTTGATGTCTTAGCGGACATCCTCGCTCGCGGAAAGAATTCCCGCTTGTATAAATCGCTCGTCTACGAGAGACAGATTGCCCAGGACGTGAGCGCCACTCAGTTCTCCGGTGAGATTTCCGGGCAGTTCCGAATCACGGCGACCGCCAAGCCCGGGCACACTCTGAGAGAACTTGAGACCGCGATCGAGGAAATCATCGACGGCCTGAAAACTGGGACAGTTGAGTCTCGGGAACTCGATCGAGCAAAGAATCGGATCAAAGCGGATTTTGTTTATCAAATACAGTCGGTTGGGGGTTTCGGGGGAAGGACGGATCGACTGAATCTTTATAACATCTTCCTGCGCGATCCCGGCTACTTTAACAAAGACTTGGAGAGGTACACACGTGTTGCTGCGCCACGACTCCAAGAAGTTGCCCAGAAGTATCTCAGGCCCGAGCGGATCGTTCTGAGTGTCGTCCCGATGGGCAAAAAGGAACTCCAAGCAGGCGGTTAGAACCAAGAAAATCGCCCCGCGAACCCCAACAGTAATAGAAATCTTTGTTTTTCTTGCAGGGATTTGACTCATAAGGCACTAACCTCGCTCTCTCATCAATATGGAGTTATAGCTATGAGACTCGCTCTTCTCTACATTTCCGTCTTCGTTGCTCTCGGTGGCTTTAGCGTCTCTGCCCAGGTCGACCGCACGAAGAAGCCATCTGCCGGCCCGCCACGGCCTCTTATCCTTCCAAAGATCCAGCGAGCATCTCTCAAGAACGGATTGAAAGTCATGCTGACGGAATATCACCAACTCCCGATCGTTCAACTGAACCTTGTACTACAGACAGGAACAGTCGCTGACCCCCCGCAAAAGGCAGGAGTTGGAACGCTCACAATGAGACTGCTCGACGAAGGGACAAGAAAGCGGACTGCACTTCAGATCGCCGATGAATTGGACTTCATTGGCGCGAACCTCTTCTCTTCTGCAAATTACGATGGATGTTTCGTCGGACTGCAAACCCTCAAAGAACATCTATCGACAGCGGTCGATATTTATAGCGATGTCATACTTCATCCCACCTTTCCGCAACAAGAGTTTGACCGAGCCAAGAAAGAGCTTCTCACGTCTCTTATCCAGCAAAGGGATCAACCAGCGGCAGTGGCGACAAGAGTCTTCGCGACTCGTCTCTATGGGGAAGAGCATCCCTATGGTCGTCCGAATGACGGCACAGAGGCCAGCGTGACTCAGATCACGGTGCAGGACCTGAAGGACTTCTATGAAAAATACGCCCGGCCCAATAATGCAACTCTCATTGTGGTAGGAGATGTCACGCTCAAAGAGCTTCTGCCGACCCTCGAACGTTATCTTGGCTCATGGGAAAGCAAGACGGTTCCGGAAGTGAAGATCCCCGAAATCTCTGCAGAAACGAAGCCCATGATTTTCCTTGTCGACAAACCGCAGGCAGCGCAGTCACAGATCCGCATCGGGCATGTCGGGTTGCCTAGAAGCACCTCCGACTATTTCCCCGTCGTGGTGATGAACACGATCCTCGGGGGAGGATTCAATTCCCGTTTGAACTGGAATCTGCGAGAGCAAAAAGGCTACACGTACGGGACAGGTTCCAGCTTCCAGTTCAGAAAAGGGGCGGGTCCATTTACAACCACAGGGGGCTTCCGGACGGATGTCACCGACAAATCAGTCGTTGAGAGCGTTTGAAGACAGAAGAGGTTTCAGAGAGCGATCTGAGATTTGCAAAAGATTTCCTCATCCGCAGCCTGCCCCGCGGATTCGAGACACCCGGCCAGATCGCTAACCAGCTAGCAACACTAGTGCTTTACCGACTTCCCGATGACTACTTTGAGACTTATACCAAATACGTTGAGGCTGTCACTGCGGCGGATGTGAGGCGCGTGGCAGAGAAGTATCTCAAACCCGATAGCATGCTCATCGCTATCGTCGGAGATGTCGCGGCGGTTAAACAGGGTTTGGAGAAGATTGGCCATGGTCCCGTTGTTCTCTGTGACGCGGAAGGGAAACCCCTGAATTGAGTGGTGTGGGCAGTGATCGTGTAGATTCGCCTGTTCTGGAATGATATGGAACCTTGATTTTTCGGCGAGTATTCCCTACCATTTAGTCGAATTCAATTCTGTCTTCTCACCTTGAGCTTTTTTGCTTCAAGCCCGTGACTTCGTCTGCCGAGAGCGCATTTCGGTCAACGATGCAGGCACTATCCTTCCATCTCCATATAAGAGATTCTTCCGAAAGGAGGCCAGTATGAGAAAGCACCCATTCCTTCCGATAGCTGCTATCTTTTTCCTCTCTGCTTTTCTGTGTTTCGTTGTAGCTGGCCAGCAGCGGACCATGACGATTGACGACCTGATGGCGTACAAATCTCCCAGCGACTTGCAACTTTCACCCGATGGCAGCCGTGTGCTTTATGTTCTTTCCCAATGGGATATGAAGGAGAACTTGGCCAATACCGACATCTGGATGATATCTGCCAGGGGTGGAGAGCCTGTGAAACTAACGAACGGCCCGAAGCGCGATTACTCGCCGAGGTGGTCACCGGATGGGAGAATTGTGGCATTCCTTTCCGACCGTCCGGAGAAAGGATCTCGAACTGGGAGCTCCGACGATGGGAGGGACAGGACGCAGATTTATCTGATCAACCCTAATGGGGGAGAAGCATGGCGGCTCACAGACTCGAAGACGGAGGTGACCTTTTTCCAGTGGTCGGCGGACGGGAAGCGAATCGCTTACATTGCCCCAGACACATTGACCTCGGAGGAGGAAAGGAAGCGGAAGGAAAAAGATGACGCAAGCGTTGTGGAGGAAAAGTTTCAGATGTCTCACATTTCGGTCATCGATATTGATTCAAGGGAGGTCGTTCGACGAACGAGCGGAAGCTTCCACGTTGACAATGTCAGCTGGTCGCCCGACGGTAAATGGCTTACATTTTCAGCCCGCCCCACTCCGAAAGTTCCAGATATCTTTAACACCGATGTCTACATCGTTTCTGCGGATAGCGGCAAGCCGAGGAAGATCGTAGAGCGCCCGGGGCCCGATAACAACCCTCGCTTTTCACCCGACGGCAAAGTGGTTGCGTTTGTTTCGATGGATGGGAAGTCGAACGACTGGATTGCGAACTACAACCTCTGCCTGGTATCGACCTCCGGAGGTGAGATCTCCAACATCTCAAGATCATTTGATGAGAATGTCGGAAATTTCTGGTGGGCTCCGGACGGTAAGACAATTTATTTTCAGTCCACAGTGAGGACAGCGACGCAGCTTTTCGTTTTGTCCATCGATACGGAGGAAGCTCGCCAAATTACGGGCAGTGAGAACGCCCACAGTTCTTTCAGCTTCTCCAGAGATGGTAAGAAGGTTGCTTTCCTCAGACAGAATGTGGCCACAGCGCCAGACGTCTATCTGGCTGAGCTCCCATCGATGAAATCGACAAGACTCACGGCACTCAATCCTCAACTGACTGACATCAAGCTGGGAGAAGGGGAAATCGTGCGATGGAAGAGTACGGATGGGATGGAAATGGAGGGTGTTCTCCTCAAGCCGGTTGGGTATGAGAAAGGAAAGAAGTATCCCCTTCTCGTTCAAATCCATGGTGGGCCCGCTGGCATCCATACTCGGGATTTTGCAATCGGGGGAGTTTATCCCGGGCACGTTTTCGCTGGAGAGGGATACGCCCTGTTCAAGCCAAATCCCAGAGGCAGCGGTGGCTACGGCGAAAAGTTCAGGAAAGCAAACGTTCGGGACTGGGGTGAGGGGGATTACAATGATATCATGTCCGGCGTTGATTATCTAATCAAGGAAGGCATTGCTGACGAAAACAAACTCGGGATCATGGGATGGAGCTATGGTGGCTTCATGACCTCAAGAGTGATCACCAAGACACACCGCTTCAAGGCGGCCTCGGTCGGCGCGGCAGTAACCAACGGCGTGAGCTTCACGGGGCAGACGGATATTCCCGAATTTATGGCCTACTATTTTGGTGGCTGGCCCTGGGAAGACCTGAAAGTCTACCTCGATCACTTTGCCATGTTCCATGTGAAAGGCGTGAAGACCCCGAGCCTGATCCAGCATGGCGAAGCGGACCTCCGCGTTCCGATTCCTCAGGGACAGGAACTTTATCTTGCATTAAAGAAGCAGAATGTGCCCGTGGAATTCGTGACCTATCCTCGCGAGCCTCATGGGCTTCGGGAGCCGAAGCATGTTCGGGATGCGGCGAAAAGGAACGTCGACTGGTTCAACAGGTGGATTCTGGGGAAAGAGGCTGCTCCTGTCAGTAAGGCATCTGAGTAAGTGATGTTACGAGAGGCTCTCATCCCGACTAACACACGCTCAAGAACCGTCTCGCTTTCGGCCTTGTCTCGCGCAAAGGGGATTTGAAAAGCATGGGCCGTAATGTCCCCTCTTTTGCGTAAGGATAAGCAGTGAGAGAAGGGATCGCAAGCGCGTGTCAGCGGTGGCTGTTGCGTGGCGGCAATTACTTTTCTGGAGAATACAGTATGGGCAAACAACCTCGAAGAAATGGTCTCACTAGTCTCTTTCTCCTTTTCCTGTCTTCTGCGGTGTTCTCCCAAACTGCTGAGGAGCAAAAGGGGCTTCAGCTCATTACACCTGAAGTGATCCGTTCTCATCTTGGATTTCTCTCAGATGATTTGCTTGAAGGAAGGGGGCCAGCTACTCGAGGGGATCGACTGACTCAACTCTATATTGCAACAGTGTTTGCATCTCTTGGCCTTGAGCCTGGCAGCTCCGATGGCACGTATTTCCAGAAAGTCCCGATTGTTGGAATGAAGGCAGACCCTTCCACGGTGTTGCGAGCGAGAAAAGGCGTGAAGGAAGAGAGGTACAAGTTCTATGAAGATTTTGTTGCTTTCAGCGGATCAAAAGAGCCTACCATCTCGGTCGCGGATGCTGAGATGGTTTTTGTCGGGTATGGGATCGTCGCCCCGGAGCAAAAATGGGATGATTTCAAGGATTCAGACGTGAAGGGCAAGATTCTTCTAGTGATGAACAACGATCCCGCCACCGACGATCCAAAATTTTTTGGCGGGAAGGGCCGCACCTACTACGGGCGATGGACATACAAGTACGAGATCGCCGCGAAGAAAGGAGCGGCCGGGGCACTCATCATCCACACAACAGAATCCGCGGGCTATCCCTGGAAGGTAGTTCAAAGCTCATGGTCCGCGGAGCGATTTTCTCTTGCAGATTCACCCGATCCGCAAGTGAGACTTCAAGGATGGGTTACAGAAGAAGTCGCCCGAGGGCTTGCGGCTCTGGCGGGGAAGGATCTCGATGAACTTCGGAAATCAGCAGAGTCTCGGAAATTTAAACCCGTGCCTCTCGGAGTGACGCTCTCTCTTACAATCAGCAGTTCGATCCGATCTCTTGAGACGGCAAATGTTCTTGGTCTGCTTCGAGGAAGCGACCCAGAAAAACGGGATGAGGCCATCGTTTACACAGCTCATCATGATCATTTCGGGATTGGGAAGCCGGTTCGCGGGGACTCCATTTACAACGGCGCGCTCGACAATGCCTCAGGAACCAGCCTTCTGCTGGCGGCCGCCAAGGGCTTCGCCGAAGGGACCGCGCGGCCACGGCGATCCATCCTTTTTGCGGCGGTGGCTGCGGAAGAGCAAGGTCTGCTGGGGTCCCAGTACTATGTCGCCCATCCTACTTTTCCACACGGCAAGATCATCGCCAACGTCAACATTGATGGTGCAAACCTGCTTGGTCCTGCACGTGATATCCAGATGATCGGAAAAGGCCGATCGACGATCGATTTGACGATTGATGCGATCGCGAAGGAGATGGGCATTGTGGTCGTTGCAGATCAGTCGCCGGAGCAAGGATATTTCTATCGCTCCGATCAGTTCAACTTCGCGAAAGCCGGGATCCCAAGCGCCTACTTTCATTCTGGGATAGATATCATCGGTAAACCCGAAGGTTGGGGAAAAAAAGAACGAGATCGTTTTATCGCGGAAGACTACCACCAACCCAGTGACGAGATAAAACCGACTTGGGACTTCCGCGGGGCTTCCCAACAAGCGCAGTTTCTCTTCTTGCTCGGCTATCGGCTGGCAAATGCAGACAAGACGCCCGAATGGAAGGCTGGGGATGAGTTCGAAGCGGCGCGAAAACAATCGCTCTGGGGTCAGTAACAAGAGCCGAACATACTTTTCTTGTTTGAGAAAGGCCACTTTCACAATTGTTGGCGGTGAGGTCTGCGTTGAGCTGGAAGGCGATCACCGGATTCTTCACACTCTTGTCGTTGGCACTTCGCTTTGGATGCACGGGGTACCGTCCCGTTTCTTTCTATGAAGAAAGCATCCAGCGGGCTTCTGGACCGGATTTTTCTTTCCGAATCTACAACTGCTTGAGGGATGGGAAGCCGAGAAGCGACTTCTATCTTGCGATCTCGAATCGGGTGCTTCAGTTCACTCGACAGGCTGATAAGTTTGTAGCTTCTTATAGCATAGTTGTACGAATCTCTCCATCTCAGGAGGGAGCGGAGCCTAAAGCGGATACTCGCGTCACTGTAGAGAAAAGTTGGACTGAGACGGTGACGGAAAAGACATACGATGCAACAACGGCGAGAGCCTTCCACGTTAGTCCTCGTTCGTTCAGCCTTGAGCCTGGGAAGTACTCCGTCGTCGCTGAAGTCATGGACGAGGCCTCGAAAAGGTCGATAGAAAGGAGCGCAACTCTTGAAGTTCCAGACTACGGGGCGTCATTCGTGAGCGTCAGCGACATCAGCGTTGGGTCGCGGTTTGTTCAGCGGGAGGGAGAAGAGAAACTCATCCCAGATATCATTCCCGAAATGTCAACGACGCTCGACCTGCACTACGCATCTTTTGAGGTCTATGATCAACTGCCCGGGAGAGAAATAAACCTTGATTACAAAGTATATCAGGTGAACCGGCTTGAACCTCTTTTGTTCCTTTCCCCATATCAAAGAAGTGAAACCGCCCACAAACTCTCTGATACTCTCCTGTGGGTCGCCGAATCAACACTAGCCGTTAGCTCTCCATCAAATCTGGTCCGAGTTCCTCTTCCGTATCTGGGCCCGGGGCACTATCGCTTTGATCTGACGGTGCGCCCAAAGGCTCCGGTGATGGCAGGGATTCAGCGCGAAGTTCAAATCGGCCAGCTATTCTCGGTTTGGCCAGCAGGGTTTCCTGACATTGTTACGCTTGAGGAACAGATCAATGTTCTGGTTCATATAGCCACGCCGGAAGAGTATGAGAGAATGCAGGGAGCAAAAACAAAAGAAGAAAAGCAGATGCGACTAAGAGAATTCTGGGCTGGACATTGGAATCAAGAAGAGTATTACAAGCGGGCGGAGTACGCAAACCGCTACTTCAGTTGCCTGGCGGAAGGATGGAGTACGGCCTTCGGGTGGGCCTATATCGTCTTGGGACCGCCGGATGATATCCAATTATCCCCTCGCGGGACTGAAGGGTGGAGATACACCCTTGGCTCAAACCGCACTCTTGTTATTCCTTTTGTAGTTCGTGAGTTCGCATTTGGCGATAGAAAGTGTAGGTCAGCGGTAGCGTATATTGATCCTGCATTGCGCCGCGAGTTAATCCTTCGCTGGAGAAAACCCGAATAGCTCTGCTAGTCCTGCTATTTCTCGAGGATCCTTGAGTCAAAGTTAGACGTGAATGATGGGAGTTACTATGAATAAAAGAAATCTTTTTCCGCTGCTCGTCCTTTTTCTTAGTACCCTTGCAGTGATCGGATGTGAGAGAAAGGTTCAAGTGGAAGAGTTCGATTTGCTGATCAAAGGTGGACGGATCGTTGATGGGACCGGGAACCCATGGTACTACGGAGATCTAGGAATCAAAGGAGAGAAAATTCTTGTGATGGGACATCTGAGCGAGTCAGGCTCGAAGAAGGTAATCGACGCAAGTGGGCTGGTCGTCGCGCCTGGCTTCGTCGACATGCTGGGCCAATCCGAGCTGGCGCTCCTTGTCGATAAGCGAGCGATGAGCAAGATCACACAGGGAATCACGACCGAAGTGACGGGAGAGGGTGAATCCATCGCGCCCGTAAACGATCTGATCCTTAAAGACTGGGAACCGGCTCTTCAGAAATACAACCTGAAGGTCGATTGGAAAACACTTGGCGAATACTTTCAGAGACTGGAACGGGACGGGACCTCGATCAATCTGGCAACATTCATCGGCGCGACGCAGGTTCGCGTCTTTGTCCTCGGCCACGACGATCGGCCTCCGACGGAAGAAGAACTTCAGAAGATGAAAGCACTAGTTGCTGAAGGGATGAAAGATGGAGCCTTGGGGGTAAGCAGTTCGCTCGTCTACGCACCAGCTTCCTATGCAAAGACGGATGAGCTAATTGAGCTTTGCAAAGTGGCGTCCCAGTTTGGGGGGATCTACGCCACTCATATTCGTAACGAAGGAAGCGGGATTTTCCCGGCCCTCGAGGAAGCTATCCGAATTTCCGAGGAAGCAAAGATTCCCCTGGAGGTTTGGCACTTGAAGGTCGCTGGAAAACCGCAGTGGGGAAGAATGCCCGAGGTCGTCCATTTCCTCGAGCGGGCACGTACTCGTGGTGTCGATATCACTGCAGATCAATACCCCTACACTGCAGGGGCAACCGGTTTATCTGCGAGCTTGCCTCACTGGGCTCACGAAGGTGGTGTTGAAAAACTCCTGGAGCGGCTGCGAGACCCTGCTACTCGAAGGAAAATCCGCGAGGATGTCGTTACGTTATCAGAGGCGCAGGAGAACTTCTACCGAGGCGCTGGGGGCGCGGAAGGCATTCTGATTACATCTGTGAACAATGAAGCGCTGAAGATATATGAAGGGAAGCGACTCAACGAGATCGCCCGTTTGCGAAGCGAGGATCCAGTGGAGACATTGTTCAACCTGCTCATCGAGGACAAAGGCCAGGTGGGAGCAATCTATTTCTCACAGAATGAAGAAGACATGAAAGTCGCGATGAGGCAGCCGTGGGTCAGCGTGAACACGGACTTCAACGCCGCCGCCACCGATGGACCGCTCTCAAGAAGTAAAGTGCATCCAAGGAGCTACGGCTCTTTCCCGCGGATCCTTGGTCGCTATGTACGGGAACAGAGAATTCTTTCTCTGGAAGAAGCAATCAGAAAAATGACCTCCTTACCTGCCCAGCGCGTCGGTCTCAGGGATCGCGGTCTCCTCCGGCCAGGGATGTCAGCCGACGTGGTCGTGTTTGACGCTGAGAAAGTGATTGACAACGCTACGTATGAAAATCCCCATCAATACTCCGATGGAATGCATTACGTGATCGTAAATGGGGAGATTGTGCTTGAGAAAGGAAAGCATACAGGGAGGTTTCCAGGAAAAGCCCTGAGAGGTCCGGGTTTCACTAGGTAGTCGAGGCTAGGAATTGACCTTCTGATGGGAAAGAACAAACCGGGAGCCTCGGCCAGTATCTAACGAGTAAGACGCCTGCAATATTCTTATGCCGCTCATTCCAAGAGCCGTCGAAGTCGGATTCAACAGAGCCTTGGATCGAATCGCTCGGACTCGGTTCTTCAGTCGGCTGTCTCCCAACCTCGTCTCCACGGTTGGCATTCTAGTCGGGATTGTTCCCGCGTTTCTGTTCGCATACGGGGAGTTTGTGTTGGCTGGAATCTTTATGATCATCAGTGGAGTTCTTGATATGCTCGACGGGAAAATCGCCCGCGCATCAGGACGGACGACCGTCTTCGGAGCGCTTTACGATGCAACCGTCGATCGCGCCACGGAGCTTGCTATCTATACTGGTATCGGTGCATACTTTATCCTTCGAAATATGCATCTCACTTCTCTCTTTGTCGTGTTTGCGGCCGGTGGTTCCTGGCTTGTGAGCTATGTGCGAGCTCGAGCTGAATCATTTGGTGTTCCGTGTGAAGTTGGTCTTCTTCGCCGGGGAGAACGCTTTTTCTTGCTCTCCGCCGGTGCCATCCTTTCCTTCGCGCCAGAGCCTTTTCATGAAGCTGCACTCTGGTTTCTCGATGTCGTCAAGCTCAAGACCCCTTATGCTTATCCCCCTATGCCTCTGACGATCTGCATCATTCTGATCGCTATCCTTGCTCAGATCACGATTGTGCAGCGGTTGGTTCATGTATGGAAGAGCACGAGACCTAGTGACCTGTAAGTCCCGCTTGTCTTGAGTCGGTTACGAGAAAGAGGGTCGGAAGAATGGGGCGATCCCGTCTGAAAAAACCTCAGCTTGCAACCCTTCTCTTCCATTGCATGATCTGCTTCTCAACCGCCTCGGGTGCAGTGCTGCCCGAGGATTTTTTTTGTCGGAGGCTGAGATGTGGGTCGAGATAGGTGTAGATGTCGGAACGGAAAGCGGAGGAGAATTTCTGATATCGTTTAAGCGGCAGCTCCGAAAGGCTTATTTCCTTCTCCAGACAGTGCCGAACGATCTGACCTGTGATCCTGTGAGCTTCGCGGAATGGTACGCCTTTTCTCGCGAGATAATCTGCAATTTCCGTTGCGGTTGAAAAATCCTTTTTCATCTCCTCTTCAAACCTCATCCTGTTAAACTTCGCTTTCAAAAGCATCTCCGCAAAGACATTCAAAGACTCTTTCACGGTGTCCGCCGCATCGAACATCGCATGCTTGTCTTCCTGCATATCTCGGTCGTAAGCAAGCGGCAACCCCTTCATAACTGTGAGGATATTCATGAGGTCGCCGTATACTCTCGCGGTTTTTCCTCGGACGAGTTCTGCAATATCTGGATTCTTCTTCTGAGGCATGATGCTGCTGCCAGTGGTAAAGCTGTCGTCGATGTCCGCGAAGCCCCATTCTTGCGAGGTCCACAGGATGAGTTCCTCCGCGAGACGGCTAACGTGCATCATCGAGATAGCACACGAGGAGATGAACTCAGCGACGTAATCACGATCGCTGACAGCATCAACGCTGTTTTCGACGACTCCATCGAAGTGGAGTTGACGGGCCACTCTATGTCGATCAATCGGGAACGAAGTCCCTGCCAAGGCAGCCGCGCCGAGCGGCGATTTGTTCAGCCTCCTTCGGCAGTCGGCGAATCGTTCATGGTCGCGCTCGAACATCGAGACATAGGCAAGGAGGTGATGCGCAAACAGGATCGGCTGGGCACGTTGGAGGTGGGTGTAGCCCGGTATGAGAACTTCTTTGTTTTTCTCGGCTTGTCTTACAAGAACCCTCTGCAGGTTCCGGATCGCTTTGAGGATAGCATCGATTTGGGAGCGAAGATAGAGGCGTTCGTCAAGAGCGATCTGGTCATTACGGCTGCGGGCGGTATGAAGCTTACCCCCGAGCTGGCCAAGTTTTTCAATCAGCCTCGACTCGATGGCGAGATGAATGTCTTCCTTGCGCCACGAGAGGTCGAGCTTTCCGGCCTCAATCTCTTTCTGGATTTCTTTGAGTGCTTTCGAGATTCGCGCTGCTTCGCTTTTCTTCAAGATACGTTTTGCCCCCAACATCTCGACATGGGCAAGGCTCCCGCTGATGTCCTCCCTGAACAACCGTTTGTCAATGTCGATGGAGGATGAGAACTTCAGTGCAATCTCGGCAAGAGGTTTTCGGAATCGGGAATCCCAGAGGGCCATGACCTAGATGTGGGAAATGAGATGTGTGATCTGGGTTAAAGAACGAAAGGGAGACCTTTGATGAATCCTGTTGCTTGATTCAGAAGAATTGATTATACTTTGGCCAAATTCATTGATCCGACCTATGGGAACCGTGCTGGAGGAAATCCGATCAAGAGACCTGACGGCCCAGGAGAAAGAAGCAATCCTCGCTCACGCTGCCGACTTGCATCTTCTCGGCAGCGATGAGATGGTCGATGTCGGATTTGATCTCCTGGCCGAAAAGGAAACCGAGGTGAAACACCTCCTTCGCATCAAGTCGGATGGGGCAAGTGCTGGGGTCATCTATGTTTTTCCATTTGGGAGCGTCCACGACCATCTTGAAATGACCATCCTTATCCATGAGCCCTTTCGCGGTCGCCACCTCACGTCACAAGCTGTATCCGCCCTCGAGAGTTATCTTGCCTCCAGGTCTAGGAGCCCATTTTCCTTGTGCGCGGTTGTGAGAGATCACAATCCTCTTCGCAAGGAGCTTACTGCTTTCTTGATTAAGCATGGTTTCCAGTACATACCCGCCCACGGAGCCTTCATCAAAAAGATCCGTTAGCGCTTCCTTGCCTTCTTAAGCTTCTTAGCTATCCGATGGCCGATCCTGACTTGCCCGTCACGGGTGACGTTGTGGAATGTTTTCAACGGAAGCCCGTAGATCTTGATGAAGCCTTCGGAGGCGGAATGGTCAAACTGATCCTCCTTGGAGTAGGTCGCAAGCTTTGGATCGTAGAGAGAGTAAGGCGAAGTTCGACCGGCATTCGATACGCTCCCCTTATATAGCTTTACTCTCACCACTCCTGTCACATTCTTTTGAGTTTCGTTGACGAAAGCATCGAGTGCTGATTTCAGCGGCGAGAACCAGAGTCCATTATAGATAAGGTTCGCGTACTCCTGGGCCACGTGGTGCTTATACTGGAAAACCGCTTTGTCGAGCACCAGCCGCTCGAGTTCGGTGTGTGCGAAATGCAAAATCGCGGCTGCCGGGGCCTCATAGACTTCTCTTGATTTAATTCCGACAAGTCGATTCTCGACGAGGTCAATGCGGCCGACGGCGTTTGCTCCACCAATCTCATTAAGTCCTTGGATGATTTCTACTCCACTCATTCTCTCACCGTTGAGTCCAATGGGAACTCCTTCCCTGAACTCGATCTCGACAATCGTCGGGACATCGGGCGCATCTTCCGGGGACACCGTGTGCTGATAAGCGTCAGCTGGTGGCTGCGCCATCGGGTCTTCGAGAACTCCGCACTCAATGGCGGTTCCCAAGATGTTCTCATCAATCGAGTAGGGACTGCGTGCAGTAGCAGAAACCGGGATATGGTTCTTCCGCGCGTATTCGATCTCCTCCTCACGAGACCTAAATTCCCAGATCCTGAGAGGTGCGATCACCTTCAGCTCCGGAGCTAATGCGGCAATGGCAACTTCGAAGCGTACCTGATCGTTTCCTTTTCCAGTGCAGCCGTGCGCGACCATCGTTGCTTTCTCGAGCCTTGCGACATCCACCAGCGTTTTTGCAAGGAGTGGGCGACCCAGAGCTGTAGCCAGTGGATAGGCCTGTTCATAGAGGGCGCTCGCTTTCAACGCGGGGAAAACATAGTTGGCGACAAACTCCGCTGTGAGATCTTTTATGAAAACTTTTCTTGCCCCGGTTGCATAGGCTTTTCTGTCCAATCCGACGAGTTCCTTTTTCTGCCCGAGGTTGCCGGTTACAGTCAGAATCTCGGCATTGTACTTTTCCATCAACCATTTGATCATCACTGATGTGTCAAGTCCCCCGGAATATGCCACAGCTATTTTGGGTCGATTCACCTTCTACCTCCGCTGCTTCGCTCTGATTGTACCAATTCTGTCACAGATTATGGATTGACGCAGATTCCTGGTTAGTGAGTACTGACTTCCTGCTTCGATGTTATGACGTCCTTAATGAACTTGAGGAGTGATTCTGTTTTTTTGATGGACACTGGCGTGATGAAAATCGTGTTGTCGCCTGCAATCGTGCCGAGGATATCAGGATGATGGAGGGAGTCGATAAACTCTGCCACTCCTGACGCGAAGCCAGAAAGCGTTTTGATAACGATCATCGATTCGTTCGAACTAATGCTCTCCACTTCATACCCAATGAACGATCCGAGTTTACGTTCTTGCTCCTCCTTGTGGAGAGTGTACCGAGCCCTGCCTTCCGTGTGCACTCGGATAACGCCCAGCTCTCTTAGGTCTCGCGAGAGTGTAGCCTGCGTCACCTCAAATCCTGCTTTTCGCAGCTCCTCACAGAGTTCTTCTTGGCTGCTCACGGCCTTCTGCGCGATAATCTCCTTGATCGCGAAGTGTCGACTTAACTTCTTCATGATGGCAGCTGCATCCTCTGGCGTATGGAGACTCCGATCATGCGCTAGATTCTAGATTCGACCGAGGAGGGAACTAGCTCCGTCCCTATTCCTTCGTCGGTGAAGATTTCAAGAAGGAGAGAATGAGCAACGCGTCCATCGATGATGTGGACTTTGTTCACACCAGCGTCGAGCGCCTTGAATGCAGAATTGACCTTCGGTATCATTCCGCCATTAATCCGGCCGCATGCGATGAGCGCCTTGGTCTGCCGTTCGTCCAGGCTCGGTAGGAGCTTTCCATCTACAAGCACTCCTTCGACATCGCTGAGGTAAACGAGTTTTTCAGCTTTCAGCGCTGCTGCAATTTCTCCAGCGGCGACGTCGGCGTTGATGTTATACAGTTCTCGGCTATCGCCAACACCCGTCGGTGCAACGACGGGCAAGAAACTATTGGTGAGCAATAGCGTCAGGGCCCCCGTGTGAATCCTTGTAATTTCCCCTACAAGCCCGACGTCCTGTCCATTCTGATCAAAACGTTTTGCGCGGATGAGGTCTCCATCTACACCGCAAAGTCCAACTGCATTACCGCCGCTCTCATTAATACGCGCAACAATTTCCTTGTTGATTTTGCCAGCGAGGACCATCTGGACGACTTCAAGAGTTTGCTCGTCCGTATAACGCTGCCCGTTAACGAATCGGGTCTCGATCCCCAAGCGGTTCAGCATGTCAGTAATTTCTTTACCACCGCCATGCACAATGACGAGTTTGACACCGATCTTCGTCAGAAGGGTAACGTCCTTTGCAAACATGGATTTCAGTTTCTCGTCGGTCATCGCAGCGCCCCCGTACTTGATTACGAATGTCTTGTTCTCATATCGCTGAATCCACGGGAGTGCTTCGACCAGCACTTCCTCTTTTGATCGAGAAAAAACCACAGGATTTCCTTTCAGCTAGTCCTGAGAGAGACGCTATCAGCTTCGGTAGCTGGCGTTGATTGTTATGTAATCTCTTGTCAGATCGCAGGTCCAGAAAGTGGCGGACTCAGATCCCAAGTTAAGATCGACGACGATACTCACATATTCATTCGAGAGGGCGTTTCGGCCTGCCTGCTCGGAAAATTTGACGGTAAAGTTCTTCCCGAGAATTGGGACGTGATCAAAAGAGATCTCCACCTCTTCTGGCCTGAAATCGATCCCGGAATAACCCAGGGCAGCGACGATTCTTCCCCAATTTGCGTCTGCACCGTGGATGGCCGTTTTCACAAGGTTAGAGTTTGCAACTGCTCTTGCTGCGTCCACGGCATCTGTCCGGCTTCGCGCGCCCTTGACAGTTACCTCGATGAGCTTGGTGGCGCCTTCACCGTCCCGCGCGATCATTTTTGCTAGACTTATCAACACGTGCTCCAGAGCGGCATAGAATTTCTGGTAGTTTGGACTTTTTCTAGTTATCGGGACGTTCTTAGCGAAGCCATTTGCCAGGAGAACGACCATATCGTTCGTGCTCGTGTCTCCGTCCACCGTAATCCGGTTGAATGAGTTTTCTACCGCGTCTTTCAATGCTGTCTGCAATAAAGAAGAGGAAATTGCAGCATCTGTAGTTACAAACGCGAGCATTGTAGCCATTTTCGGCGCGATCATCCCCGAGCCTTTGGCCATAGCGCCAAGTGTGACGGTTCTGCGGTCAAGTTTAAGACGTACGGCGTATTCTTTTGGGAATGTATCCGTTGTCATGATTGCCTCGGCGGCATCGGCGTGGCCGGACCGGGTGAGTTTGCTTGCCGCGACACGAATCCCCCAGCCGACCTTCTGCATCGGGAGGGGTTTTCCAATGACGCCAGTTGATGAAACAAGGACGTGAGCGGGCGGTACATTCAACGCCTTCGCAGTCTGATTGACCATCATCCAGGCATCGTGTAGTCCCCGCTTGCCGGTGCAGGCGTTCGCATTTCCACTATTTACGACAATGGCGGAACACGAACGTGTCCGCTTCAGTTGCTCCTGATTAACGACAAGAGGCGCAGCGATGATGCGGTTCGTCGTAAACACCGCTGCAACATTCGCCGGTGTTTGAGAGACAAGAAGTGATAGATCCTTCTTCGACTTCTTGATGCCGCAGTGGATGCCTGCAGCGACGAATCCTGCCGCTGCGCATGGGCCTCCTTCAACAACATGGAATCGCGATTCGTGGTTTTTGTTCAAAACGTCAATCCTTCCTGTTCCGGGAATCCAAACATGATGTTCATATTTTGAACAGCCTGTCCGGCAGCTCCTTTCACAAGATTATCTATGGCCGAGATCACGATAAGGCGGTTGTTGTCCCTATCAATCCTTACGACTATATCACAGTAGTTTGTTCCAATCACGTTTTTGATTTCAGGGATGCCATTTCGGAGGACCCGCACAAAAGGGCCTTCTCGGTAATAAGATTCGTATACGGCCCGGACATCGTCTTCGCTGGAGCGAGCAAGAAGCTCAGCACACGTGGTGGTGTAGATCCCACGGTTGATCGGAACCAAGTGCGGGACGAAGGTGAGGTTCACCTCCTCTCCAGTGAGTTTGGCCAGTGCCGCTTTGATTTCTGGGATATGTTGGTGAACGCCGACTTTATAGGCCCGTACACTTTCATTCACTTCTACGAAGGAGATTTCGAGTGAAGCGTTCCTTCCGGCGCCGGAGACCCCAGAGAGCGAGTTGATCACGATTCCATCGGGTGCGACGAACTTATGAGCTAATGCAGGAGCCAAGCTGAGTATCGCGCTCGTCGGGTAACAACCCGGATTTGCCACCAGTTGTGCTTTCGAGATGTCGTTCTTATTAAGTTCCGGCAGCCCATAAGTGCTCGCTTGCAAGTATTCTCGCGCCGTATGTTCTCGCTTATAGAACTTTTCGTAGAGAAAAGGTTCCTTCAGCCGAAAGTCCCCACCAAGGTCGATTACACGCTTCCCTCGATCGATGATCGATGGTACTAAGTTCATTGCCTCACCGCTTGGGAGTGCGATAAAGACAACATCAATCCCATCGAGAGAGTCGGGAGTGTATGTCTCGAAACTCAATTCTGTTTGCTTGAGAAAAAGCGGATACACCTCATCGACTCTCTTGCCTGCCGAGCTATTGGCAAAGGCTTTCGCTACAGTTACGCTTCGATGACGATTGAGAATCCGAAGCAGCTCTGCCCCGGAGTAACCCGAAGCTCCAATGATGCCAACACGAGTCATTTGATCGTACAGGCTCCTTGAATTCGCTTGGCATGAATATAAGAAGCAAGGAATAAATATGCAAGCAATTTCTCGTTTTCTTCTCTTCCGCGCTGCAATCGATGCAATTTTATTAACTTGCTTGAATAAGGGGAAAATTCTCCATAGGTTAGCTCTGGACGCCCCATGACCGGGGGCCCAGATAAAGCCGACAGGTGCTCACTTGGGGTTCTCCTGCGGAATCATAGGCTTACCGAACGTTGGCAAGTCGACACTCTTCAACGCTCTGGCCTCAGCTCACGCCCCGGTAGCGAATTTTCCCTTTACGACGATTGACAGGAACGTCGGCATTGCTACTGTTCCAGATGAACGACTGGACAAACTGGCGACCATCTTCCGACCGCCGAAGGTTGTTCCCACTACAATTGAATTCGTGGATATTGCAGGACTCGTAAAAGGGGCGAGTAAGGGTGAAGGGCTGGGGAATCAGTTCCTGGGGCATATCAGAGAGGTAGATGCGATTGCACACGTCGTTCGTTGCTTTCAGAGCGAGAACGTTGTTCACATTTACGGCGACATCGACCCGCTGCGCGACATCGACGTCGTGGAGGCAGAGTTAGTCATAAAGGATCTCGAGACGGTAGAGAAGCGCATGCACGAAGTTGAGAAGCATGCAAAGAGTGGGGAGAAGAAATATCAGACCGAACTCGAGCTTTATTCAAAAGTAAAAAAACTTCTCTCAGAAGGTCATCTCCTTCGGGACTTCCACGCAAGAGAAGAAGAAGCCCCGATCCTTACGGAGCTACACCTGCTGACAAATAAACCCCTCATGTATGTCGCCAACGTTGATGAGAGCGGGTTCTCGCCGGATAATGAGCGGCTGAAAAAGCTAACGGAGCGGGCTGAGAAGATGAGGGTTCCAGTGGTGGCCGTATGTGCTGAACTTGAGGCCGAACTTGTCGAGCTCAATCCAGAGGATCGGTCTGCATTTATGAAAGATCTGGGTATTGAAGAGCTCGGGCTCTCGAAGGTAGTGCGCGAGGGCTACAGGTTGCTCGATTTGATCACTTTCTTTACTCACAATGAAAAGGAGCTTCATGCCTGGACGATCAAGCACGGGTCGAAAGCACCGCAAGCAGCGGGGAAGGTTCACTCGGACTTCGAGCGAGGGTTTATACGCGCGGAGGTGATGAAGTATAGCGACCTTATACGGGAGGGTTCGGAACATGTACTGAAGGAAAAGGGATTACTAGCGGTGCACGGCCACGACTACGTTGTAGAGGATGGCGACGTGGTCTACTTCCGGTTCCATGTTTAAGCCGCAATCCTCGAGGGGTCCGGCGCTCTCAGCCCTGCCAATTCAGGATTCGTTTTGCTTCTCCGGACATCATCTTCGGTTCCCACACGGGTTCCCAGACGATGCGGATCTCAGCATCCCTCACACCTGGAATTTTCAGAAGTCGTTCTCTGACATTCTTCGTGATCCAGCTATGAGCCGGGCAACCCGGCGCTGTGAGAGTCATCCTCACCCCCACCCAATCATCAATAATTTTTATCTCATAGACGAGACCAAGGTCAACGATATTGACCGGAATCTCGGGATCATAGCACTCTTTTAGCGCGGCGTACACTTGATCTTCAGTTATGGCCATGAGAATTTCCTCAAGGAGTTCACATCAAGATGTGTATGGAAGAAGATAAGGTTTTCTCTACAAGGCTGGAAGTAGCGAATTCGTATGTGCAACATCTTTGCCTCAGAAGACCCATCGAAGGCCGCCTTGTACAAGCCGCGGACTTCCAGGGAGGATTCCTCTCGACCGGTCCACAATGTAGACCCTATTAAAGACATTCTTCACTGTCAGGAACGCAGTCACGTGCAAAGGTGCAACAGGATACTCTGCCGATAGATTCCAGACTGTATACGCAGGGATGATCCCTTGTCTGCCGTTCGGTGAGGGCGTGATTGTGTTAAGGTCGTCGCTGAATTGCTTACTGACATAAACGACTTCCAGCCGGCAATCCAGCGCACCGGCTCGACTGTAAGCCGCTCCTGCCGTGAGCATGTGTTTAGGGGCGTAAGTGAGCCGGTTTCCAGTGATCCTGATCGCTGGGTCTATGACGCTAAAGCGTTCCCCGCGAAACCGAGCTGTGGCGAGATAAGTATATGCAATATCGATGGTTACCCGTTGGACTAAGCCGGTAGCACCTTCAAGAGAGGATCCTTCTCGGGGAGTTACTCCGATTGTGGATTTCAGTTCTAGACCTTGGTGTAAAGTGCTCCCGGCATTTGTCATTACCGTTCCGCTGCCCCCAGCGAGGGAGGAGGGGATAATCTGGTTTTCAAAATCCAAGCGGAAGAAGGTAACGTCGGCGTGGACAAAGTTAGAGGCCCTTGCTCTGACGCCAAGCTCAAAGTTCCAGCTTTTCTCCGCGTCGAGATCCGTACTTGAACCGTCTGTATTCGAGATGACATCTTCCACTCGGGGTGGAGCGAAGCCCCGATGGATTCCGGCGAACACAGTAACGTGAGAGGCATGATTGAGAGTCGCCCCAAATCCCGGAATGACTGTTCCCAGGTGCATTCTCCCTGTTGCCCCGTTGAGATTATTTGTGCGTTGATAATTGATTTCCTCGATCCGAATCCCCGTTGAGATCGTTCCCACCTCGCCGAGTAAGAATCGGTTCTGAAGAAATGTGGAATAGGCCTGCACCTTTCGAAGATTGTCCTCGAGAAATATTCCCGTTCTCGACACGGGAGAATTTCCCATGATTTGCTTGCGGTCCTGAATCTCAAAGTGGGCGCGAAAGCCAATGTCCGTTTCGTTCTGCACACCCGAGAACGAGTGACTGAGCCGCAACCGAGGCTCGACTCCCCACACGGTGTACTCTCGATTTCGGCCATCGTTTCTTGTTGGATTCAAAAGGGTTCTCGAACCAGGCGTGTTTGCCGGGGGAGTCGAATTAGTTCCGCCATTATTGCCTTGCCTCCACCAATCTCGCTTGATGAAGTATCCGTAGAGGTTGGTTGACAGCAGCATCCTGCCCCCATAGAGCTCCTGATCATGGATCAAATGAGTTCCATATCGCCGAAAGTAGAACCAGTCATCTTTGAAAGGGTTCTGGTAGGGGTTCTCCTCATATTCGACCTGTGTAAGGCCGGGGTAGGTGACATTTGATCGTTCATCGTAGAGATTCAGTTTGACGGTGAGAGATGAGGTAGTGCTTACATTCAGAATGAATTTGCTGTTCAGATCCTGGATAGTGCTGGAGCTATTCTCCCTCGCGAGTCGCCCTTGTTTGCGGCTATAATCGAGAAGATAGCCAACGTTTTGCCAGCGGCCGCCGTAATTCAGTTGTCCGAAAAGATAGTCTCGATTCCCCGCAACGAGGTTCAATGTTCCAGTCGGAACGGCTGGGGGAAGGGGAGTCAGGTAGTTGATGACTCCACCTATGGTTTGTGGTCCAAAGAGAATTTGGCCACTGCCCTTGAGGACTTCGATTCGATCGAAACGATGGACCGGCGGATGATAATATGAAGCGGGGTCTCCATACGGGGCAAGTGCAAAGGGGACACCGTCTTCGAGGAGCAAGACCTTAGTGCTTCGTGTTGGGAACAAGCCTCGAATCCCAATATTCGGCCTGATCCCAAAGCCTTCCTCATCTCGAACAAGAATCCCCGGGACCTTTCTCAAAACTTCGTTCACGGTCAACGGATGGGTCCTCAAGAGAAGATCACTGGAGACTAGCATCCCCGACCCAGGAATTTTAAGGAAGGCTTCCGGAACAGAGCCAATAATCTCGACGTCGGGAAACTCTATTGGAATTGATTCTAGGTGGAACACGGCCTCGACTTTCGCGCCCGGCTCAAGAACAATTTGCTTCGAGAGCGGTCTGTAGCCAAGCATGCTTACTTTGACTTCATAATGGCCCGGGGGGACATCTTCTATCCGAAATGAGCCATCGTGCCGGGTGGTGGTACCGAAGCGTGTTCCAGCCAGAAACACAACGGAGCCGGACAATGGCTCATTCGTTCTCACCGAAACAACTTTCCCTAGGAATCTCGCTGTCGGAGAGGACTGAGTACTCTGAGCTTGTAGGAATGAGGGCGGAACGCAAGCTATCAGGACGAAGGGTAAGAGCATAATAAAACGAACCTTTCTAGATCTCCCATCAACACTCATCAAAGATTCTTGTACGAAGGGTGTGTTCTTCGGGAATGAGAACCTTAGAAGTTGCTTCTGAGTCCAGCCTTTGATGGCGTCGTGAAGAGCCGGATGACTTTCAGTCTTACAGGCCATGGCCTACGCCTGACCAGCTATTGAGAATTATAGTCGAAATACTTACGTTGTGCCTGCAGGCTTTCCTTACTGATCCAGATCTCACCGTTCTTGATCCGGGAGGGGAGATAGATCGGGGCACAGCCGTTGCCCTCCATTGAGCCACTGATGTTCTCGTCAACATCTTCTCCGACATAGGACGGCCGAAGGAAACTGGTGGCGTGAGGAGCATCACATTTCGAGCAAACAAGATCGTTTCCGGACAAATAATATCGACCGTAGTCATAACAAGCTCGACATGCATCAAATGCAGTCGCCAATTTCATCCCTGTGCGGACGACAAAGAAACGGATCTCCACGTTGTCGTTTTTCCAAACGAAGCGGTGGAGATTGCCATCGTCGACGGAGTCCACGGGGATGTGGACAAAAGTATCGTTTATTTCGACGTACTTCACCGTCGTAAGGTCTTTTTCATTCCGCCGCGTGAAAATCATGTTGAAGCCCAAGAAAAACACGACAGAGATAACGGCCAGTCCCGTTGTTATTTGAAATCTCCGGTATCGAAGTGAAGGTGGCATGGTCTTCGTGCGACGGTTTGGGATGATTAGCATAAGCGCTGGTATGGAAAGGATCGCGAGAAGGAACAACAGATTGTACCTGACGATCGGCCCAATAAGACCCATCAGCGCAGGGCTTGAAGGAAGAACCCCGAACTCTATAAACTCGTGGACAGCACTCACGAAGAGCTGGGCAACGAAGATAAGCAGGACGATCGCCGTTACCTTCATGAACCTGGCGATGTCGACTCGGATGCTGCCTTTGAAAAGGAGCATTCCAATGGTTATAGCTCCGAAGAGTCCAAAGGTGGAACCGACGAGGATTTTCCAACCATCTCGAGTCAGCGCTACGGCTTGGAGGAAGACAGCGGTCTCAATTCCTTCGCGGACAACCATAAGAAAGGAGAACGAGAACAATCCAAGGTGCATTCTCCAGGAAGATTCTTTTGATTTTATGGAATCGACTTCTGACTCTATGGCCTGCTTCATCCTCTTCCCATTTTTCCACATCCAGATCACCATTGTCGCGACAAAAATGGCCGCACCGAGCAGGAGGTACCCTTCCAGAAACTCGTGGTCGATTGCCAATTTTCTGAGTACGATCGCTGCAACGATACTGGTGACTACCGCTGCCGCCATTCCCCAGTAGGTTGTGGGGATGAGTGAAGCGAGACGGATCTTCCGGAGGTAAACGAGCGTAAGCCCGATGATCAGCGCAACTTCAGTGCCCTCGCGAAGGAGGATGATAAAGGATTCGAGCATGGTCAGTCAGGATTGTAAGGGGCGTTGTTTAAGCCGCGAGAAGATCTAGCTCGCCCCCGAACGGTCCCGGCATTTTGCACAAAGTCCAAAGATCTGGAAGGTAGCGCTCTGCGGCTTGAAGTTCTTCTCTCGGCAAATCTCGGATTGGACCAGAGCAATTTTGTCGTTCACAAACTCAGTGATTTCTCCACAATTCAGACAAATGAGGTGATCATGGTGAGGCCTGCCAAAGACTTTTTCAAACCTGGAGTGGTTCTCGGCAAAGCGGTACTTGGAGATAAACCCGCACTTGAGAAGCAGATCGAGAGTGTTGTAAACTGTGGCGCGCGAGACCTTGTGCCCATGAGCTTTCATCTTCAGGAAAAGTTCGTCTGCATCGAAATGTCCTCGACTGCCCAGCACTGCGTCAAGGACCACAAACCTCTCCGGCGTTACTCGGTGTCCGCGAGCTTTCAGGAAGTTACGGAAGGTCTCTTTCGCCGTGTCGGTGGCCAAGGCTTATCTAGATTGAGTCTAAATAAAAATAACAAACTCTTCGAAGAATGTCAAGCCATTTCTTGTGAGGATAAGACCTCACTGCTTTTCGGAATTTCTCCCTTTGTGGGTACTCTAACTAGGGGGCTGGAGGGACCCTCTTCTATCCCCTTGATTTCTGCCGTCACTCCTATCCATCAATCCAAGTTCTGAAGAAAGGAAAGCATATGTCGAAGAAAGGAATCCTCGATTTGACGGG
>JBBIJH010000012.1:25430-32503 GCA_037446075.1 Ignavibacteriales bacterium
AATTACAGGTGGCTCACGTGGCATCGGTGCGGCGACGGCTCTTCTAATGCCAGAGGCTGGTGCGGATATCGCGATCTTCTATCGGCGAGATGCCAAGGCCGCAAGAAAGGTGGTGGCTAAGATCATACACTGCGGAAGAAAGGCAGTAGCGTTCAGAGTGGACGTCTGTCGCCCGCGCGAAGTACGGAAGGGCGTTTCTGCCGCCGTAAAGCATCTGGGCGGGATTGATATCCTGGTGAACAACGCTGGAATCTGGACATACGGAGCCATTGGGAAAATGAGGAAGAAGACCTGGGATGAAACAATCCGCGTAAATCTCACTGGTGTCTTCAACGTCACGAATGTGGTCGTTCCGTACTTCCGAAAAAAGGGCTGCGGGAAGATCATCAACGTAGCAAGCACCGCAGGCCAGCGGGGTGAACCATTTCACTCCCATTATGCCGCGACAAAAGGAGGGGTAATCGCATTCACGAGGTCGATTGCTGTCGAGCTTGCCCCTGAGGGCATAATTGTAAACTGCGTTGCGCCCGGGTGGGTCGATACTGACATGTGTGCAGGGGTATTCGCGGATAAGGCCTATAAGGAATCGGTAAGGAAGAGTATCCCGAGAGGCAGAATCGCAACACCGGAGGAAATCGCTGGCCCAATCGCTTTCCTTGCCTCAGACCTCGCAAGCAACATGGTAGGTTCCGTTCTCAGCGTAAATGGCGGGAACGTCCTCGCAGGATAGAGGGCTAGGTAGCTTCAGCAGCTCGAAACTAAGTGCACCTTCTGGGTGTGAATGAAGCTCAAGAGCGCCGAAAATGGCTCATACTAAGCAGATTTGGAGGTCAGACTGCAGTCCGTTTTTCCGCCCAAGAAAAAGGCCTTTTTTTTGAAGATTTTCCTTGCCTTATTCTTCAAAATTTGTATATTTGAGGAAACCACGAAGTAAGCTTCATCCTTTAAACATATAAAGGAGATAATGCTCGCTAGGAGTAAGTTTCTCAAGGGGAAGCCGATCCTAACGACGCCAATTACCAGTAAGCTCTCGGTTACCGAACTTGTAGATGGCTATTTCCAAGCGTACAATGCCGGTCGTATTCGTGAAGCGTGTCATCTCTTTGTCCAGAAAATCCTTGAGAATGACGTAACGGTCGGGATGAGCCTGACTGGTGCGCTGACACCCGCAGGACTGGGGGGATCCTGCGTTGTTCCTCTCATCAGGAGGGGCTTTGTTGATTGGATCGTGAGCACTGGGGCCAATCTTTACCACGACACCCATTTTGCCATCGGATTTAAGCTCCAACGGGGCTCTCTCGACTTTGACGACCGCGAGCTGAAAAAGAGAGGCATTATCCGCGTTTACGATATTGTTTTCGAATACGAGGTCTTGCTTGAGACCGATAAGTTCTACAGAGCTGTAATGGCTGCTCCAGAGTTCCAGAAGGAGATGAGCACGGCGGAACTGCACTATCGTATCGGCCGGTACATCTATGAAAGGGAGCGAATTCTGGGCTTGCCGCACCACAGTGTACTCTCCAATGCGTATCTTTGTGGAGTTCCCGTATATACTTCCTCTCCGGGCGATAGCTCAATCGGAATGAACATTGCAGAGATCGCGCTGACGGGCAATCAACTCAAAATCGATGTTTCCGCTGATGTGAATGAAACCGCCGGGATCGTCTATGCAGCGAAGAAGCGGGGAGGAAAAAGCGCCGTAGTAATATTTGGTGGAGGGTCTCCAAAGAATTTTGTTCTCCAGACAGAGCCTCAAATTCAGGAGATTCTGGGAATCAAAGAGAAGGGGCACGATTACTACCTCCAATTCACTGATGCTAGGCCAGACACGGGAGGGCTGTCAGGGGCGACCCCGGCTGAAGCCGTCAGTTGGGGGAAAGTTGACCCAAGTCGCCTCCCCGATGCAGTAGTGGCATACGTCGATTCTACAATAGCAATGCCCCTGCTGACGCACTATGCGTTGTCGAAGCGGAAAGCAAGGAGGTTGAGACGGCTATACGACCACAGAGAGGAATTCGTTGAGCTTCTAAGGGAGGATTATATCAAAGCCAAAAAGAAAAGGAAAAGCTGAAGAATTAAACAACAAGGCATTCCGAGCTTCCGACCGGAATGCGGTCAACTTAAATACCTTTATTCAAGGAGGTCATTTATGGGTCGATTCGAGGAGCTAGTGAGCTTGGTCCAAAGCTTCCAAAAGGATTTTCAGAAATTCTATGAGAAGGGCAACAAGTCGGCTGGGACTAGAGTTCGGAAGGCGATGAACGAGCTCAAGAAGAAGGCGCAGGAAATCCGCAAGGAAGTCCAGGAGATCAAGGCCAAGGCAAAGGAAAGTACGCCTTCGATGTAGCGGGAGGCGGCTCGGCGCCTTGAGTCGCTCAGCCTAACCGCTGCAGAACGACTGGTAGGTCACCCTAAGTACAGTGGTGCTGACGGACGGCTTTCCAAACCCTGATTAGGCATCTGGGTTTCTGCCGCGCGATCTCACTGTAACCCACGTGGGAATCGCCTGGAGAAGGACGTGTAGTAATCATTCTTTGGAGTCGCTGCCCTCGAAGCCGCATTTTTTGGCCAATTGCGGGTTCTGGAGCGTGGGCCCTACTGCACGAGAATAGTACGCTGGCTCGACCCTTTCAGCCAATCTGGTTTTGCTCCATTGCCTATATTCGATGTCCTGCCGTCGAATGGCTTCCTGAATTACCCTACTTCTAACGCGGTTGAATAATATGCTGAAGCTTCTTCTCAGCCTCTGGCTGTGTCTCCTCTCAATCCCCTCCCACAGTCAAGTCGGCTATTTGGAACTCCACAGGGATGCCGTCGTTGTCGATACGCATAACGATGTAGTCCAGCGAATCCTAAACGGAGAGGACATCTCCGTCCGAACCCGTCACGGGCACTCTGACCTGCCGCGTTTCCTCGAGGGGGGCCTGGATGTGGAAATGTTCTCCATCTGGGTGCCTCCTGAAAAAACCTCCCGTTCCTACTACGAACAAGCGAATGAGCAGATTGATTCGATCCTGAGCTTCGTCAAGCGCAACGCTGACAGAGTTGGATTTGCTCAAAATGTCAAGGATATTGAAAGACTGTTGGTGAAAAAAAAGTTCATTGCAATGCTGGGTCTTGAGGGCGGCCACCACATCGAGAACGACCTGAACAAGCTCGACAGCTTCTATCGTCGTGGCGTCCGGTACATGACGCTGACCTGGAACAACAGTACAGCCTGGGCTACCTCGGCTCAGGAGGAATCAGATTCAACGAAAAAGTTGAAGCAGAGGGGGCTAACCGATTTTGGCAAGGAAGTGGTACGGCGGATGAACGTGCTCGGAATAATGGTCGATATATCGCATGTGGGAGAACAGACGTTCTGGGACGTCATGAAGATCACAAGAAAACCCGTCATTGCTTCTCATTCTTCTGTATGGGCACTCTCGCCCCACTGGCGGAACCTGAAAGACGACCAGTTGAGAGCAATCGCTAAGAATGGGGGCGTGGTATTCATCAACTTTGCTCCATGGTTCGTCGACCGCACCTTCGGAGCAAAAGAGCGTGAAATGCGCCGTCAAAACAAGTCCCGCATTGACTCCTTTCGTGTGGCAACGCGACGGCATGAGGATTTTCTCGATGATGTAGCGGTTGCGGAGTTTCTGAAGGACGAGTATCGGAAGATTCGACCCTCGCTCCAGTCGCTGATCGATCATTTCGACTATGTTGCAAAACTCATTGGAGTGGAGCATGTGGGCATCGGGTCGGACTTCGACGGCATCAGTGTAACGCCGCTTGAGATGGATGATGTGACGTACCTTCCGCTCATCACGCGTGAATTGTTGAAGAGGGGATACTCGGCATCGGATGTCAAGAAGATCTTGGGGGAAAACTTCATGCGCGTCTTTCGTGCGAACTCACGGTAACTGCTCTTAAGTTACGCACGTATCGGAGGAATCATGACAACCCGCGGTTTGATGACAAAGCTTCTCTTTTTGCTGGTGTTCATCTTTGAGGGGGTCGGCCAGGACCAGAAGTTCTATCTCTACGATGCAGACCTGATAAGCCCGGCTGTTTTCAAGGCTCGACGGGAGAGGCTGATGAAGGAAATGCCCGAGGGAAGCATTGCTTTTTTCTATGCAGGCCCAGAACATATCCGGAACAATGACGTGGAATATCAGTACCGGCAGAACGATAATTTCTATTATCTCACGGGGATGAACGAGCCTAACTCCGTCTTAGCGTTGATTCCGACGGGCACGAAGGTGGCGGAACCAAGAGATTCCACACGGTTCATTTCTGTTCGAGAGGTGCTCTTTGTTCAGCCTCGTGATCCCTCGCGGGAACGATGGACAGGACGGCGTCTGGGTCCGCAGGGAGCGATGGCAGTGCTCGGTTTCGAATACGCTTTGAACAACGACCAGCTGCGAGCTTGGATTGGTCGATTGACATTCGGTGCGAAGTTTATCTATGTCCCTACCTTCCCGGCAGATTTCTCCGGTGAGATTGAGGAGTTGACGCGCCCCATTCGCGATCTGATGAGACGATCAGGCGCCCGGATAGAATTTCGCGATCCAACGGCAATGGTGGCGAAGATGCGAGCAGTGAAATCTCCGGAAGAGATCGCTATGATTCAGAAAGCCGTGGACATCAGTTGTGTGGCCCATCGCCAGGTGATGATGTCTGCAGAACCCGGGATGTACGAGTATGAGCTGCAGGCAATATTTGAGTATGTATTTCGCCGGCGAGGTGCCGAGTACACTGCTTATCCCTGCATCGTGGGCGGCGCAGAGAACTCCGTCATTCTCCATTACAACACGAACCGCAGAAAGCTCAACAGTGGTGATATCGTCGTGATGGATTGCGGGGCGGAATACCATAACTATGCTGCCGATGTGACGCGCAGTATCCCGGTGAGCGGTCGCTTTACCGAGCCGCAGCGAGAGATCTACGAGCTGGTGCTGAAAGCACAGGAAGAAGCGATCAAGATGATGAAGCCGGGAGCGGACTTCCGAGCGGACGTTAACGGCAAAGCAATCGAGGTGATCCGGGATGGTCTTTTGAAACTAGGCATCATTCAGTCAGCGGATGAGGTGGGGAGATACTTCAATCATGGGGCCGGCCATCCCGTTGGCCTTTGGGTGCACGACGTGTCGGGATCAGGGAAGCTGGAGCCGGGGATGGTGTGGACTGTGGAGCCTGGAATCTACATCCCGGAAGGCTCACCAGGAGTTGACCCGAAGTACTACAATATTGGGGTCAGGATCGAGGACTGTATCTTGGTAACAGAAAATGGGCCGCTGTTGATGTCATCAGCGGCGCCAAGGAGTGTGGAAGAAATCGAGAGGCTAATGAAGAAACGAGGAATCGGAAACGAGCCGCTCGAGTAACGTCACGCCCAAAAACACAAAGCCCATCCTTCATTCCCGAAGGATGGGCTTTTCTATTTCGATGCGGTAGCTAAGCCTGTTCGACGACGAGCCGTTGAGCTCTGCGGATGGCCTTAACTCTTTTCATTCGCTTCTTCACAGATGGCTTCGTGAAATACGTTCGTTTCTTAAACTCCTTGAGGATTCCTGATCGTTCGTATTTCTTCTTGAATCTCTTTAACGCACGATCGATCGGCTCGCCATCTTGAACTATGATACCTACCAAATTTATATCACCTCACTTTGTGATGAATTTGTATGGTTCGATTCCCCAGCCGGCTTTTCCAGAGGGGAAGTTTCTTCTATCCTGAGATTCTCAATGAGCCGGCGCTCACCGAGTCTCTCGAACGATACGACGATCGCCTGCGCACCGCTGGAGGTCTTCTCTTTCGCCTTCACTTTTCCAACATCACCCCACTCGCTGTGAAAGATTGCCTCCCCAAGACTGAAAGTCTTTGTCGGTACGTACTCCGTACAATCCTTTGGCTGGAGCTTTAGCGCCGAAGACTCGCGCTCCTTTTCGAGCGCCACCAAGTCAAAAAGAAAGGCCTGGCGACATTTTGGACAGCGATACCAGACCTTTCCCGAAGACTCTCCCTCCACTTCAGCCGGCATCTCTCCCACGAACTCCATCTTCCCTTCTCTGCCGCAGGAGGGGCAAGCATGGCGAAAATATTTAGGTCGTTGTGACAATTTCCTTTGGGATCTCACTTGAGAGCTTGACTCGATAAGGAAGATACAATAAAAATATAACAAAAACGGACTGAACAATCAAGCCTTTTGACACATTTAAGAATTCAAACACGGCTTCAGTCCCCGTGTCCATAGTCGCAGGGTATGCGTTCCAGGTTACAATTAAAGGAGCTTCTGAAGTACAAGGTCTTCCGAACCGAATCCTCGGCGTTGCCAGCTCTACCCTGCAGAGGATTATCGGCAGGGAATCATCGCGGGCATCCTGTCCCTAACAAGAGAAAATCAGGATCTCAGAATTTGTGTCCATCGTGACTTTTCAGTTTGCTTCATCGACGTGGGAGGACATTCAGTCCTTACGGCCCTTCGGTCTCTAAGAGAAGAGAATCTGAGTGAACGAATTCGAAGCATGACTTATCCGTGCAAGTCGCGTGACCGGTGAAATCCGATCATGATTTACCCTTCAGTGTGATGA
Source organism: Ignavibacteriales bacterium (assembly GCA_037446075.1). GTDB lineage: Bacteria > Bacteroidota > Ignavibacteria > UBA10030 > JAHEZR01 > JBBIJH01. Next base: position 32,004 of record JBBIJH010000012.1, read on the forward strand.
GCTATCATGTCAAAAAGAAAATTCCTTGATCAGGCTTGATGCATTCTCCGAGGAATCCTTACCTATGTGCACTCATCTCCCTTATCAAAAATTTTTTTTGATTTCTTATTGACAATCATTTGTTGATTCGATACCTTCCACGCAGAAGTGTATTTTCATCCAACACACTTTGATCAGTGAGAGGCGAGATGGACTGGACGGACGAAGCGGGACGACATGAGATTCGTAAGTTGGTCGGTGAGCACCTCAAGCGAGCTGATAAGTTCTTGAAGGCGGGGCAGTACGAGAAGGCGTTCGAGGAAGTTGAACGAGCGTACGGCCTAGATTCGAAGAACGATTATGTGCTTGCCTTCAGAGAGCGACTTGCGGAGAAGAAACAGTTCCTCCCCACGCATCTCGCCACTAGCACCCTTCTGGCGACTGCCGGAGTGAAATCTCAGGACCCACCCGATAGTCTCGGGTCCGTCGAGCTGCGCGTCCTCAGGCACATCGATTCGGCC
>JBBIJH010000013.1:0-31784 GCA_037446075.1 Ignavibacteriales bacterium
TGTGCCTTCATCACGGCCTTAAATTTATGGAAACCGGCATAGGTAAACTCGTGAGGCCCATTCCTTGCTTCTGACTTGATTACTCTCTATCTTTTGATGGAACCCGGCAGAGGATTTCATGGTAAATTTCACTGAAGCTCGTCTGCGAGAACTGTTCGAGCGCTTTAACGGCAGGAGAGTCGCCGTCGTCGGCGATGTGATGCTGGATCGATACTTCTGGGGATCCGTGGGGCGGATTTCTCCCGAGGCTCCCGTGCCCGTGGTGGAGATTGAATCCGAATCGGCACGTCTGGGTGGGGCTGCGAATGTTGCTCATAACATCAAATCCTTGGGCGGAGAGCCGCTGTTGATTGGCGTGGTTGGAAAAGACAACAGCGCTGATCTTCTCCGCAACCTCATGCTTGAACATCGAATGGCGACCTATGGCTTGCTCGGAGACGAGACGCGCCCGACTACAGTGAAAACGAGGGTGATTGCACACCACCAGCACGTCGTCCGAATTGATCGCGAGGTGAAGACGGAGATTTCCCACACACTTCAACATAAGATTATGGAACTCTTGACCCAGCAGATTCATAGTGTGGACGGAATTATCATCGAAGATTATGACAAGGGTGTAATCGTCAAGAGTTTGATCAAGCGCATCATCAGCCTCGCAAAGGAGCACGACAAGGTGGTCACTGCTGATCCAAAGTTTAATAATTTTTTTGAATATCGGGGGGTCACGGTCTTTAAGCCGAACCGGAAAGAGGTAGAAGAGGTGATGGGAATCCGACTCGTGGATGAAGCTTCCGTCCGAAGAGCTGGGGATACTCTACTGAAACGGCTTGAGGCACACTACGTCCTCCTCACACGCGGCGAAAAGGGGATGACTCTTTTTGAAAACGACGGCTCGGTAACTCACGTCCCAACCCGGGCAAGAGAAGTTGCAGATGTTTCGGGAGCTGGGGACACGGTCATCTCAACACTCACCGTCGCGTTGGCAAGTGGCGCAAGTATCCGAGAAGCTTCTGCGCTGGCGAATTATGCAGGCGGTGTTGTTTGCGAAGAGGTAGGAATTGTTCCCATCAGGAAAGAAGCTCTCCTTTCAGCCGTGCTGAGAGACACTGTGTCCTGAAAGACGATGGGTCGCATTGTAGATCTGGAAGAACTGGTGTCGGTCCGAAACTCACTCCGCTTTCAAGGAAAGAAGGTAGTATTCACCAACGGGTGTTTCGATGTCCTGCATCGGGGGCACGTGGAGTTCCTCAACGAGGCGAAACGCTGCGGCGATGTCCTCTTTGTAGGCCTCAATAGTGATGATTCCGTGCGTCGGATTAAAGGGAAAAACCGCCCCATTGTTCCCCAGGAAGATCGAGCGTACATTCTTTCAAATCTGTTGCCGGTTGACTACGTCGCTCTTTTTGAAGATGACACCCCCCGCGCCATGATTGAGTCACTTCTACCTGACGTTCTTGTCAAAGGTGCGGACTGGAGCCTGCAGGAAGTTGTTGGAAAAGAGATCGTTGAACGTGCTGGTGGCGTGGTTCGTACCATCCCGCTAATCCCAAATCGGTCTTCAACTGGCATCATCGAGAGAATTGTGAAGGGCTTTGGTAGCGGTTGAGGCCGAGCAGAGGCCTTTTTTGAGTTGAGAAAAAAGTGAAAAAGGGATGGAAAATACTCCTCTTCGCGGCGTTGGGTTTTGTTCTCCTTATCCTGCTCTCCCTTGGATTTACGCAGACGAGGATTTTTCGTGATTGGCTGCGAACCTATCTCCTCACGACTGCCCAACGCAATACGAATGCAACTCTTTCCCTTGGCGATTTCCACGGTAGTCTTTTTACAGGTCTGACGATCAGCGGCGCCTCGCTTTCCATCGATGGGCGCGACCTTTTCACCGCCGACGTTATTGAACTTCGCTATAACCCTCTCGAACTTTTCCAGAAGCATATAGCTCTCGCTAGGTTCGTCCTTCTTCGTCCGAAAGTCTCCCTCCATCGGCCGAAGGATGGGGAGTGGAATGTTCAGCGCCTGTTGAAGACAAAGGCCGAGACAGCCCGTCCTACGGGGATTTTCCCTTGGAAGCTTGAGTTGCAATCCTTCGAGGTCGTGGATGGAGAACTAAGCATCGTTGATTCGACGAGGTTGGAGACAGCAGCCCCGTTGAGTGAGATGGCTCCTGAAAAAAGGAATCCTTATGCGCGTGTCGAGCTGCGCAATGTGGATGCTCTCATCTCAGCGGCCGTATCGGCCGCAGAAGCCCAGGTGACGATTCGTGCGTTTAGTGCAGAGTCTCCAAGTTTTGAAATGGGGGTTGAGAAATTCTCAGCAGATCTCAGTTATACAAAGCGGAAGGCACAGATCAAGGATTTCTCTCTTGTGACCACGGGATCCACTGTGAAGGTAGAGGCGGAGATTGACAGTCTTGACCTCCATGGAGCTTTCAATTCCCAGACTCTTCGCAATCAGCGGTGTCGTTTTGAGTTCGACGCGCCTCGCATCAATCTGGGTGAATTGCAGAAGTTCATCCCGGGTACGCTGATGCTCAGTGGGACTATTTCGCTGAGGGCTGTTCTCGGCGGAACCCTTGGTCAACTCCGGGTGGAGCAGTGCAACGTCCAGACAGCGGAATCCGAGCTGCGGATTTTGGGGTTCGTACAGGAAGCCCTCGACTCGAAGAGGCGTCGATTCGACCTCACGATCCAAGTGTCCTCTGCGGAGCTTTCAGAAGTTCAACGTTCTCTCCCGTCGCTTCACCTTACTCCGCTTGCACATCTTGGTGCAGCGAAACTGGACGGGCATTTCAAGGGCGCGCTAAGAGACTTTGAAGCGAACATCAAAGTGGATCTGAACGCATTCGGAACAGCTGAAGCAACCGGGCGGCTGACCCTGAGCGGTCCCCTGCCAGAATATCAGGCGCGATTCGTGACAAGAAGGTTGAACCTTGCTCCTTTCCTCAGTGCCCGAGAGGATTCGAGCAGCCTGAATAGCTCGGGTGAAATCTCCGGAAGAGGTATGACCGTGAGGGACTTGAGCTTGAAAGCAGATCTGATGGTGGGCTCCTCCCGATTCTCTCAATTTCTCTTCGGCGATTCCCGCGTCTCGGTTGCGGTGGAGGGGCAGCGCCTCACGAGCGAAGCATCTGTGCGGATCGATGGTGCTTTTGCACAGTTGAAAGCAGCAGTGGATCTCCGTGACGAGACGGCCCCGGCCTATGAGTTCTCTGGAGAATTCTCAGAAGTCGATCTCGCACTGCTGACTCGTGAAAAACGGCACGAGAGCGATCTAAGTGGAAGCTTTCGCGTAAGCGGAAGGGGTGGAGATTTTGATCTCGTCAGCGGGATGATGGAACTGAACTTTAGGGAATCTACTTTCCGGGGGCGCAAGTTCGAAGGTCCGGCGGTCAAACTTGTGATGGATCAGCAGCGGCGTGAGTCGAAGACAATAGTCGTCGAATCCCCGATCTTGGATGCACGGATCGAGGGAGCTTTTCAGTTGAAGTCATTTTACTCACTGGTAAAGTATCAGGTCGGGAATGTTCTGCGGTCACTAAAGGAACGCCTGCCGTTTTTTGACACAACTCGAACGGCCGTTCTCGGACGTGGCTCAGGTTCCGGATTGGGGCCGCGATCGACGGTCATTGCTCTCCCATCGGCATATTTTGACTTCGCGTATGACATCAGCGTCAAAGACTTAACGCCGGTTGCGTTATTCCTTGGCGAGGACGATTTCGACGGGAAGGGATCCGTAAAGGGTTTCGTCGTGGGTGACGCGAGCGATCTTCTACTAGGGGTTAACTCCACAGTGGAGAACTTTGTCTATCGGGGGAAGAATACAAAGCTTCTCCTAGCAAGAACGAACGTGAGCTTGGAATTGGATCACCTCACACAACAAAACGTCCTCGATGGGATGAAATCCCGCATCGACGCTTCTGCGTCCACATGGGTTTTGAATGGACTTCGGTTCACAAACCTCGGCGCGTCCATTGATTATGCAGGTGGAATAGGATCGTTCAATCTGCGCGGCGTGATCGATTCGGTGTTGAGCATCGAAACAAATGGCAATGTCGATGTCGCTTCTGCAGGCTATGTCTGGCAGGTGAACAACTTGTTGCTCGATTACCGGGGATACTACTGGGACAACCGGGCACCGATCACCGTGAGGGTCGATAGCGCCGGGCTAGCCGTCGAGGATCTCGAAATGGGTCACGGTGCGGCACGTCTCCATCTCTCGGGCGGTCTTCGTGCAAATCGCGAAATAACGCTTGAGGCAAGGATACAAGATCTGGGAGTTTCCGATCTCTACTATTTCTTACCGCCAGGGGAGCCAAGGAAACTTACCGGGGTCGGAGCAATCGAGGCGAAGGTGGATGGCCTCCTCCATGACCCAACGATCACGGTAAGGGCGAAGATGGAGAACCTCAAGTATGGAGCAGTCTCCTTCGGAAATCTCGGAGCTGATTTCAGATACTCGGAGAAGAAGTCGAATGTCAACATAGAACTTCATTCGCTTTCCAAGGAACGAGGCGCTCCAGAACTATTGATCACCGGTGCATTGCCGATCGATCTCGCCTTGACAGCAGTGGAGACTCGCTTCCCCGAGGGAGAATTGGATCTTCAAGTCCAGGCCAGAGAATTCCGCCTTCAGTTACTGGATCCGTTCATTCCGGTTTTCGATGAACTCGAGGGAGAGCTAAGCGCCGACGTACGGCTCGGCGGTACAACGCAAAAGCCAAAGTGGTGGGGATCCGCCAATCTTGAGAATGGAAAATTTGTTTTCGCCCCCAATGGGCTTCGCTATTATGTCTCAGGTTCACTGGAGCCGAAAGAAGAGAAGATCCTGATCCCGAAGCTCGTTTTTCGCAGCGACCCGAAGGACGAAGAAGCTAGCGGGCTGACGGTGTCAGGGGAACTCTCGGTGAAGCCCCTCTATATTGAATCGTTCGATCTCTCAGCAAAAGGTCAGCTCCTGATGCTCAAGGAAACTGTGCGGCAAAGCACCTCAATGCCGTTTGGGAACCTCATTGTCTCGATCGGACCCGCTGGGCTTCGGTATTCTGGAACCTTTGACCATTCCTCTCTGACCGGTTCCGTGCTCATAAGGACGATGTCGATTACTTTCCCACCCGTTACATTCTTGCCGTCGGTCCTGCCCACTCAGTCTTACACCTACACGATCATCGACGACACTTCTCGGCCAGTTGCCCAACCAGAAGTTGTCGACACGCTCGCTCAGGAGTTACTCTTCCGGGGGAGCAGTGAAAAAAGAGAACAGGTGGCCCCACGGCCTCGGAAGAGCTCTTTCGACAGGCTCATCGCGGGGACGAGAGCTGATGTATCCATTGAGACCGATGGTCCGACCCAGCTGCGGATGATCTTCGCCTACTCTACGGGTGAGGAGCTGTTCTCGGAGATCCGAGGGAAGCTTCTGATGGTGAAAGACGAGTTCGGCACTCGATTCATTGGCGACGTCGAGGCCGCGCCTCGATCGTACTATTACTTCTATAAGAGGTTTGATGCGACAGGGAAGCTGAAATTCTCCGGCCCCCTGACAAACCCTGAGATGGACATCACCGCAAAGTACGAAGGGTTTCGCCAGCGTCCTCCCACAGATACCCTTGGATCCTCTTTACCGAGAGGTGGGAAGGAGCAGCGAGTCGTGATAACGTTAACGATCACGGGTACGCGCGTTGCACCGAAGCTGGCCGTTGCGATGACTGTGGATGGACAAGAATGGCCCGGGGATGTTCAGTCCGATGCAATTGCCTTCATCGTCTCGGGGAAGTTCCGCGACGATCTCACCACGCCAGAGCGAAGTCAAATTGCCGCGGGTCTGGGAGCTTCCGTTACCTCGACAGTTATCACGGGTGTGACCTCATCTCTTTTCTCGGGTGTTCTCACGGATTTTCTGCGCCGGGAGGTGGGTGGATTTATCCGCCAAGCGGAACTGAGTTACAGTGGAGGCAGCGTATACGAGTCCGCCGATCTCCGCGTCACGGGAGAAATTGGGCGGACTGTGATTCGCTTCGGCGGCCGCGTCTTCAGTGATATTGGGAATGCAAACGTTAGTGTTCAAATGCCCGTGGGTCCCATTATCGGCGCTCCTGCGTTAGAGGATCTCATCATTGAACTGGAGCGGAAGGTCGAAGGCTCCAGCTACGCCACAGATGAGAAGAAACTTACCAACGGCGCCCGCGTGTACTACCGCATCAGTTTCTGAGAATGGAGAGATTGAAGGAAAAAGTACTCCTTCTCCTGCGCGAACAGTCCGGGACGTATTTCAAAACGAAAGACATCGCTCGAAAACTTGGCATTCGAGAGGAGAGGGAATATCAGGAACTCCGGCAGCTGCTTCACAGGCTTGTCCACGATCGGGAGATCAACCGTGGAAGGCATCAGCGATTTGGGAAGGCAATGGGAAAGTCTAGGATGATTGGTAGAATGGAGGTGACGCGGAAAGGCTTTGGGGTTGTCAGAACAGAAGAGCCGAAGCCGCGAGAGATTTACGTGAACTCACGATTCCTCGGGACTGCTCTCGACGGCGACCTCGTTGCCGTGTCTCTGCTTGCCAGAGCCTGGAGCCCAAACCGAGAAGGACGTGAGCAAAGACTGGAGGGAGAAATCGTAGAGGTTCTCGAACGCGGGCGAAGAACCATCACGGGACGGCTGGAAAGAAGTAAGAACTTCCACTTTGTTGTACCGGATGATCCAAAAATCGCCCGGGATATTTATGTTTCCAGAGAGCATCTGCAGGGGGCGCATCGCGGTGACAAGGTCGTCATAAGTCTGGAGCCATGGAGATCCGAGCACCTGAACCCGGAAGGGAAGGTGGTGGAGGTACTCGGCCCCGCAGGAAAGGTGGACGTGGAAGTTCTTTCTGTCGCCCGTTTGTTTGAACTTCCGACACACTTCCCGTCCGATGTGCTCAGGGAGACAAAGGGAATCCCCGTTGCTATTAGCCCGGATGAGTACCATCACCGGCTCGACCTTCGGGAGTTAACATGCTTCACAATCGACCCAGAAGACGCGAAAGATTTCGACGACGCCATCTCACTTACCGCAGGAAGTGATGGAACTTGCGAACTCGGCGTCCACATTGCTGATGTGAGCCACTACGTTGAAGAAAATAGCGCTCTCGATCGGGAGGCATGCAGGCGTGGAACAAGCGTCTACCTCGTCAATGAAGTGATTCCCATGCTTCCAGAAAAACTCTCGAACGACATCTGCAGCCTGAAGCCTCATGTGGATCGACTCACATACTCCGTTCTAATGAACATAGATAAAGAAGGAGTGGTTAGAGATTACCGGATTGAGAAGAGTGTGATTAACAGCAAAAAGAGATTCACCTATGAGGAAGTTCAAAGAATCCTCGATACGGGGAAAGGGGAATTTTCAGCTGTCCTTAAGGAAATGCATCGCCTTAGCCAGCTTCTTCTCCGTAAGAGGCTTCGAGAGGGCGGGATCGATTTCGAGACAGTGGAGACAAAATTTCGTTTCGATAAAGAGGGCTATCCCCAGGAGATCATTAAGAAAATCCGGATGGACAGCCACCGCTTGATTGAAGAGTTCATGCTGCTGGCGAACCAGACCGTTGCACGACATATCGGTGGTCTGCGAAAAGGAGATCATCGCCGCCCGTTCATCTATCGCGTTCACGACCTGCCCGACCCGGAAAGAATCAGAGACTTGGCTAATTTTGTGGCAAGGTTTGGCTACAAGCTTCATGTCGATGGAGTGAGTGCAAAAGCAATCCAAAAGCTAGTTGAGTCGGTGAAGGGAACACCTGAGGAGTATCTTATTAACGACGTGGCCATCCGGTCAATGGCAAAGGCGATCTACTCCGAGAAAAACATTGGGCATTTTGGTCTTGGATTCCGCTACTACACTCACTTCACTTCCCCGATCCGACGATATCCCGACCTCGTCGTTCATCGGCTCTTGTGTGAATACTCGAGGGGAATGAGCAGCGAACGGAAGGCCGAGCTGGCCAGGCGTCTTCCTGAGATTTGCGAGCAATCTTCTGAAATGGAGCGAAGGGCGATAGAGGCCGAGAGAGAGTCGGTGAAGGTGATGCAGGTCGAGTACATGAAGCGACACCTGGGTGACCAGTTCAAGGCGATAATTTCGGGAGTGACAAACTTCGGGTTGTTTGTCGAGCTAGCAGAACTCCTGGTCGAGGGCCTGGTTCGCGTCAGAGACATGGAGGACGACTACTACGTTTACGACGAGAAATCGTATGCATTAGTCGGACGGCACACTAGGAAACGCTATCGACTTGGCGATGAAGTTTGGGTGCAGGTAGTTCGGGTCGATCCGGAGGAACGGGAAATTGATTTTGTGTTGGTGGAGTGAGCAGAGTAGGCTCTCCGCCTCGCGATCCTTTCTTTATCGAAGGCGTCATTTCGTAGGTTCCCCCAAGAGACTTTCCTCCAGGCGGGAAACTCTCATTTCACTAAACTTGTTGAACTTTTCGGGGTCTAAGAGTCGGGGGAGAGTTGCCTTTCGTCTTCAGTTTACGTACTTTTAGTCAGAGATGGTTTCCTAACGAGCGTAGACTCGCGGGGCAGGTTTTTTCTACCAGAAAGGGACGATCATGAAATCCAAGCTCGTGGCGTCGGTAGTCGCGCTTCTCTTGTTCTCTTCCTTTGCTAGTGCCCAGACGGGTGTCTTCGGGAAGAACAAGGTTCAGTACAAGAACTTTGGCTACTTCTACATCCAGTCCGACCATTTCGACGTCTATTTTACCGACGGTGGACAGTACATTGCCGAATTCACCGCGGATGTGGCGGAGTCAGCTCTTGCTTCCATCCAGAAGAATTTCCGATATCAAATCACCAACCGAATCCCAATCATCGTCTATAATTCCCACAATGACTTTCAACAGACCAATGTTGTGCAGGAATACTTAGAGGAAGGGATTGGGGGCGTCACGGAGTTGTTCAAGAACCGGATCGTCGTACCGTTCGAAGGAAGCTATCGTCAGTTCCGACACGTCATCCACCACGAGCTTGTGCACGCGGTTCTGAATGACATGTTCTACGGCGGCTCGATTCAATCGATCATTACGAACAACATCCGCTTGCAGTTGCCCCTCTGGTTTAACGAAGGTCTGGCGGAGTACGAAGCGCTGAATTGGGATTCCAACTCTGACATGTTCTTGCGGGACGCGACGATTACAGGGAAGCTTCCGCCGATCGATTATCTCAGTGGATATTTTGCCTATCGGGGTGGGCAGGCCGTTTGGTCGTATATCGCAAACAAATATGGAGAGCAGAAGATCGGAGAGATCCTCAACCGAATCAGAGGGACAAAGAGTGTTGAGCAAGGATTCCGGAGTACGATCGGACTCAGCGTGCAGGAGCTTTCTGAACGGTGGCAGAAAGAACAGAAGGTTCTCTATTGGCCCGACATCGCGAAGCGGGAGGATCCATCGGTATTCGCCAGACGCCTCACCAATCACACGAAAAGCAGCAACTTCTATAACTCAAGCCCGGCGATTTCTCCCCAGGGTGATCGCATCGCGTTCATTTCTGACCGGGACGATTACTTCGATGTCTTCCTCATGTCCACCTTAGACGGGAAGATACTCGGGAAGGCGGTAAAAGGTCAGCGGACGAAGGATTTCGAAGAGCTTCACCTCCTCACACCGGGAATTACCTGGTCGCCGGATGGACAGCGGATCGCTCTCTCTGCAAAGAGCGGTGAGCAGGATGCTATCTTTATAGTCGATGTGGACAAGGGAAACCGGGAGAAATTGGAATTTGGTCTCGATGGGATTTTCTCGGTCGATTGGTCTCCGGTGGGAGATAAGATTGCCTTTGTCGGTTTGAAAACACCTCAAACAGACATCTACGTGTACGACCTTGTCTCCAAGACACTGAAGAACCTCACCAACGACATCTTCAGCGACATCGGCCCATATTTTGGCAAAGATATTGGCTGGGCTCCGGATGGAAAGGTCATTTACTTTGTTTCCGACCGAGGCGACTATCTCACTGCAGGGCCCCCCACGCTGGCGGAAAGGGAGGGCAGGTCCTCGAGCGCACTGTCAAAGAATTTCAAAATGCAGAAGTATGACTTCACGCAGCTCGATATCTATTCGATTAATATCGAGACCCAGGAAATAAAGCGGATTACTCACGAGCCGAGAAGTAATGAGACTTCTCCTGTCGTTTCTTCCGATGGAGGTAAGCTCTTGTTCATATCAGACCGCAATGGAATTAGCAACATCTATGAGAGGGATCTGACGACGGAGGAGGAGCGGCCAGTGACGAATTCCCTGAACGGGATCTATCAATTGTCGCTTTCCAAAGACGGAAGCAAGCTCGCTTTCTCTTCAATGACAGAGTCCGGGTTTGACATATTCTTGCTGAAAGCTCCTTTTGATAAAAAGCTTGCCGTAAACATACTCGAGCCAGCAGAATACATCAAGAGACGCGCGCAACTTGTTTCCACGGAAGGTTCGGAGAGGAAGAAGGAAGAAATCGCTGTGCAGGGTGAGAAGAGTACTGAAGTCTCGCCGATTCCTGAGCATCAGGACACGACGAAACTGTATGGGGAGGGGGTTCGGATCGATTTCCGCAGCCATGTATTTGCGGAGAAATTCACGGACGACACCTCCAGCGCTGTGAAGAGAAAGGATCTTTTTAAGGTGGAGGGAAATCTGGACGAGTATGGAAATTACAAGGTCAATAAATACAAGCTTTCCTTCTCCCCTGATATCGTCTATGGAAATGCGGGGTACAGTACGTTCTATGGGGTGCAGGGGACAACTCAAATGGCCTTCAGTGATATGCTCGGGAATCATCAGATCTACTTCCTCACGAATCTTCTCCTCGACCTCAAGAATAGTGATTACGCTCTTGCATACTATTACTTACCCGCTCGGACAGATTACGGGGTCGAGATATACCATAGCGCGCGATTTCTCTTCCTGAACGATGTCGATTTCCCCGGCACCAGCTTGTATCGGTTCCGCCAGTATGGAGTTAGTCTCTATGCGTCTCGTCCGTTTGACAAATTCAATCGGGTGGATTTAGCTCTCGCCTGGTTCAACCTTGCACGAGACAACATGGATGTCCCTTTTATCCCGACACCGCGGCGAACGGTCGTAATGCCAGCGGTGTCCCTTGTCCATGACAATGTCCTGTGGGGAGCGATTTCTCCTACGAACGGCTCACGCTATGAACTTACTGGCCTCGGATCTCTGAAAATTACGGATGAATCGTTGAGTTTCGGCACGATAGCGGGAGACTATCGGACTTACCTCCGGCTTGGGAGAGAATATGTCTTTGCCTTCCGCGTCGCGGGGGCAGCGAGCTTTGGACGAAATGCCCAGAAGTTTATCATCGGCGGGACGGAGGGATGGATTAACCGCGAGTTCGAGAATGATCAAATCCCAATCACAGAGCCGGAGGACTATGCGTTCCTGACGCCCGTTCTTCCCTTGCGAGGCTACAATTACAATGCGAAGCGCGGCTCCAAATACGGACTCCTGAACATGGAGCTGCGTTATCCATTGCTAAAGTATTTCTTGGCAGGGCCATTGCCCCTTGCGTTTCAGAACATCAGTGGGGTCGCGTTCGTCGATATGGGGAGCGCTTGGACGGACTCGAAGAGTTACCGTGCTTTTACTCGGAACAAGGAGGGTGATGTCGTTACTGAAGACCTCTTGATCGGCACCGGCCTTGGAGCTCGTATCTACGTCCTCTCTATGCTTCTTCGGTTCGACGTGGGATGGCAATTCCTTGGGAGTGGATTCAGCCCGCCGAAGTACTACTTCTCACTTGGTCTAGACTTCTGAGGCCTTTGCGGTAGTAACGTCCAAAGGCCGTCCATTGTGACGGCCTTTTGCTTTAAGAGGAGATCGCTTCAGCAGAAGGCTCACCCAGTACCCCCTCGGTTCTTGCGATTGCCGTGGCACAGGCAGCATCTCCGGTGATGTTGAGCACCGTTCTGCACATGTCGAGTATCCGGTCAATCCCCAGGATGAGGGCGATTCCTTCCTCGGGGACGTTCACGGAGCGCAGGACGATGATGAGCATGATGAGACCGACGCCGGGCACAGGAGCGGTGCCGATGGATGCGAGCGTCGCGGTGAGGACGACGGTGAGCTGCTCAGCGATCGTCAAGTCGTGCCCATACACCTGGGCGATGAAGGCCGTCGCCACTCCCTGATACATCGCCGTTCCGTCCATGTTGATCGTTGCGCCAAGTGGGAGGACAAAGCTCGTGATTTGCTTGGGGATGCCCAGATTCTTCTCGCAGCATTCCATGTTGACGGGGAGCGTTGCTGCACTGGAGCTGGAACTGAAGGCAATGAGCATGGCCTCTCGTAGCCCGCGAAAGAATTTCAAGGGATTCATCCTGCCAAGGAACTTCACGATGCTGGAGTACACTATCAGCAGATGGAGAACAAAGCCGATGATCAGGGTCACGGCATACCAGAGTAAAGTCTGTAGAATATCAAACCCGAATTCTCCAACGGTGGCGGAGATCAAGGCAAAGACGCCAAACGGCGCGATCTTCATCACAAGGTGGACCATCTGGATCATCGTATCGCTGAAACCATCGAAGAAGGAAACGACGGGGTCTGACTTTTCCTTTCGCACGAGCGTGAGAGTCAAGCCGACCATGACGGCAAAGAAAACAATCGGCAGCATGTCTCCGCTGGCTAGTGCATTGATGGGGTTCTGCGGTACGATGTTGATGATCGTATCAATCATGCTGATAGCAGTCTTTTGCTGAATCTTTGCGCGGATGTCCGGCTGAAACTCCGTCATGAGCTTCTCGCTGGACTCGGCAGAGAGGCGGAATCCAGGCTTGATGATGTTTGCCATTACCAGTCCAATGGTGATCGCGACAGCGGTGGTCACCATGTACAGGGCCAGCGTCTTCCCACCGATCCGCCCCACTTTTCTGATGTCTCCAAGGCTTGCTGCGCCGACGATCAAAGAGGCAAGAACCAGGGGGATCGCGATGAACATCAGAAGGCGAATGAAGAGTGTTCCAATAGGCCGGATAACAACGGCGATCGTCTTCACTTTCTCGATCGACTGAACTTCCGTAAATCGAATCTCCGTGCGCCCGTCTCCCCAAGTCACCCTCGCTATCAGCGATTGCTTCTCCTTGTTCTCGAGTCCTCTATACCATTGGAGGAGCTTCAACTGGTCTTCCTTTCCAAAACTTGCCACCGGCGCTGCCTGATCCGATCGGAAAAAGTCAATCCTTTCCCATGTTTCAATAGTAGCAGATTTCTGCTCTGTGGCCTGGCGGTATGTGATGTCCAGTTTGTACTTACTAATGTTGAACAGCGCCCCAAAGATGGCCCCAAGAACGAGGGCCAGAAGGATTTTTCGATGAAGGGGCATTTTGCGGATTGGGATGTTCATTCGGGCCTCAGAGAAATCAAGTGGATAAGGACTCTCGCTGTTGAGTTTTTCGCTTCCGGTTCCAGTAAATGTATCCGGGGATGCCAATGACCACGTAGATCAGGCCCATGACAGAGTTGATCAAAGGAGTCTCACCACGGGAGAAGCTCGTGACGTCGGAATACAGTGTATAGAAAACAAAAACTGTCGCGAAAGCAACAAAGAAAGCGGGAACGACTGGATACCCCCAGACCCGATAGGGGCGCGGGGTGTCAGCCATCTTCTTCCGAAGAATGAAAACCCCTGCTCCACTCAGTGCGTAGAAGATCCAGGCTACGAAAATGAGCTGGTCCGTGATCTGGTCAAACGTTCCGCTGAGCGTGAGGATCGATGCCCAGATTCCCTGCAAGAAAAGTGAAGGTCCTGGCGTACGATACCGTGGATGGATGTACTCCATCTTGCGGAAGAAGAGTCGCTCCTTCGCCATCGCGTAGTAGACCCGGGCGGTGGCGAGAATCGTGCCGTTTGCCGTTCCGAATGTCGAGATCATCACCGAAGCCGAGACGAAAGCTCCACCATAGCGACTGAGAAACTTCTCTGCAACATCGGCAGCGACGAGCTGGGACTTCGCCATCATATCGATCGGCAGAACGTAGAGGTAAGCGAGATTCGTCAGCACATAGACCGTGATCACGATTGCAGTCCCGACGAAGAGGGCACGGGGGATGATGCGCTGCGGTTCTTTCACTTCGCCAGCAACGTAGGTGATGTTCACCCATCCGTCATAGGCCCAGAATGCCCCGGACATCGCCACCAACATCGCTCCGAGCCAACCGGCGTTTGAGGTGCGCGGGCCGACTGAGATGAAGTGTTCGAAGGAGCCGTGACCAAGCAGAAAACCGAGAAGAATAATGGCGGCAATCGCTGCAACCTTTAAGAATGTGAAAGTTACCTGCACAAGGCCCCCGAACCGAACGCCGAAGTAATTCACAGTAGTCAGAAACATGATGCATAAGATCGTCACCGTCTTCGTCCCGAAATGGGCAAGGGGAAAGATGTCCCCGACACCGGGGATGTGAAGATGGATTGCCTCGAGTGCCGGGGAGAGCCGGAAGGGAGGAAAGAAGTATCCGAAGTACTCCGCGAAGATATACGCAATTGCCGCAATCGATCCGCTCTGGTACACAGAGAATGTTGACCAGCCATATAAGTATCCGACGAAGCGATTGTAAATCCGATTGAAGAATACGTACTGCCCTCCCGGTGCTTGGATGATGCCCGCGATCTCTGCCAGCGTCAGAGCGCCGAACATCGTCATCACTCCTGCAATCACCCACACAGCGATCAGCAATTCCCCTGATCCGAGCTGAGCTGCCATCACGGCCGGCTTCTTGAAAATACCAGATCCTATGATCGATCCGACCACAAGCATGACGGCGGTGGTAAAACCGAGTCGGCGGGCGAATTCAACTCTTCGATCTTGATCTGGGAGGGTCTGCATGTTCGTTCGCTACCGAGTTTGGAATCGGTGTCTCTTGCACCTTAGAGTGCGTTGCGGAAGAATAACCACCACACAAGGATAAACACCGGTAAGAGCACCGGAATTGCGTATCTTCCGACATAGCCGAAAAAAGTCGGGCACTTCGCTCCAAGATGTTCAGAGATGGTTTTCACCATGAAGTTCGGACCGTTTCCGATATACGTGACAGCCCCGAAAAAGACTGCCGCGATGCTAATTGCCTTGATGTAAACCGGATGATTCGCGAGGAGGTAGGAGACTTGGATGTCTTCAATAGGAACGTGTCCCGACACCACAAGATCGGCATGATACCGCATGAGAGTCTGAAATGTGTTACGGATCTCCTCGGCATGCGCTCCGGAAGCAAACGCCGTCGATGAACCGTGCGTTCTGATCAAAACCTGAATCTGTGCGATCATCTCATGATTGACAAAAAGCCCTATGGAAGCGCTCAGGTAATTCAGATACGTCGGAGCGTTATCGAGTAAGGAAGAGAGAACCCCACATCCCCAGTAGAATTGCCCGGGGGAGCGGATCCCTATTACGCCTGCATTGACTTCCAGCCACTGAAGCGCGGGAATCATCGTGCTGAAGATCCCGGCAAAGAGAATCGCAACCTCTTTGATTGGGATGAAGTTAAACTCGTTCTTCTCGTGGATCTCCCTGCGCGTCGTGAAGTAGGAAGCCGCGGCTGCAGTGATCATGATCGCCTCTCGCGCGAGAGGCGGCTTTTGAACGAAAACAGCACCAAGGATCGTCGCCAGAAATATGATGTTATGCGGGCCCGCTAACTCCGCTTCTTCCCCTCTGTGCTCCGCAATTTCTCGTACTGTCCGCGTCAGGTGAAGGTAAGACCCTCGGTCAATGATGTAGAACATCGTCAGCACGATGGCGAGGGCAAGGGCCCAGATGTACCAGACATTCTCCAACACCCAGAAGAATGGAATCCCGCGCAGGTATCCCAGAAAGAGGGGCGGGTCGCCGATGGGCGTCAGAGCGCCTCCCATGTTGCTCACAATGAAAATAAAGAAGACGATGTGGTGCGTCCGCAGGCGGTATCGGTTCACTCTCAGGTACGGCCGGATGAGGACCATCGAGGCGCCCGTCGTACCGAGAAGATTCGAAGCAACCCCACCAACCAACAGCAGTAGCACATTGCTGTGCGGCGTCGATCTCCCTCGGATTTTAATATGGATGCCTCCGGCTACGACAAACAGAGAGCTGATTAAGACAATGAAACTAAAGTACTCATGAGCGGTGTGAAGAACACGCTCGGTATTCTTCAAAATGAGCAAATAAAAAAAGAGGACAATTGCGCCAAGCAGAAAGGATACAAAAGGATATCTCTTCTCCCACCAATGTCTGTTAATGAAGGGGACAATAGCAATGCTCGCAAGGAGCAGGATGAAGGGAATTACCATCCAAAGCTCAGCGGGTGCTTCCGACACACCCGCTTCGCTGGCGTACACGGTGGGGGCGCAAGCAAAAAGGGAGAGGAAGGTGAAAATAACTGTGCTTCTGGGGAGTCGCATCAAGACTTGCCGGAATCTATTTCGGGAGCTGGTCGCCAGTAGCCTCGCCTCAGAGTGTGAGGGCTTGGTTTCCTTTCGAAACAGAGGCTAGAGGAGGGGGGCGATCACAAGAGAAACCACAGACATCAGCTTGATCAAAATGTTCATTGAAGGCCCTGAGGTATCCTTGAAGGGGTCTCCGACAGTGTCTCCGACCACGGCGGCCTTGTGAACGTCCGAGCCTTTGCCTCCAAGGTTTCCACGCTCAATATACTTCTTCGCGTTGTCCCAAGCCCCACCCGCATTTGCCATCAGAAGTGCAAGAAGAACCCCCGTAAGAGTTGCCCCTCCTAGCATTCCACCTAAGGCTTGGGGTCCAATGCCAAAACCAACTAGAGGGGGAGCAATGACTGCGAGCATCCCTGGAACGATCATCTCCCTCAAAGCTGCCCGGGCACTGATATCGACGCAGCGTGCTGTCTCCGGCTTCGCCTTGCCCTCCATTAAGCCGACTATTTCTTTGAACTGACGTCGTACCTCCTCCACCATCTTGAATGCGGCTTTCCCGACAGACGTCATTGTCAGTGACGCGATCGTGAAAGGAATCGCTCCGCCGATGAACAAGCCAATGACGACTCTCGGATCGGTTAGATTGATGATAAGGTCACCCCTGCCTTGCGTCACGGCGTGCGTGTATGCTGCATAGAGAGCCAGCGCTGTAAGTGCAGCGGAGCCAATGGCAAAACCTTTTCCAATCGCTGCGGTGGTGTTTCCGAGAGAATCGAGACGGTCTGTGATCTTGCGAACATCAGGCCCCAGATGAGACATCTCAGAGATTCCACCTGCGTTGTCCGCAATCGGTCCATAGGCGTCGACTGACATGGTGATCCCAACGGTCGCAAGCATCCCGACTGCGGCGATGGCAATTCCATAAAGATTCGCCACAGAGTACGAGACGAAAATCGCAGCGCAAATGAGCAGGAGAGGAATGATCGTGCTTTGCATTCCGGTCGCGAGACCAGCGATGATGTTTGTCGCCACGCCAGTCTTCGTTGCATTTGCTATCCGGATGATCGGCGGCCCGCCGGTATAGAATTCCGTTGCCCACCCAATCATCATTCCAGCGACAGCGCCTGAGAGCACGGCAAGGAAAACGTTATTGTTCACGCTGATGAGAGTGATGAGGTAGTACACTCCGACTAACATCAGGATGTTACTGACGATGGTCGAGTAGCGTAGGACTTTCGCTGGATCAAGCTTCTTGAGGGCTCTGACGGAGATGATTCCAAGCACGGACGCAACCAGTCCCACTACAGAGATACTGAGGGGAAGTGACATCAACGCAAGTCTGCCGAGATCAACGGGAGTTCCTGTATATGTGAGACTTTGAACGATCGATATCCCCGCTGTTGCAGCAATGGCAATGGAAGCCACCATTGCTCCGACGTAAGACTCGAAGATATCGGCGCCCATCCCCGCAACATCGCCCACATTGTCACCAACGTTGTCTGCAATCACTGCAGGATTTCTTGGGTCGTCTTCCGGAATTCCCGCCTCGATTTTTCCCACGAGATCAGCACCGACATCGGCAGATTTTGTGTAAATGCCGCCACCGACTCGTGCAAACAAAGCAATTGAGCTCGCTCCCATGGCAAAGCCGTTGATGGCCTCGGCATGCTCAGGATTTCCGAAGAGATTAAAGTAGACCCCAAGCCCGATCAGCCCGAGACTGGCAACAGCGAGTCCCATGACAGAGCCGCCGAGGAAAGAGACAAGCAACGCCCTGGACTGCCCGTGTGCGCGTGCTGCTTCCGTCGTGCGAACATTTGCTTTCGTAGCAGCTTGCATTCCGAAGAAGCCCGCGAGGAGTGAACAAAGCGCTCCGCTCACAAAGGTGATCCCGGTTCTCCAGCTGATAAAGTTCGTCAGGAGGCCAAAGACGATAAGGATGAAAAAGACCAGGACGCTATATTGTCGCCTTAAGATAGCCATCGCCCCGAGATGGATTTGGTCTGCGATTTCTTTCATCCGGTCCGAGCCAGCAGGTTGCCTTCTGACGTAGAGAAAGACGGAAAATGCGATCAACAGTCCAAGGACACCGGCGGCGGGCGTCCAGTAAATGAGGTGCTCATTCATAGACGAGGTTATTACGCTGATTTGCAGAAGGATGCTTGAATCATCACAGTCACAAGCACATTGTTTCCTATCCGAACCCCCCAGAGGGAAACTGCAGTCGGGAGATTCAACGAGAGGAGATCTTCAATGGGTTCCCCTAGAAGGCAAAAGAGTGGTAGGGTTAACCACGCACCAACGCTTATTCTCTCTTCCCTTGGTTTTTCAGAATTTTCATGAAGCAATAAATGTTAAGAGCAACGATCAACACCCAGGTCCCGAGCATAAAAACTAGCGCACCGGCGTTCATGCTACACCTCCAGTTGCAGCTTCGATTGCACGACTTTTCCAGACGACTCTTATGAGCACAAGGAACATCACTGCAAACCCGATCATGACGAGGCGGGCAAGCCAGATAAAAGGAGCGCGATGAACCGCTTCCAGAGCGATCGTTACCTTCGCAGGGCGAAGCTCTGCGGGGCTGCCTCCCTCTCGAATCTCGTACCGGAACCCTTGGAGCGACAGCCAACGTTCAAAGCCGGCTGCGTCAAGAGCACCGCGAAGCCGTGGGTCTGCTTCGAAACCTGTTACACGAACACTCCCATCGGCGCCGAGTTCCACCTCTGCCCACGCAGTAAGGTCCCGCTTGGTGCTCTTCACCATCGTGTACACGCGTTCCTCAATTACCTTTATCTCTTGCAGACGTGCCTGCCGCTCCTCACTTGTGACCGAAGCAGGGGGTTGCTTTTGGAATTTTCCTGGATAGCTGGCCCGATCAGCAATGTTCCAGATAATGCGAGGCTTTGGAGCGAGGTCCGCCTGTAGCGCCCAGCCGATGAAGATTGCCAGCAGGGCGACTGGAGTAATGTACTTTAGAATGAACTTAAAAATCCTTGGAATCTGAATCTGCGCACCGAGGTGAAGCTCAGTCCAACTCCGCTCGATTCCAAAAATCCAAGCGAACACGATCACCTCAATGATAGCCACCACTACCAGCCCAATTGTCCCAGCCCAGTAATCAAACTCGTCGAGGACTCCGTACTTGAAGAAGTAAATCACCGGAATAGTGCCGACGAGCCAGATCAGACCGACAATTGCAGCGGCAGCGCCCCTCTTTAGTTTTAGCTCATCCTGGAAGAATGCCATCACTGGCTGGCAGACGGCTACAGAACTCGTGAAAGCTGCGAAGAAAAGTAGTAAGAACCAGATCGTGCCAAAGAACTGTACACCGGGAAACGAGCGCAGTATTTCCGGCATGGAAACCATCCCGATGGAGAAGGAGCCGCTTTTGGCAATCTCGACTACTTGACCAGGTCCAAAGAAAATTGCTGCTGCCGGGATTGCGATCATGCTTCCGAAGATGACCTCAACGAATTCATTTGTAGCGGAAGTGGTAAGTCCCGCAAGGGCGATGTCCTCCTTCTCTCGAACATAGCTGGCGTAGCATTCAAGTGAGCCAAACCCAATCGAGAGCGTAAAGAAAATCTGGCCCGCGGCGGCAATCCATACGTTTGGATTCGTCAATGCGCTGAAATCCGGGGTCCAGAGAAATGAAAGCCCATCGAGGACCGACCCCTCGACCTTTCCCAGTGTGATAACTCGAACGGCCAGAATGAAACAGAAGATGATCAAAAGAGGGATGGCGATTTTTGCAAGCAGCTCAATTCCACGAACCACCCCGCGGGCGAGAACCCAAATGTTTAATCCAACAGTGATGATGAGGAAGACAAGGGCGGTCGAGACACCGGGGAAGTACGAATGTGAAGTGGCTCTTCCCAGAAACTCATCGAGAAACACTCCCAACTCCACTGTATGGCCTGGAGTATTCAGATACTGACCGGTGAGAGAAAAATAAGAGTATGCCAGGCACCATGCTTCGATGTAAGTGTAGTAAAGACAAAAGACGATAGGCAAAGCAACCCCGAGGTGGCCCAAATACTTCGCAATCGGGTGTTTCCACAGCTTATCGAACATCCCCGGAAGGCTCCCATGGCCGTAGCGTCCACCATATCTACCAATTGTCCAAGCGACCCACATGATCGGCAGGCCGAACAGGAGTAGAGACAGGACGTAGGGGATCATAAAAGCCCCTCCGCCGTTTTGCCCTGCCTGAGCGGGAAATCGGAGGAGGTTTCCGATGCCAATGGCGTTCCCTGCTGCTGCCAGGATGAGGCCAATCCTTGTACCCCATGTCTCGCGTCCTGCGGGTTCAGTCATGAGAGGTTCCCTTCTAGGTGGTAGACGAATGGACGACGTATGGAAAAATACTTGGGGAAGATAAAAGAAAAACCCCAGAAGCGCAACTGTTTTCTCGGGTTGGAGGCGAGAAGGAAGGAGTCAAAACACAGGCAAACAAAGGTTGTCGGGACTGAAACCAATCTTCGAGGGGATAGATGATCAAAGTAGATCTAGAGCTTGCTTTGCATCCTTGTTCGCGGGATTGATTCTCAGGATCTTCCGGAACAGTGATTTCGCCTCCTCAGTCTTTTCTTTGTTCAGGTCGGGTTCCCCCGGAAACCGGCAGAGGATCAACGCTCTCCCAAGCCAAAGAAGATCTTCCTCACCATTCGGTCTCATGCTCACTGCAGTCCGAAGATGGAGGACTCCCTCTTCGCACTTCGATCGTGAGTCTGCTTCGTCGTCTGCCTTTTTGCCGAGGATTAGGCATTGGCCCAGCCGAAGATGAACATCGGCAGTGTTCAGTCCCGCCTTGATTGCTTTCTTGAAATGCTCTATTGCTGCAGGATACTTCTGTCCCACGAAGGCGATGGCACCCATCCTGAAATAGATTTCCTGCGCTTCCTTCTTGTACTTCGCTTCATCTTTCGTTACCACTGTCAGGGCACGTTCGTATACTTTCTGTTGTTGATCCATCTGGCCCATCAGAGCATACACCGTCGCAAGGTAGATATACCCTTGGACGTAATTCGGGTTCAGTTGGATCGCCTTCTCAAATGCAATCAATGATTCTTGGAATCTTCCAAGGGCCATCAGAGAACTACCAAGGTTTACGTAGCTAGAGACGGACTTTGGATCAACCTCGATTTTCTTCTTGTACATTCTGATCGCATCGTCGTACTGGCGATTCGACATGTAAAGGTTTGCAAGGTCGGTATAAACATCGGAGAGCGTCGAGTCGATTCTCAATGCAAGCTCATAATTCTTGATTGCATTCGCCGAATCCTTCAGGGCATGGTACGACTTCCCAAGTCTCACAAAATCCTCGCCCGTTGCATCACGAGAGCGAGTGTCGGCGATTTTCCCGAGCACCTCTATTGCTTTCTTATGGTTTCCCGATTCGAAGTATGAGTATCCGAGAAGACGCGCGGCGTCGACGTTCGATGGGTCAAGCTTTGTGGCAGTCTCCAACGCTTTCACGGCTTCCGAGTACTGCCGGTTTGAGTACAAAGCCCGGCCGAGGTTCAAGTGCCCCTCAAAAGATTTCGGTACAAGGCGCACATAGCTTCGGAAGGCGGTTGCAGCATTCCCATATTGTTTTGCCGCGATGTAGATCGTCCCCATGTCGTTCCAGGCGCCAGCATTCGTGGAATCAATAGCCACGACCTCTTTCAGTTCTCGAATCGCCTCAGTGTATTGTTTTAGCTTGAAGTATGCCCGGGACAGTTTATAACGCAAGGGGGCATTTTTCGGTGCAAGGTTGAGTGCCTTCTTGTACTCCTCGATTGCGCCGGGAATCACGTTGAGCTTTGCATACGTGTCCCCGAGTCCCTCAAACACCTCTGGCGCTTCGGAGCGAAGCTCTCGAGCTCGAGTGAAACTGAGGATCGCTTGGTCGAGAGAATCCACCGCGACAAAGGCACTCCCGAGTCCAACCTGAGCCTCAAAATTCGCAGGCTCAAGTCTTGCGGCAGTTTTGTAATACGTAAGAGATTGGGAATACTTCTTCTGCGTGAAATATAGGTTTCCCAATGCTAGATGACCCGCAACGAGGTCGCCGTCAATGCGTACTGCTTCAAGGAGATAGGCTTCCGCAGAGTCGAGGGCTTTCTTCTCAACATAGGCGATTCCGAGATAATAGTTTGCTTGGCTTGACCGTGGAGAGACCCTCAGGATGCGCTTGAAGATCTCGATGGCCTCGTCCACGTTTCCGCTCTTCAAAAGCTCTTTCCCGCGTTCTAGTCCCTCTTGGCCAAGCGCGAGCTGGGCCAAGACCAACAGGGTCATGAGACAGAGTGTTGTTCTTCGTGGCATAACGACTGCCATCACATAGTTGTCGTAGGCTGGACGAGGCGGACTGGTTGCACGGCCGGCACCAGCCCACTATTTAGGAATATCTTCTGCCCCGGACCACTTGCCGCGAAAGAGATGAAGCCAGCGCCAAGCCCGTATCCTTTCTCGCGGGAATAGATGAAGATTGTTCGGCGAAGCGGATAGAACTCCCGATAAATATGAGCAGGATGCGGAGCAAAGTATCTAACTCTCTTGCCAGTGGCATCTACATGGTATTCCTCAGTTCCAAGCTCCAGCACCTTTACTCCTGCAGAATCTTCAGCAAGCCAGGCCGTACCCACAAAACCGATTGCCTCTGGCCTTGCTCGAACAAGATTCAACACCTGAGCGCTCGTCGAACAGGGAAAGAGCTGAGTGGTGAAGGGCATCTCCTTTGCTACTTTTGTCTTCACAAGCTCGTACTCACTGGAGTTTGGCCCGCCGATGGCTAGAAAGATGGGAGGCGATTTCTTACCCGCGGGGTGAAGTTCTCTCCACGAGCGTACTTTTCCTGTTGTGACGAGCCGTAGCTCCTCAAGAGAGAGTTGATTCACAGGATTGGTGGGGTGGACGAGGACCGCGATGCCGTCGTAGGCGATCCCGAGGGCGTCGACGTACAACTGATGCTTCTCAACGACTGCTTGCTCTTCATCGTTGAGTTCACGTGCAGACACGATCACCTTCGCTTCGTTGTTGAGCATCTTCACTATCGCTTCACGGGTTGTTGCTACGGAAAGCGAGAGATGAGCATTCGGATAATTCTGATTGAACTCCTGGACAACTTTCGTCAGCACAGGGGCGACCGATTCCGCGGTGATCACATGCAGGGTTCCCCTTGTAGGGCTTTCCCCTTGATCAGGTGCACAACTTATTAGCCCCATGAGCGCTAAGATCGCCAGTCTTGGGCTCAAAACAGCCCTGATGGCTCGTTTACCGGAACGAGCTTGCATGGTTTCTCCTCCTGAAATATATAACAACGAACCGGTATACTCCATAGAGTACCAGAACGATCCCAAACATCACACGAAACGTTGAGGGGATGTTCGTTGGAAGGAGAAAGCCGGCGACAATCAAGAAGCCGGTGAGAGATATCAGGGTGGAAGCCGCATACGCGAAGTAGCGGAAGAGCTTCGCGGCTGTCATGCACTATTTTTTTAGTTGGAAGTTAAACGGCACGACAACCCAGACCGTGACAGGCCCGTTGTTCATCAGCGCAGGGGTAAACACCCACTGATAGACCGCTTCGAGGGCGTCCTTATTGAAAATCTCTGCATCGCTCTTCAGGATGACCGCTTTCTTTACCTTCCCTTCTTTGTCCACCAGCGCCTTGATGTAGACTTTTCCTTCTACACC
The DNA here is from genome assembly GCA_037446075.1 of Ignavibacteriales bacterium. Lineage (GTDB taxonomy): Bacteria > Bacteroidota > Ignavibacteria > UBA10030 > JAHEZR01 > JBBIJH01. The sequence goes on from JBBIJH010000013.1 coordinate 24,077, forward strand.
TGCCCTCTTTGCTATTTCTGGATACGCCGGTGAAACTCTTTTCACAGGTACTGGTTCTTTCTCCACCGGGATAAAAGCATCGATGTCGGGCTCTTCTTCTAGCTGGATATTCTCGATCACAAGGGAATCCCCTCTACCACTTCCGCCGCCTGTTTCCACCACAGGTCCAATCTGGGACATCTCCTCCTGAGTAGCGATCGTTTGCTCCGGTGAGACTTCCGCGTCTGGAACGGGGACGGGAATTCCCACGGTGGGTTTCGCCACGGGGGCTGACACTGCGATCTGAGGGACGGTCTGGCTCGTGAGTGAAGGAGGTGGGGCGAGGTCCGTGTACTTCAGAATACGGACGACTGGGACGCGCTCTTCCTCACGAGAAAAGTGAGTCGCACCAATGTAGGTAAAGATTCCAACCAGGTGGAATCCAATTCCGATAGCCAGCGCGATGCTAAAGTACTTTTGATACTTTTTCTTCAATTCTGGTGCGCCGTACTCTTGGTCCTTCTGTACTTCCGCCAAGGTCATCCCCTCCTTTTTGGGAGTTTCCTTTGAAACTGGTTATCCGGCTGCCTTTGCAACTTCTTTCCTGTCTTGTTCTAGCAGAGGAGCGAGGCTGAATCGCTTAACGTCAGCAACGTTAATCTCGTCGAGGACATCCACCATCGTGGCGTACTTGCTCTTTCGGTCCACCTTTACAAGTGTGATGAGCTTCGGGTTCTCTTGGTTCTTATCTCGAAGGAACTTCCTCAACTCAGTAAAAGCGATTCTCTGCGGCCTTTCGATTCCCATGTTCCAGTAGAGCGAGCCATCTTCCATCAATCGAAGTGTTAAGAGATTCGATTCGGCGACCTCTACCTTCGTCTCGCTCGGTGGAAGGTTGATCTCCATGCTCTGTGGTCTGCTGAAGACTGTTGTAAGCATGAAGAAGGTAAGTAGGAGTAAAACCACATCCACCATCGGCGTCATGTCAATACGAATCCCCAAGCGCCTTTTTGTCTTGCGTTTCTTCTTGTGCTTGCCGCGTTCCTTGGGGGCTTGTGTGTCGACTACACCCATACGCACTCTCCTCTATAGCTTATAACGCAGATTTTAGTCTGGGCGTTCTAGGTCCGTAACGAGGTTGAATCGCGTGATCTTGGTTTTCTCAAAGATATTCATCACATCCATCACGGGGCCATACTCAACATCCTTATCCCCCCTGATCACAAAGCGCAGCTTGGGGTTTGCAACCCGTGCGTTGACCAGGAGACGTTCGAGGTCGGCCAGCTCGACTCGGACGCTCGGTTTCAATCTCGCTTCTTCGCCGAAGAGGCGGACTCGGAGTCCCTGTTGGTCTACGCCGAGGTAAATCTGGCCCTCCTTGCTGACCGTGACCATTGCTACGTCAGATTCGGGCAGCTTGATGGGCGAGTGAGAGGACGGAAGGACGATGGACACTTCCTCCGGCGGTCGGAATTGGGTGGTCAGCATAAAGAACGTCAGCAACAAGAGAGTGACGTCCACCATCGGTGTCATATCAATCTTGACTCCGACGCGCCCTTTCTTGAACTTCGGCATACAGGCTTACTCCTCTCTACCTGCCAGCACCGCGCTCAGTGAGTATCTGAATAACGTTGTAGCTGGCCTCGTCGATCATGTAGGTGAAATTGTCAACCTTGTTAGTGAAGAAGTTGTAGAAGACAATTCCCAGGATTGCAGCGAACAACCCGCCCGCGGTATTGATCAGGGCTTCTGAAATTCCAATCGAAAGCTGGATGGCATCGGGTGCGCCATGGTGAGCAAGAGCGCGGAATGCTCGGATCATTCCAATCGTCGTTCCGAGCAGACCGACCATCGTGGCAATGGAGGCGATTGTTGAGAGGGCGATCAAGTTCTTCTCTAGTAGCGGAGTTTCCAGCATCATCGCCTCTTCGATGGCACGCTGGACTTCTGCCATCTGTTTCTCTCCTGCTACGGTGTTCTCGGCGCTAATCTGCTTGTACCGTTCAAGACCGGTTCGGAGGATGTTCGCGCACGATCCGCGTTGCTTATTACATTCTGCGATCGCGCCATCAACGTTTCCGTCCATAAGATGTCTTTCCACTCTCCTGAGAAAAGCCGTGATGGAGCCTTTCCCGTTTGCTTTCCGGAGTGAGAAGGTACGCTCAAAGACAAACGTGATCACCATGATGGAGAGCGTCATAAGAACGACGACGAGCGGTCCTCCTTTATAGATGAATTCCATGCCGAACTCATCGTTTGGCGCTCCCATGATAAACAGATACACTGCGAGCGAGGCACCGAAGGCGACCACCAGCAGCAGACTAATGAAAAGCGATTGTTTCATTTCACCTAGCTCCTCAAAGAATAATAATGAAGTTTATTAATGCATCCCTTCTACTGAGAATTTATAAAATCCAACGGCAAGAGTCAACTTTCCTTACCTTGCGAAACTTGCGATGGCATCGAGCTGGCTGTCGAGCACGTCAAACACGAGCGTAAGTTTCGTAATTACAAAGATGTTCTTGATATTCTTGTTGACGTTACAGAGCTTGATCTTTCCTCCCTGTTTTGAATAACTTGTGTGTGCAGACACGAGCGTGCCGAGAGCGGTGCTGTTCAGGTAATCCACTTTTCCAAGATCGATGAGAACTTTTCGATGGCCGTCGTTCAACAGCTTTGCCAACGACTCTTTCAACTCATCTGTCTCATTCCCTCCTATCAATGAGCCCTTCGGTTCGAGAAGCACAATGTTCCCCTCGCTCAGTTTGGTAACCTTGATTGCCATAACGCTCCTTCTGGCTTGTGGCGCTAGAATGGTCCGATGTCAGTAACGGTCAGGAAAGAACTTCTGCGGGTATATCCAAGGGTTTAGAAAACGAACCTCGACGGCTTCCCAATATAACTTTTTTTTCCAAAAAAGCAATTTAGAAGTTCTTTCCTAGGCATACCAGTGCCTCCCCACCATGGTAGATGCGGCAAACCCTCGAAAGTTTCTCCTCTGCCAAGCTTCGCCTGAGACCGCCCTAGGATCCTTTGGGCTCCATATCTCCCGCCCGTTATTGTCCACGTCCGCTGGCATAGTGATATTCTAGCTTTAATGATTTCATGGGGATATTCACTTTGACATCATGTCCAATCTCAGGCGAGACGGGGCGATCACACGGGACGTCCTGAGCGCGCTTGGGTTTGCATTTTTCTGCAAATTTGGTTAGAATCCTGCCGCGTTAGGCCAGAACAGGTCTAAGGATTGAGGCGAATATAGCTGCTCTGATAAAATACGGAACCAGCCGACCGAGAGTCCTTGGCTGGGTCCGAAGCGCGGCCATCCTTGACGGCGACTGGGGAACCAGTATCTGTTACGTTCTGGGGATTGCCTTTACCCTCGCCGGGTACAGTGCTGGGTTCCATTTGGGGGTGATGCTGATCTTCACGGCACTGGTCGCCGTTAACTACATCACGATTTGCCGACTATACCCGGGTGGTGGGGGCGTCTATAGCTCTCTTCGCCATCGATCCCACACCGTGGCGGTCATCGGGGCACTCCTCTTGGCAGCCGATTTTATTATCACAATAGCCCTCTCCATCATTGATGCTTGCCATTATATCGGGGTGGACAATCCACAGGCATGGGCGATTGTAATCATACTCTGTATTGGGATCCTGAATTGGTTCGGGCCGAGGAAAGCGGGTTCGGTCGCCTTGTGGATTTCGGCTCTGACCGTCGCCGCCCTCGCCACGATTATCCTCTTTTCAGCTCCGACTGCACTAACGCAATTAGAGCTTCTTCCGCCAAAGGGCGGCTTCCTCCCGAATTGGTGGATCTTTGTTGGAATCATCCTCAGTATTTCGGGGATCGAATCTGTTTCTAACATGACGGGCGTCATGCGGGATCCTGCACGAACGTCGAGGCGGGCGATTCTGACTGTCCTGACAAAGGTTGCCATCGCGACAGTCTTCCTTAGCTTGGCGATGCTGGCGATCCCCAACCTTCAGGGGCACACCGAAGATATGATTCGGCATCTGGGGGAACTCTATGTTGGGAGTTGGTTCGGATACTTTGTGGGAATTGTTCTTGGCCTCCTGCTCATCTCCGCTGGGAACACGGCGATTGCCGGTCTTATCTCTCTACAATTCCTGATGGCTGTTGACGGAGAATTGCCGATTCAATTGAGAAAGCTGAACAAGCACGGCGTCCCCGAGATCCCAGTTCTGATGGCTACGGGAATTCCTATCGCCGTGTTGATGGTAATCCATGATGTTCTCACCCTCAGTCAACTCTACGCCATCGGAGTCGTCGGGGCAATTCTTCTGAACGTTGCTTCAACTGCTACGGACAAATCTTTGCCAGTGAAGACGCGCGAGCGGATTTTCATGCTCATCTCTGCGGTCGTTCTTTTCGCCGTCGAAGCATCGATCGCGATCGCAAAGCATAAGGCGCTTATCTTTGCTCTACTGGTAATTGGTGCTGGTCTTGCCGCGAGGGAATATGCTAAGAGGCGAAAGGTGTTTGTTCCTGTCCCTGAAGCTGTAGCGAGTGAGGCCGCGCTTTCACATGGTTTCTTCTCCCCCTCGGCAGCCAGTGCTCGCTTCCTTGTTGCGTACAAGCAAGGCCGCGACAAGCTATTACGTTTCGCTGCCTCGGAAGCCAAGCATCATGATGCCATGCTGTACGTTCTCCAGGTCAAAGAGGTATCCGTAGGTTATCTTCCAGAGCAGGTCCCCAACGGCGCACCCGTCAGTGATCAAATGGTGGAGGAGGTCTGCGCTGAATATGGCGTGGATTATAAGGCAATCTCGATGATCAGTAATGAGGTCGGCTATACGATCGCGGAGAACGCTGCGATGCTCGGGGTGGATCGCGTCATCCTTGGCACCCCGAAGCGCACAATGCTCGAGCGAGCACTAAAGGGGAACGTCATCGAGACCGTGTCGAACCTTTTGCCGGAGGAAATACAGCTGGTCGTCTTCGCAGGTTAAGGGATCGACGCGCTTTCGTTCGAGGTATCCCGTTCTCTCTTCGTCTCTCTCCACGCCTTCTCATATTGGTATCTCTGAGAACGAGGTAGGATAATCTGATCTTGTAACAGTCCTAACGTGAGAATTCTTCTTACCGGCGGTACGGGCTTTCTGGGACAGCCACTCGTCAGGCGGTTAGTCCAAGAGAAGCATCAGGTTATAGTCCTGACGAGGAACCCGGAGCATGCACGAAGTGTGGGAACTGGGCAGGCACAAGTCGAAAGGTGGGACGCCAGAACTGTCGGCCCATGGGCCCAGCGGGTCGAGGAATCGGATGCCGTGATAAACCTTGCAGGTGAACCCCTAGGAGTCGGACGATGGACCGAAGCGCGAAAGGTTCGTATTATTAACAGCAGAGTGGAAGCCACGAGAGCGATTGTATCTGCCATTAAAGGGGCACGAAAGAAACCTCGCGTTCTCATCAACGCTGGTGGGGTTGGCTACTACGGTCATGTGGAAAGTGAAGTGGTCACGGAGTCACATCCGAAAGGAGCAGATTTTCTGGCCAACGTAGTTGCGCGATGGGAAGAAGAGGCGAGTGTTGCGGAAGCCTACGGCGTGCGAGTCGTCAGGCTGCGGATGGGAATAGTTCTGGAGAAAGATGGCGGTGCGTTGAAAAGGATAAGGCTTCCTTTCAAGTTATTTGTCGGAGGGACGCTTGGGTCCGGCCGTCAGTGGTTGCCTTGGATCCACCGGGACGATGTCTTGAACATCATTCTATTCGCACTGGAACACACCGAGCTTTCTGGCCCAATCAACCTCGTGGCACCAGAACCTGTGACGATGAAAGAATTCTGCAAAGCTCTTGGCAAGGCGATGCGACGGCCTTCTTGGGTGCCAGTGCCACCGTTTCTGTTGAGACTTGCCTTAGGAGAGATGGCTGATATGGTTCTTACAGGCCAGCGAGCTATCCCGAGCAAGCTTGAAGCAGCAGGCTACAAGTTCCTGTACCCCAGACTCGATGATGCTCTCCGAGCAATCCTCAGTTGAGGCTCTTCCACACGAGGCTTTCCAAATAGACTGAGTTCTTCATGCGGTGTCTATCGGCAGGTAGACAGTGAACGTACTCCCCTTTTGGGGTTCGCTTTGAACGTCGATTCTGCCGCCATGAGCGTCTGCAATCCACTTCGAGATCGACAGACCTAGCCCACTTCCACCCAACGCCCGCGAGCGGGCTTTGTCAACTCTATAGAAACGGTCGAAGATCTTTGGGATCTCTTCCTTCGGAATCCCAATCCCAGTATCTCGGATGGAAATGATCGCCGTGCCGTTGGACCGCTGTAGCTCCAGGAAAATGCTCCCGCGTTCTGGAGTGTACTTGATTGCGTTGTCGATAATGTTGAGGAAAAGCTGGCGAAGCCTGACTTTATCGCCCATGACACGGACTTCATCCGCCTTTTGGAGTATTACGGTGATGTTCTTCTTCTCGGCGAGAATTTCGCCGTCTTCATAAAGCTCACGGAGGATCTCATGGAGCGAGACTGGCTCCCGATGGAGTTCCAGTCGGCCAAGATCGGCTTTGGAAAGCATTAGGAGGTTTTCCACGATCGAGGACATTCGAATGATCTCTTCCAGATTGCTTGCCAGGACTCTCCGGTACTCTTCCGGGGTTCTCTCACTGTGAAGTGCCACCTCAACTTCTCCTCGCATGATTGTAAGCGGAGTCCGCAGTTCATGTGAGGCATCGATAGAGAATTGCTTGATCTGATCGAACGAAGCCCGAAGCCGCCCGATCATCTCGTTGAACGTTGAGGCAAGTCGGCCCAGCTCGTCGTTCACTCCGGAATGTGGAATTTTCTGTTCCAGATTCTGCGCGGTAATTGCGCGTGCCGTCTTCGTCATCTCATCAACGGGCTTAAGAGATTTGTTGGCGAGGAACCAGCCGAGGGCAATGGAGAGAAGAACTGCAATCGGAGCTAGAATCAAGAAGTGGGAGAAAAGGTTCTCAAGGACCTCGTTCAGCTCCTGCAATGGGTAAGCGACATAGATTTTCATCCGCTCATTCTGCGTGACGGCAAGTCGAAGAGAGATGTTCTTGAACCCTGTCGTGTTCACGAGGAGGATGTGGTCGGTAGGAATTTCAGGATAGAAGAGGCTATCGTCTTCCAGAGTCGGTGATTTATAAATTCTTCTCCCTCGCGTATCCGTAATCTGGATAAACTGTTTCTTTGGATTCAGCAGAGTATGCTCATAGATTTGACGCCAGATTTCATCTCTTGGGACAATCTCTTCTTCTTCGGCGCTCGCTCCCTCCTTTTTTTCTTGTGAGGGCGCTTGAACTTGACGTGAGCGTTTCTGAGGGTACCTCCTCGAAAGAATTTCGTTTAACCACTTCACTTCGTTCCGCAGGGAGTGGTCAAGGTTTTCCGACAGCGTTTCACTCGTCGTGTAGTACGCCGTAAGTCCAAAGGCAATGAGGGTTAGGCCGACGACCAAGCTATACCACGCCGTCAGCTTCGTGCGAATAGAACGGATGAACATGGCTCAGTTCTCTTTGAGAACATACCCGACGCCTCGTACCGTGTGGAGGAGTTTCTTCTCGAAGCCGCCGTCAATCTTATTCCTCAGGTGGTTGACATACACATCGATCAGGTTGGTTCCCGTATCGAAGTTGTAGCCCCAGACATGTTCGGAGATCACAGGGCGAGAAAGAACTTTGTTTTTGTTCTTCATGAAGAGTTCCAACACCGTGAACTCCTTGCTCGTCAGGTTG
>JBBIJH010000014.1:0-31227 GCA_037446075.1 Ignavibacteriales bacterium
CCTTTCCCATCTCCACCCCGGCACTAGTAAGAACATGAAGGACTTTGGAAACGAACTGCGGGCTCACCGTGAAGCGAAGCACCTCTCACTGGCAGACCTTGCCCAACTGACGAAGATCAGTCCAAAGTATCTTCAAGCGATGGAGGAGGGGAATTTCAATTTCCTTCCGGCTCCCTACGTCCGCGCCTTTATCCGTGACTATGCAAAAACCTTGGAGCTAGACCCGGACGACACTCTTCGTCGCTATGAGGTGATGATCCGGGAATCTGTTCAAGGTGCCATGGAGCAGCCCAAGGAGAAAGCGGTTCCCGGTCTGTCCCCTGCCGAGAAAGAAATCTCTACGCGGAGAACGGGCATTCTTCGATCCCTGTGGCTTTCAACGAAGGAGCTGTTTTCCCGCGGTGGAAAAGGCAAGAAATTCCTTCCGGCCGCAGCGGTGATCGTCGTCTTGTTGGCTCTCGTTCTCATCGCTAATATCACCAGAAAACCCCGCACGGCCGGGACCGCCGAGATCCCCTTTGAGCAGATCGTGAGAGAAAAGGAAGCCTCACTTCCTGACACTATGATGAGAAGCAACCGAATGCCTGCAACGTTCGCGCTCGGCGACAGCCTCCTCTTGGAAGGAAAAACTACCCGTGAGGTCTGGATGCGAATCTACATCGACGATGAGCCCTCGAAGGAATATCTCTTTGGCCCCGAGAAAGTCCAATCTTGGAAGGCCAAAGAGAAGTTCCGTGTCAGCTTGGGGAACGCAGGAGGAATCAGTTTCACACTGAACGGCAAGCCCCTCGGCACCTTTGGAAAGTCCGGCGAGGTCGTACAGAATGTTCTTATCACTCGTGAAGGGGTTCAGAGATAAGGAGCAAGACTCAGCAATGAAAGCACCTTCTCGACAGATACCACAATCCGTGATCGACCGCGTTGAAAAGCTTCGAAGGGAAATTCGCGAGCACGATTATCGCTATTATGTGCTCGCACAACCGACGATCTCCGATGCAGAATACGACCAGCTAATGCGCGAACTGATCAAGCTGGAAGAGACTTATCCAGAGCTTCTCACGTCGGATTCTCCCTCCCAACGCGTGGGTGGACAGCCGACAAAGGAATTCCCAACCGTCACCCATTCCATACCGATGCTCAGCCTTTCGAATGTCTATAGCGAGGAAGAGGTGCTCGACTTTGACCGCAGAGTCCAAACTTTATTGGGTCGCCAACCGTATCAGTATGTCTGCGAGTTAAAATTTGATGGGGTTGCGATCAGCTTGAAATACGAAGACGGTGTCTTCCTTCGTGGAGCAACTCGAGGCGACGGAATCCAAGGGGATGATATCACAAATAATCTGAAGACGATCCGCTCGATTCCGTTGAAGTTACGATCTCCAGAGAAGAATTTGATGGACATCGAGGTCCGCGGCGAAGTCTTCATGAACAAGAAAGACTTTGAGAGAATGAACAAAGAGCGCGAAAAGGCCGGGGAGAAGTTATTTGCCAACCCGAGAAATGCCGCAGCGGGGACGCTGAAACTGCAAGACCCGAAGCTTGTCGCAGCTCGCCCCCTGAATTTCTTTGCTTACTGGCTGAACAGCGAGACGGTTGAACTGAAAAGCCATTGGGAAAATCTCCAGACCCTTCGCCGACTCGGGTTTCCTGTGAACAACGAGTCCCGACTCTGTAAAAACATCGCTGAGGTAATCGATTACTGGAAAGAGCGCGAGAAGCGGCGAGAACAGTTGCCCTACGACATTGACGGAGTGGTTGTCAAAGTCGACTCGATCAAACAGCAGGGGATTCTCGGCAATATCGCCAAAAGCCCGAGGTGGGCGACCGCTTTCAAATTCACTGCACGACAAGCGGAGACAAAACTGAAAAACATCATTCTGCAGGTCGGCCGTACGGGCGCTGTCACGCCCGTTGCAGATCTGGAGCCCGTGTTCCTCTCCGGAACTACAGTGAGCCGCGCAACCCTCCACAATACGGACTACATCAAAGAGCTTGACATCCGCATCGGGGACACCGTGATTCTTGAGAAGGGTGGTGAAGTAATTCCAAAGGTCACGGGTGTCGTGAAGGCGAAGCGCCCGCGTGGGGCAACACCCTATGTCATCCCACTGAAGTGCCCCGAGTGTGGCTCAAAGCTGTTCCGACCAGAGGGCGAGGCAAACTATTACTGTGAGAACAGCGAATGCCCCGCTCAGGTCAAGGGCCGCATCGAGCACTTTGCAAGTCGCGGGGCGATGGATATCGAGGGGTTAGGCGAGATGGTTGTGGAGCAACTTGTCGAGGAAGGGTTTGTTAAGAACTCCTCTGATCTTTATTATCTCCGCGAGCGGAAAAACGATTTGCTCAAACTTGAACGCTGGGGCGAAAAGAGTGTGGAGAACCTTCTTAATGCGATCGAGAAAAGCAAGGAGCAGCCCTTTCACCGCGTTCTGTATGCGCTAGGGATCCGCCACGTCGGGGCGGGCGTCGCCCAACTGCTCGCGGAACAATTCTCCTCCCTCGATGAACTGAAAGGAGCCTCGTTCGAGGCCCTTCGCTCCATTCACGAGATCGGGCCGAAGATTGCGGAAAGCATTGTGCGCTTCTTCAAGGATCGAAAAAACCTGGAGATCATTGACCGGATGCGCAAAGCAGGGGTTCGGCTAGAAGTGGGTGAAAAAGATCTCAAGCGGAAGGGACCGTTGGCAGGGAAGATGTTCGTTCTCACCGGAACACTCTCCAGTATGACCCGGGAAGAGGCAAAAGGTCGGATTGAAGAACTGGGTGGCAAGGTCGGTTCTGCCGTCAGCTCGAAGACTGACTATCTTGTCGTTGGTGAAGAAGCAGGATCGAAACTCTCAAAGGCGAAGGCTCTCGGAATCAAGTTGCTGAGCGAGACGGAGTTCTTGAGGATGGTGAACACAAAGAGGGCATGAGCTTGCTTTTTTCAAAAAACTTTTACATCATAGGGCGGCACGCCATTGACGTGACCGGTAGATTGAATGTTTGAGCTTGTCCGGCAGAGACTCGGGATCTATTACACCAAGATTTACTTCAAGCATGAACGTGATGTACCCACTGACTTCACGCGAGCAATCTCCAGTGCAAAGGTGGCGCTCGTCTTCTTACCCGATGACCAACAGGAATTTCAGCTTGCACGCGCGATCCTCCCTTTTTTGCAGAAAAAGTTCAAGGGCAACCGGCTTACGATCATCGTTCCGGAACACGTGAAGGATCCAATGCGCGATGTTTACCTGTGCGAGATTATTCGACTCCACGAAAGAGACATCAACCTCCTTTTCCTGCCGAAAGACCATCTCCGCCGGCGCATCCGCGAGAAGGATTACGACGTGGCGGTCGATCTCAATATCCGATTGCATCTTCCTTCCGCGTTTCTGTGCAAAGAATCGCGCTCGAAGGTACGCATTGGGCTGCTAAAGGAACATGCAGACACCTTCTACAACCTTCAATTGAGAGCAACCAGCACGGGCAGTGCGAAGATCATCTATGAGCATCTTTCCAGTTGTTTAGCGATGTTTTAATTCCTGGAGGACCTATGAACTTCGAAGTCCAGAAGAATGGCACCGCGACGATCTTCAAGCTGAAAGAGCGGCAGCTAAATTCCTCCATTTCTGCTGAGCTGAAAGGCGAATTTCTCATCCTCTGCCGTCCAAAGCTTCGTAGCCTCGTCATCGATCTCTCCGAAGTCGAATTCTGTGACAGCAGTGGCTTGAGTGCTCTCCTCATTGCAGAGCGGCGGATGCGGGATAACAACGGTGTCGTAAAACTCGTGGGCCTTCGGAAAAAGGTTCTGAACCTCATCAGAATCTCGCAGCTCGACCGGGTGTTCCAGATCCACCCTACGATCTCCGAGGCGTTGAAAGCCCCGTAGCGAACCCCTCTCCCGCATCCGAAAGGAGCTCTCGTTGGGGTTCACCACCCTCGATTACCTCATAGTTGCTCTCTACCTCCTTGGTATCGGGGTTTTCGGGATCCTCTCCGGAGGCAAGCAGCGCACAACGCGTGACTACTTTCTTGGCAGCAAAGAAATTCCTTGGTGGGCGGTCTGCTTCGCCATCGTTGCCACTGAAACCAGCACCCTTACCTTCATCAGCATCCCCGGCTTAGCTTATCTGACAAATCTTAATTTTCTCCAAGTAACGTTTGGGTATCTGATCGGCCGCATCCTCGTCAGCGTCATTTTTCTTCCCTCCTACATCAGGGGAGACTTGAGCACCGCTTACGCTCTCATGACCAGTCGCTTCGGAGCAAAAACGCGGAACATCGCCAGCATTACCTTCATGTTCACACGCTTGATCGCGGACGGGGTTCGGCTGTTCGCAACCGCGATCCCTCTTGCCATTCTCCTCCGCGGATGGCAATCATTCACGGCCGTTTCCAATGAGCAAATCTACGTGATTTCCATCGTTGTGATGGCCACCATCACAATCATGTACACGTTTATCGGGGGGGTACGTGCAGTCGTATGGACAGACGTTGTTCAGATGTTCATCTACCTCCTTGGAGCCATCGCAGCAGGTATTGTGATCCTTGCCTCCATTCCGGGTGGTGTAAGCGGCGTGCTTAGCTCAGTTCTTCTCCGAGAAAAATTAAGTATCTTCTACATGGGCTTCGACAAGGCATTCGCCGACTTTTTCAAGAATCCATATACGCTTGCCGGAGGGCTGATCGGTGGCGCCTTCCTCTCCATGGCATCGCATGGAATCGACCAGCTCATCGTCCAACGGTTATTGACAGTGAAGACACTGAAAGATAGCCAGCGCGCGTTGATTGGCAGCGGTGTCATCGTCATCATGCAGTTCTTTCTCTTTTTGATGATGGGATTGCTCCTCTACAGCTACTACCAGGGAGCGTCGCTAGCCGACCTCAAGCTGATGAAAGCGGATGAGATTTTTCCCAAGTTCATCATCGAGCGAATGCCGACCGGATTGTCTGGCCTCATCATCGCAGGGCTATTGGCGGCGGCAATGTCAACGCTTTCTGGTTCGGTGAATTCTCTCGCCTCTGCCACGATGAACGATATCTACAAGCCCTATTTCGGAGAGGACGCCGACGACCGAAAGGATGTGATGCTCGCCCGGTTGTTCACTTTCATGTGGGCCATACTGCTCATCGGCATGGCAATTTTCTTTATCTATAGTGAGTCGAGAGCGCTTGTAGAAACTGCACTGGGGGTGGCTTCCTTTACGTATGGAGGTATGTTGGGCTTGTTTCTGCTCGGCGTGCTTGTCCGAAAAGCTCGGCAGGTCCATGCCATCATCGGATTCGTTGCGGGAGTGCTTACGATGATTGTCGTTGTACGCTCTGGAATCGTCGCCTGGACATGGTACACGGTGATTGGATCTGGTACCACAGTTCTCATCGGCGCACTTGCATCGATGGTGATGCAAAAAGGGAAGGATTCATAGCAGACGATCCACCGAGAATAAAAGGATGAATGGATTCATACTGTGATATCCCCTCATCAATTAATCCGCTGTGAATAGTACTTAACCCACGTCTCACGTCACATATCCCACAATCAGCATGTCTTCCCTCGACTGGCTCATTATCCTCAGCTACTTTCTGTTGAGTCTTGGCATCGGAATTGCCTACTCGAAACGAGCGGGCAGAAGTACTCAAGAGTTTTTCCTCTCCGGGAGAAACCTTCCCTGGTGGCTCGCGGGCACCTCGATGGTTGCTACAACTTTTGCCGCCGACACGCCTCTCGCCGTGACTGAACTGGTAGCGAAGAACGGCATCGCGGGAAATTGGCTCTGGTGGAATTTCGTCTTCGGCGGGACGCTGACGGTTTTCTTCTTTGCCCGTCTCTGGCGCCGAGCCGGAGTGATGACGGACGTAGAGTTCATCGAGCTTCGGTACTCAGGGAAACCGGCTGCATTCCTGCGAGGTTTCCGAGCGCTCTATCTCGGGCTCTTCATGAACAGCGTCATCATGGGCTGGGTGAATCTGGCGATGGCCTCAATTCTTCAGGGCGTTTTGGGAATCCCTCAGTCACAAGTGTTGGTGTACGTCGCGGGGTGCCTCGCTCTCGTGGCGATATATTCTGCCCTCTCAGGCCTTTGGGGCGTAGCGGTCACGGATGCATTTCAATTTGTGCTCGCGATGTTCGGGACGATCACTCTTGCCATCATCGTTGTCGGTTTACCGGAAGTTGGGGGGATCGAGGGATTGAAAGCCAAACTCCCAAGTTGGGCACTCCAGTTCACTCCAGTCATTGGCGAGAGCAGTGTGGATGCCACCCCTGTCGGCGGAACTTTGGCGCTGACGCTTGCCGCCTTTCTTGCCTATGTTGGGATTCAATGGTGGGCATCGTGGTATCCGGGTGCGGAGCCTGGCGGTGGCGGCTACGTGGCCCAGCGAATGATGTCTGCAAAGGATGAGCGACACTCGGTTCTTGCGACGCTCTGGTTTACGATCGCTCACTACTGCTTGCGACCGTGGCCGTGGATTCTTGTGGGGCTTGCAAGCCTCATTCTTTATCCAAATCTGGCACCGGAAGCAAAACGCCTCGGCTACGTCTATGCTATGAGAGATTATCTTCCCGCTGGTCTGATGGGTTTGCTCATCGCGGCGTTCTTCGCTGCGTACATGTCCACAATCGCCACGCAGCTGAACTGGGGAACGTCTTACCTCATCAACGATTTCTACCGGCGCTTTGTGAAGAAGGAGGGGAGTGAGAAACACTACGTGCTTGTTTCCCGGCTAGTGACAATTCTGGTAATGCTGATTTCTCTAATTCTTACGTTCATTCTTGAAACCATCTCCGGTGCCTGGGCTTTCATCATCGAGGCTGGTGCCGGCTTAGGGTTGGTGCTGATTCTCCGATGGTACTGGTGGAGAGTGAATGCGTGGTCCGAGATTAGCGCGATGATTGCTCCCTTCATCGCTTACGGTTACATCCGATGGGTTCACCGGACCACGATTCAATTTCCACAATCTCTCTTCTACATTGTTGCATTCACAACGATTGTCTGGCTTCTCACTACTTTCATCACGAAGCCGACTGAAGAGCAGAAGCTCCTGCAATTCTACCGGCGAATTCACCCGGGAGGATTTCTCTGGAAGAAAATCGCCACTCTGTTGCCCGATGTGAAAGGGGATTCTCATCACCTCTCGCTCTTCCTCGATTGGGTTGCGGGGATTGTACTCATCTATTCGTCTCTTTTCGGTATTGGAAAGTTGATTTTCGCGGAATACGGGACCGCAATTCTTTTCTTCGCGCTGGCACTTTTTTCGGGAGGGTTCATCTCATGGGATCTTAAAAGACGCACTTTCTGATTTTCCCCTTTGCAAACTCTTGGTTTGACCGGGCGGGGCAAATAGCGTTTCATTCCTTGCTTCTCTCCGAAATTCTTTCAATATTTGTCCAACGAGTGCGAATTTTCCATGGAGCGAGAACTGGGGGAATTCATCCGCTATCTCCGGGTCGAGAAGAATGCAGCAGCGAACACTGTCGACTCCTATTCTCTCGACCTAAGACGATACATCCAGTCTCTCCAACAGCAGGGAATCCGCTCCGTTGAGAAGATCGGGCGCTCACACGTTGTTTCTTTCCTCAGTCTCCTGCGAGATTTAGGGCTCTCGGCAAGAAGTATCTCTCGAAACTTCTCGGCCATCAAGGGATTCCACCGGTTTCTTGTCAGCGAGGAGCTTTCGAAGAGTGACCCGACGGAGAACGTGGATGCACCGAAGCTCTCGAAGGCTCTGCCGGAGGTCCTGAATCCTGACGAAATCGAGCTGATCCTCGAGCAACCGAACACAAACCATGTCTTGGGAGTGCGTGACAGAGCAATCCTCGAAACCCTCTACGCGACTGGCCTGCGCGTTTCAGAACTCACTGGTCTCACGCAACAGAATGTGCTCTTCGATGCCGGCCTTGTTCGTGTTTTCGGGAAAGGCTCAAAAGAACGGATTGTGCCGATTGGACGCTCTGCCCTTCTCTGGATACGGAAGTACCAGGAAGGATCTCGACCTAGACTGGTGAAGCGTGACGAAACAAATGATGTTCTTTTCCTGAATGCGCGGGGAAGACCACTCAGCCGCATGTCAATCTGGAACATCGTGCGGCAGTATACTATCGCAGCCGGTATAAAAAAAGAAGTCCATCCGCATACGTTCCGACATTCCTTCGCGACACATTTGCTCGAAGGCGGTGCGGATTTAAGGGCGGTCCAGGAAATGCTTGGGCATGCGGACATCTCGACAACGCAAGTATACACTCACATCGACAGGGAGTATCTCAAGGAAGTCCATCGGACATTCCATCCGAGAGGATAAGAATTGAAGCTCCAGATACTGGAAAGCCGCTCCATTGCTTGATCGAATCTACATCATCCCTATTCTTCTTTTCTCCGTCATCATCCATGAAATTTCCCACGGCCTGATGGCATTGCGACTCGGCGACCCGACCGCAAAAGCGATGGGACGCATCACCCTGAACCCCATTCCCCACATCGATCTGATCGGGTCAATCGTTGTACCTCTTGTTTGTCTCCTCACGCCTGGGGGTTTCTTTATCGCATGGGCTAAACCTGTCCCGGTCAATCCTTTAAACTTCCGAAATTACCGAAGAGACGACCTCCTCGTATCCGTTGTGGGGCCTCTCTCCAATCTAGCGGTCGCGTTCCTCTGCGTCATTTGTTCTGTCCTCCTCCTCAGTCTCAGTGACCTGTTCTCACCCACACTGCCCGTGTTTGTTCTGGATGCATACAATTTTCTCGTCGCTATGTTCTACGGGGGCATCCAGATCAACATTGTGCTCGCTATTTTCAACTTACTCCCCATCCCACCGCTTGATGGGTCGCATGTTCTGGCTTCGTTCCTCCCGGATCGGCTCAGTCAGCAGTATCGGCACATTGGTTTCTTCGGGATCTTTCTGCTTATCCTTCTTATGCAGACCGCAGGGTTTCGCAGCTTCTTTAGTGCCATCGTGAGTGCGGTCGCTCTCCCTTTCGAACAACTCATTCACGCTTTTATTTGAGGCGGAGGATGGTCAAACCATGGGTAGAAAAAGGCGGATGGTCATCCTTGCGGAAGGGAAATTCAATCCCTTGGATTCGAAGACAGCGAACGGAGCCATTGCCTATCTTCGAGACGAAGTCGTGGGGGTAATCGACAGCACGAAAGCGGGAAAAACAGTGCGAGAAGTTCTCGGCTATGGCGGCGACCTGCCAGTATTCAGAACACTGGAGGAGTCGCTTCCATTAAAGCCAAACACACTCTTGATAGGGATTGCCCCGATTGGCGGGCGACTTCCCAACGCCTGGATCAAGATGTTAAAGACTGCGATCACGAATCGTCTCGACATCATTAGCGGGATGCACACTTTCCTCTCTGACGATGAAGATCTTGTGAGGCTTGCCAGGAAGCACCGCGTGAGAATCATCGACCTTCGGAAGATTCCGAAATCCCATGAAGTTGTCGCCAAGGGAACCTGGCGAACACGCCGTGCAAAGACGATCTTGAGCGTCGGGTCTGATTGCAACTGCGGTAAGATGACCACCGCGCTCCAGATTCACCGTGAATTTCTCCAGCGTGGGCTGAAATCCGATTTCGTTGCGACGGGACAAACGGGCATCCTGATCCGAGGCCGAGGCATCGCCGTCGATCATGTCATCAGTGATTATGTCGCCGGTTCGATCGAAATCGAGATCGATCAATCGGACCGTGAGGGCTATGACTACATCTTCGTCGAAGGCCAAGGCGCGTTGACGCACATGGCGTATTCAGGCGTCACCCTCGGGCTTCTTCACGGCGTTATGCCCGATGCAATGGTTCTATGCCATCAGCCGACCCGCCTCAAAGACGACTGGGACTTCAGGATTCCCGAGCTTCCAAAACTCGTTGACTTGCACGAGAAGGTGGTTAATTTTTTTAAGCCATCGAAAGTTGTGGGAATAGGAATCAGCAGCATTGGTCTCACGGATGAGGAATCAATCCGAGTAGCCGAAACCATCGAGCAGGAGACGGGTCTTCCCGCAATCGACACATTCCGCTTCGGGGGGAAGAAGCTCGCCGATGCAGTCTTCAACTACTTCTCAAGAAAATAGACCCTGCCTCTACGGTGTCATACTTCAATTACAAAGAGAACGAGCTGTATTGCGAAGATCTCGCACTTCGAGAGTTAGCCGAAGAGTTTGGAACTCCTCTTTACGTCTACAGCAAGAATCAGATCTTAGAGAACTATCGAACAGCCGATGCGGCATTCGGTGAGGCAAGTCATCTCATCTGCTATGCGTTGAAAGCAAACTCCAACCTTCCTATCCTGAAGCTGCTTGCGCAGGAAGGGGCAGGCGCTGAAGTTGTATCGCGGGGCGAACTCTATCTAGCACGAAAGGCCGGCTTTCCGCCAGAGAAGATCACCTATGCCGGGGCCGGCAAGCGGGACGATGAAATCGAATACGCTTTGAAGGAATCGATCCTCTCCCTTAACATTGAATCGTGGGAAGAGCTTTCTGTTGTTTCGGAGATCGCACAGCGCCTTGGCGTTACTGCTTCCATCGCAATCAGGATCAACCCGGATATCGACGCAGAGAGTCACCCGTACATTTCTACCGGGCGGAGGATCAATAAGTTCGGGATTGACCGTGACCGAGTCTTGGATGCGTATCGTCTCGCACGGCAGCTTCCAAACCTGAAGATCCTCGGCATTCATGCACACGTGGGGTCACAAATCACCACCGTCAAGCCTTTTGCGGAAGCGGCACATCTCCTCGCGGAATTTGCTCAGGAACTCAAGGCGGAAGGCATTGACCTGACCCATATTGACATCGGGGGCGGGGTGGGTGTCGATTATCACCGTGCAATCATGCATGAACAATTGCCGACCGAGGCTGTGCCCAACAACGTCCCGGCAACAACGGTCGAGGTTGTCCATGCCATTCTTCCTATCCTACAACCAACAGGGTGTACCATTATCTTTGAGCCGGGCCGAGCAATTGTCGCTGAGGCGGGGGTCCTCGTCTCGAAGGTTTTGTTCAAGAAGCAGACGGGAAAGAAAAAGTTTGTTGTAGTCGATGCGGGAATGAATGATTTGATCCGGCCGAGCCTGTATCACGCGTATCATCAGATTGTCCCTGTCAGTCTTCGGACTGCAGAGACCGAAGCGGTCGACATAGTCGGACCGATTTGTGAAACGGGCGATTTCTTTGCTGTCGACAGAACAATTCCGGTGGTTACAAGAGGCGATTACGTAGCGATTGCCACGGTGGGCGCGTACGGCTTCTGCGCTACTTCGAACTACAACGGAAGACCTCGACCGGCTGAAATCCTCGTCAACGGCGAGAAGTGCCGCGTCATCAGGGAACGGGAGACGCTCGAGGACTTGTTATAAGGGGAAGAAGAGCAAGCAATGAGAAAAGTGGATGTGACAGTGGTGGGTGCTACGGGCCTGGTGGGCAGGAAAATGGTCCAAGTTCTCCAAGAAAGGAAATTCCCTGTGGGCAGGCTCGGCCTCTTCGCCTCGAAGCAGTCTGTGGGCAAGGAGCTAGAGTTCAACGGAAAGCAATACAAAGTTCAGGAGCTAGATTCAAAGGAGTTTGATGGCTACGAGCTGGCTCTCTTTGCCGCCGGGGCATCCGTCTCAAAAGAGTTTGCACCGGAAGCTGTAAGGCGCCAGACGCTCGTAGTGGACAACAGCAGTGCGTTCCGGCTCGAGAAGGATGTTCCACTGGTCGTCCCAGAAGTGAATAAAGAAGCCATTTTTCACCATCACGGCATCATCGCGAATCCGAATTGCTCTACGATTCAACTCGTCGTAGTCCTGAAGCCACTCCACGATCTCTACAGAATCAAACGCGTGGTTGTTTCCACGTACCAATCCGTTACAGGTGCAGGGAAGAAAGCGATCGATCAGCTAACGAACGAGATCGCAAAGCAACCTGTACTGAAAAAAAAGTTTCCGCATGCGATCGCATACAACTGTCTGCCTCACATCGATGAGTTCTCTGAAGATGGCTACACCAAAGAAGAGCATAAGATGATGAAGGAGACAAAGAAGATCATGGGGGACGACTCGATTCAGATCTCGGCCACCTGCGTGCGAGTTCCGGTGTACGGCGGTCACAGTGAATCCGTAAACATCGAGTTTGAGAAAGGTTTTGAGGTGAATGAGGTCCGAGACCTTCTTGCCCACTCGCCTGGGATCGTTCTTCAAGATAATCCGAACGAGAACCTCTACCCAATGCCAATTTGGGCATACGAGCGGGACGAGGTGTTTGTCGGCAGAATTCGACGGGATGAAACTCTAAGAAATGGCTTGAATCTCTGGATTGTTGCTGATAACTTGAGGAAAGGGGCCGCGACGAATGCAGTTCAGATTGCAGAGGCGTGGCTGGCTAATTCATAACACCGCAGGAGGATACATCATGAAGAAACTCTTCAGCTTAGCAGTAATAGCACTAGTGCTGGCACTTGGCGACAAGTTAGCTGCAAGAGAACCGAAATCCGAAGTCAAGCTCGACGAGAAAGTTCCTAACTTCACCTTGAAGGACTTCACGGGAAAAGAGCACTCGCTGTACGATTACTTGAAGCACAAAGGGATAGTTGTCATGTTCATTGCAACACAATGCCCGATATCCAATGCCTACAATGAGCGGATAGTGAAGCTGTACAAGGACTACACGCCGAAAGGAATTGCAGTCCTGGGAATCAACTCCAACAAACAGGAGTCGATCGAGGAGATAGCGGCGCACTCCAAGAAGCATGGGTTTGAATTCCCTGTCCTCAAAGACTGGAACAATGTGATCGCCGACAAATTCGATGCAATGGTCACTCCAGAGATTTACCTGATCGATTCAACTGGAGTGCTGCGCTACCATGGGCGAATTGATGATTCCCGAAACCCGGGAAAAGTGACGCAGAACGACCTCCGGGATGTTCTGGATGCCTACCTAGCTGGACAACCTTTGCCGAAGAAAGAGACAAAAGCTTTTGGTTGCACCATCAAGCGTGTGAGTCAATCGTAGGAGAAAGAGAGGAAGTGCATGAAGAAGTTCGTAATCGTTGTCTTTCTTCTGCTCGCTGACATCGCTTTGCAACAACTGAGTGCTCAGAGTAAGTCGGTTCCGCTTGTTCCGCTGGACGACAAGCAAGTCGCCTCGCTTCTTGCCTCTCTGAGAGGAAACGTCGTCCTCGTCAACTTATGGGCCACATGGTGTAAACCCTGCGTGGTAGAATTTCCACACCTTGTGAAACTACAGAAGGTCTACGGGAAAAAGGGGCTGAAGGTTGTGTTCATCTCCGTCGACGAAATGGAAGATGCTGAACAATTCGTCCGACCGTTTCTGAAGAAGCAAAACGTGAACTTCCGGACGTACATTAAGAATATCGCGGACGACGAGCAATTCATTAACGCGATTGGAAGTGGATGGAGAGGCGCGATTCCGACTACATTTATCTACGACCGAAAGGGAAAGCAGGTGTCGACACTCATTGGCGCGAGAGACTTTGCTGCCTTCGAGCAGTTGATCAAGCCGCTCTTGGAGTAGCCAGTCGTAGATTTGCAAAAATAGCAGAATTTGGTTATTATGAATCCCACTGGAGTTTCTAGTGGGATTTTTTTATCCCCCTGAGAAGTCCCGTATGAAGAAGCCTTTCCGAGAAAGGTTGAGAGAAGGTCCTATCATCTGCGACGGCGCCATGGGAACCGTCCTTGACCTCTACGAGTATCCCGAGCGACCCCACGAGATTCAGAACCTGAAGAATCCCGACATCGTCGAGCGCATCCATCGTGAATACATCGAGGCCGGCGCAGAGATCATCGAGACGAACACATTCTCAGCAAATCGGTTTCGCCTCAAGCAATACCACGTCGAGGATAAACTCCACGAGATGAACATCCGCGGAGTGGAGATTGCACGGCAAGCCGCAGGAGATAGAATCTATGTTGCTGGCTCCGTTGGACCGATCGGACAACTCCTTGAGCCAATCGGGAAGGTGAAAAGAGCACAAGCTCGAGAGGCATTCAAGGAACAGATTGCTGCGCTTCTCGAAGGCGGAGTGGATTTTCTCATCCTGGAAACCTTCGTCGATCTACGTGAACTCGATGAAGCGATAGCGGCAGCGAAGGAGTTAACCGATCTTCCCATTATCGCGCAGAAAACATTTCCCGAAGATGGGGCAATCCTCGCAAGCAACTTCCCTATCGAAGTTGTCGAGCACATCATTGCACAGGGAGTCGACGTCGTGGGGGCAAACTGCACTGTCGGCCCGCAACGGATGTTCAGTCTTATCCGTGCGATGTACAAGGATGGGGTAATCCTTTCAGCCCAGCCGGCTGCAGGGATCCCTACACTTCAGGATGGCCGCTCCATTTATCACACATCTCCCGAGTATCTCGCGACGTACGCAAAGCAACTCGTCGAAGCCGGGGTAACCCTCGTGGGTGCCTGCTGTGGCTCAACGCCCGCCCACATCAGGGCCATCTCGGAAGCTGTGCGAGGAGTAAAAGTGGGTCGCCCTGAGGTGAAGGTGAAAGAACCGGCAGCGTCGATTGCCGTTGAAGTCCCGTCAAGACCTGCGGCCGAGGGACGCTCCCTCTTCGCGCGGAGAATCGGCAAGAAATTCCTTACGACGGTAGAACTGGATATTCCGCGCGGCCTTGATATGAGTTCTGTGCTGGATGGCGCTGCATATCTGCAGAGGCACGGAATCGACGCCATCAACATCACCGACGGGGCACGGGCGCGACTCCGTATGAGCTCGCTTGCAATCTCCGTTCTCATCCAACGGGACGTTGGCATTGAGGCGATGACGCATCTCGCTTGCCGCGACCGCAACCTCATTGGACTGCAGGCGGAACTTCTCAGTGCTCACGCTCTGGGGCTGCGTAATATCCTCTGCATTACTGGGGATCCTGCCATCATCGGTGATTACCCACACGCTACCTCCGTCTTCGATGTGGATGCAATTGGACTGATCCGAGCTGTCAAAGCGATGAACGAGGGAAAAGACCTTATGGGCAACTCCATTGGTCAGCCGACTTCGTTCTTCATTGCCTGCGCAGTAAACCCCACGACAGAAGACATGGACAGAGAAATTGAGCGACTGGAAAAGAAACTCGAAGCGGGAGTGGAAATCGTTTTCACTCAGCCAGTTTATCAACTGAAGACCCTTGAAGAATTCCTCCGAAGGACGTCTCACCTGAGGTTTCCGCTTATGCTTGGGATCCTTCCGTTGCGCAGTTATAAGCATGCAGAGTTTCTCCACAATGAAGTCCCTGGCATCAATATCCCGGAGACGATCCGCGAGAAGATGCGGCATGCAGGAGAAAGGGCAGCCACAGTGGGCGTAGAACTCGCCGTCGAATTCTTGCGTGAGGCGAAACCCATGGTGCAGGGCGCATATCTCCTTCCACCGTTCAAGAAATATTCCATCGTGCCTGAAATTCTGAGTGCGATCTGACGTATGAGTGACGAGCTCCAGAAAACAATCACCCAGCTTGTCGATGTCTGCCATCGGATCTACGATCGCGGCTACGTGACGGCGACAGATGGTAACGTGAGCGCTCGGTTGAGCAACGGCAATATCCTCGCAACGCCCACAGCCGTGAATAAAGGAATGGTGAGTGCGGATGACTTGGTGATCGTGGATCCAAGCGGCAACTTGCTCTCTGGACTGAGGCGGCCATCCACGGAACTTCAGATGCATTTGTATATCTATCAGCAGAGGCCCGAAGTGCGCGCGGTTGTTCATGCCCATCCGCCCTATGCGACAGGATTTGCCACAGCGCGGATCCCGCTAAACGAGTGTCTCTTCCCCGAGGTAATCGTCGGCCTTGGTGCAATCCCTTTGGCTGAATATGCGACACCGTCGACAACAGAAGTAGTGGAATCCATTGCACCCCTCGTCCCAAACGCGGATGCAATTCTTCTCTCGAATCACGGAGCGGTAACGTACGGCTCAGACCTTCTAGATGCCTACTTCAAAATGGAAAAGCTCGAGCACGCGGCTCATATCACTTTCGTGGCGCGTCTTCTCGGAGGGGAGAAACCGCTCACCGAAGAGCAGCTAGAAAAGCTCAGAAAGATCAGCGGGGAAAGTTACGGAAAAGACTTTGGAGAAAAGGTGGCATGCATTCCCTCCAGAGATCAAGGAACCACTGAGCGCCTCTACACGACGGACGAACTTCGGGCGATCGTCCGAGAGGTGATCGAGCGGCTCGAAAGATAGCCGTTTACTCTTTACAAACTCATGAAAAAAAAGATAAGAGTTGGAGTAATCTTTGGTGGACAATCCAGTGAGCATGAAGTTTCCCTGGTCTCTGCCACTTCTGTGATTCAAGCCCTCGACAAAGAAAAGTACGAGGTCGTCCCCATTGGCATCACAAAGGAAGGGAAATGGCTCAGCTCTTCTACAACACTCCAGTGCTTGAAGTCTGGAAAGAGGCTGGATGACGCGCCCGAGCGTGTGTTGCTTCCGGACCCAACTCAAAAAGGGCTTGTGGAATTCCGCAGCGATGGTCTCAGTACCACTCCGGAGCGACTTGATGTTGTTTTCCCAGTTCTGCACGGACCATACGGTGAGGACGGCACGATCCAAGGGCTGCTAGATGTTGCGAATATCCCGTACGTGGGTGCAGGCGTTCTGGGTTCCGCTCTCGGGATGGATAAGGTAGTCCAGAAGCAAGTATTCGAACGTGTTGGGCTGCCAGTGCCAGAGTATTGCTTCTTCCTTTACCGGGAGTACAAGGCGGCACCGACCCGATGGATTCGTGAGATTGAAACAGTTCTCCGGTATCCCTGCTTTGTGAAACCAGCGAATCTTGGCTCAAGCGTTGGCATTACAAAAGCTCACAACCGGAAAGAACTGCAGAGAGGGATCAATGAGGCAAGCCAGTATGATCGGAAGATCCTTGTTGAACGCAGCATCGAGAATGCCCGCGAGATCGAGTGCAGCGTTCTCGGGAACGATGATCCTCGAGTATCCGTGCCCGGTGAGGTGATTCCGTCGAACGAGTTCTACGACTATGACGCAAAATACATAGATGGAAAATCCCAGATCATCATCCCTGCGCAGCTTCCCGAAAGAGTAAAGAAGAAAGTTCAGGATCTCGCAATCAAAGCATTCAAAGCAATCGACTGTTCCGGGATGGCACGTGTCGATTTCCTCGTTGTACGCGACACAAACGACATTTACATTTGTGAGGTTAATACAATTCCCGGTTTCACTTCTATCAGTATGTATCCGAAACTGTGGGAAGCATCGGGCATTCCCTACCCCAAGCTTCTCGATATCCTGATACAATTGGCACTTGAGAGACATCGTGAGCGGGGCCGCCTACGAACTTCATACAAGCCAAGCCATGATTGGTATAAGTGATGAGAAACTCTGAGGCTTATGAGACTCAACAGGAAACTGCGCATTGCACCCCAGCCCAGAGAGCCCCGTAGAATTGGTGCCGGGCGATTAGAATCCCCGAAGTCCAAGAACCCCCGTTGCTAATGAGAAAAGAACTCTGTAAGTTAACCATAGGAAGGCAAGCTTTCCACCGTCTGATACCGCAGGTCCATTGATATGAAGTGGCAGCATCGGGTGAGGAAGGGACGCCGACTCGGTCTTCTACTTCTCGTCGGCCTTCCAATCGCTGGCTATGTGTTGTTAAACCCCCACGGTTTAATTCAGCGCGTACGCCTTGAGCTGTTGAAGCAGGAGGTTGCGCAGAAGCTGAAGGGAGCGGAGCTTGAGCATCAACGACTTCAGGAGCTTTCGAAGAAACTGGAATCGGACAAGCACACGATTGAGAAAGTTGCAAGAGAAAAATTCGGAATGCTCCGAGAGGGTGAAACCGTCTACAAGATCAAGCCAAAGCGGTAGTCAGCTAGCGCCGGCAGTCTCGACATACCCTCTTTGAGACACCAAGCATTCGCCCTCTTGGAAGAATCCACGTTGATCAAGGTTCCTTGTGGTCCGGCTCCACTGTTGAACCTTCGACCCTCATGTATTTTCCCAGGCCATGGAGCTCTTTAGTCGTTTGGACGCAACGAGAAAGAAAGCGAGAGCGTTAAGAAGCACCCCCCTCGCCGAGCGCATCCGGCCGGTGAGGCTGGAAGGGTTTGTAGGTCAGAAGCATCTTCTCGGAGATGGAAAACCCCTTCGTCTCCTCATTGAAAAAGACGAAGTTCCCTCGATGATTCTTTGGGGACCTCCAGGCAGCGGAAAAACAACTCTCGCACGCATCATCGCGAATGTAACACAGGCGGAGTTCTTCCAACTGAATGCCGTCTCCTCCGGAGTCAAGGAAGTCCGCAGGGTCATCGACCGGGCTGAATTGAATCGCGCTCGACTGAATAAGCGAACAATCCTGTTCATCGACGAGGTCCACCGCTTTAATAAAGCCCAGCAAGATGCCCTTCTCCACAGCGTTGAAGAAGGTGTGATCACTCTGATTGGTGCGACAACCGAGAATCCTTCCTTCGAGGTAATCTCACCTCTCCTTTCGCGCTGTCGTGTTTACGTCCTTGAACCACTCGGCAAAGCAGAGCTGTACGAGATCATCGATCGTGCGCTTACAAGCGATCCCTTTCTCTCGCAAGAAAAAATCACACTCGAGCAGGCAGAGAGAGATTATCTGATCCTCCTATCTCAGGGTGATGCGAGGATGGTTTTGAATGGCCTCGAAACAGCCGTGCAGTTGGCCACACCAGCAGGCCCTCGGAAGGAAAAAGTCTTGACGAAGACTGTCATAGAAGAAGCTTTTCAACAGAAGTATGCAAAATATGACAAAGGGGGAGAAGAACACTATAATATTATCTCAGCTTTCATCAAGAGCATGCGCGGTGGCGACCCAGACGCGGCTGTTTACTGGCTCGCGAGGATGCTGGAAGGCGGCGAGGACCCCAAATTCATTGCGCGACGCATGATTATTCTTGCATCCGAAGACATCGGAAACGCTGACCCTCAGGCGCTCGTACTGGCAACGTCGTGCTTTACAGCTGTTGATTATGTGGGAATGCCTGAGGCGCAGATCATCCTATCACAAACGGCATCCTATCTTGCCTCCTGCCCAAAAAGCAACGCCGCGGTGCGCGCGATTGGAGCAGCAATGCACGATGTGCGGACACTCCCGAATGAACCGGTTCCCCTCCACCTACGAAATGCCCCGACAAAACTCATGGAGGAACTCGGCTATGGTGAAGAATACAAATACAGTCACAACTACAACGGCCATTTTATTGAGCAACAGTACCTTCCCGATAATCTGAAAGACAAGGTTTACTACTACCCAAGCGACGAAGGGACAGAAAAGCTGATTCGCGAGCGGCTGTTGGAGTGGTGGAAGAAAAAAAAACGGTAAAAGCATCCCTGATCGGCCGCGTTTTTCCAAGACTCCAATCTGGGTGAAATCGATGGAAGTTCGCCCCTTGAGCACACGAAGAGACTTGCAGGAGTTTCTCCGTTTGCCTTGGAAAGTTTATGCAAACGATCCCAACTGGGTACCGCCCCTTCTCTCAGATATCAAATTTCGACTCGACTCTCGCAAGAACCCATTCTTCGAACACGGACAAGCCGAGTCCTTCATCGCGGTAGAGGATGGTGAAACCGTTGGCCGCATCACTGCGATCATCGACGATAATTACAATAGCTTTCATGGAGAGAAGGTTGGCTTCTTTGGATTCTTTGAATGCATTCAGCAGTACGAAGCGGCCCAGGCCCTGTTCGACCGAGCACAAGCCTGGTGCAAACAGCGCGGCATGGGGATCCTTCGAGGACCTACGAACCTTACGATGAACGATGAGTGTGCTTTTCTTCTCGAAGGGTTCGACTCCAGCCCCGTCATGATGATGACCTACAATCCCTGCTACTACATCGAGTTTGCCGCCCGATATGGATTCCGGAAGGCAAAAGACCTGTATGCCTTCTTGAAGCAACGGGAGGAAACTCCCGAACGGATTCTGCGTCTGGTCGAGCGCATCAAGGCCAGAGAGCGGCTGACGATCCGGTCATTCGATATGAAGAATTTTCAGCGCGACGTTCAAGAGATCATGGATATTTACAACTCCGCTTGGGAAAAAAATTGGGGGTTCGTCCCGCTTACAAAGAAAGAAATCGAAGTGCTTGCAAAGAAGCTAAAGCCTCTCGCCGTTCCGGAACTCGTCATATTTGCAGAAGTCGATGAGAGGCCTGTCGGAGTCGTGCTTACGCTCCCGGACTACAATCAGGTGTTGAAAAGATTGAACGGGAGGCTGGGTCCACTTCAGCTTCTGGAGTTCTTCCTCTACCGAAAGCGAATCAACGGCATTCGCTCCATTCTCTTTGGGGTAAAGAAGGAGTATCGCAATCGGGGGATCGAGGCGGTTCTCTATTACGCAACGGAGCAGGCAGCAATGAAACTTGGCTACCAGTGGTGTGAGCTTTCTTGGAATCTTGAAGATAACGACCTCATCAATCGATTCGATGAATCCGTAGGCGGAAGACTCTACAAGAAATACCGAATCGTTGAGATGGAGATATGAGCGAAACCAACCGGTAACTTTCTATGCGCGAATATCAACTCTACATCAACGGCCAATTCGTTGAATCGACATCGGGTCAAACAATCGATTCGATCAATCCCTTTGATCAGAGCATCGTTGCCCGTGTGGCGCGTGCAGGAGTTGAGGATGCTCGACGCGCCATCGAGGCGGCGCGGAAAGCATTTGACGAGGGTCCGTGGCCGCGGATGTCGCGAGAGGAACGTGGCGCTTTCATGAGAGCAGTCTCCGACAAAATTAATGAACGAAAGGAAGAATTGATTGCGCTGGAAGTCGACGATTCTGGCTCGACCCTCCGCAAGGCAAAGGAGGATATCCACCTCAGTGCACGAAATATGTATTACTTCTCCAAGCTTGCAGTGCTCGATCTCACCGAACTGATTCAGGAACTATCGAAACCCGGCTTCAGCCAGAATCTCATCGTCCGCGAGCCGATTGGTGTCGTGGCCGCCATCATCCCCTGGAATTTTCCTCTCAAGATGGCCATCTGGAAAATCGGTCCAGCTCTCGCGGCGGGCAATACCGTTGTCCTTAAGCCGTCGGAACTCACTCCGGCCACTGCGATGGAGCTGGCAAAGATCATCCACGAGGTCGGGGTTCCAGAAGGAGTCGTGAACGTCATCCCGGGATACGGTGAGGATGCCGGTGAAGAGCTCGTCAAGAATCCAATGGTGGATAAAATCTCCTTCACTGGTTCGACTGAGGTCGGAAAGCGAGTGCTGGCAAACGCCGCCGCAACCTTGAAAAAGTGCACGCTAGAGTGCGGCGGAAAGTCTGCCAACATCGTTCTCGAAGATGCCGACCTTGACCTCGCGGTTGATGGTGCAATGTATGCAATCTTTTATCACAGCGGACAGTGCTGCGAAGCGGGAACGCGTCTTCTCCTGCCAGAGAAGATCTATGATGAATTCCTCCAAAGGATGCTGGAGAAGACAAAAAAGCTGAAGCTCGGAGACCCGAAGAAACCCGAGACAGATCTTGGCCCTTTGATTTCCAAGAGGCAGCAGGAACGAGTACTCAATTATATTGCTATAGGTAAGAGTGAAGGAGCCCGGGTTGCCTTCGGTGGCAGCATTCCTTCTGATCCATCCCTTTCTAGCGGCTTTTTTGTCCAGCCTACCATTTTTGTTGATGTCCAGAATCGGATGAGGGTTGCACAGGAAGAGATCTTCGGCCCCGTCCTTTCTATTATCAGATACAACACAGTAGAAGAAGCCGTCGTGATGGCAAATGATTCCATGTATGGACTCGCCGCGGGTGTCTGGTCACGCGATAAGGAAAAAGCAATGGGGGTTGCAAAGCGACTAAGGGCAGGCACGGTCTGGATCAACGAGTGGCATCTGATCTCCGAAAAAGCTCCTTTCGGTGGATACAAGCAGAGCGGAATCGGGCGTGAGTTTGGCATCGATGGACTAAAAGAATACACGGAAGCGAAGCATCTCCACATCGACGAGGTGGGCATCCGGGAGAAGAAGTTCTGGTACGATACGGTAGTGCCGAAAGGTTGACTAATCTCATTTCCGGATTCTAAACAATCCGAAACCTTTCATACCAAGGATAATCCTATGAACTCGCGTATAATTCAATCCCTCGTTCTGTTTTGTCTCCTAGCTGTATTCTTGACAACAATCTCTTCTGCTCAGAAGCTGAAAGTTTTCATCTCTGTTGACATGGAGGGAATAACAGGACTGACGCACAGCGATCAAGTAAGTCGGACTGGTCCGGATTACAACATGGCAAGGAAGTGGATGACGGAAGAGGCAAATGCCGCCATCCAAGGGGCGCTCGATGCTGAAGCCACGGAGGTGATTGTCAATGACTCTCATGGTGATATGCGCAATCTCATTCTGGCTGATTTGAACCCGGCAGCAACTCTCATCACGGGTTCACCAAAACCGTTGAGCATGATGCAAGGGATCGATGAAACGTACGACGCCGTCGTTTTCATCGGTTATCATCCAAGAGAAGGAACGATGGACGGAGTACTCGACCACACCATGTCAGGCTCCACTGTCTACTCCGTGAAGGTTAATGGTATTGAGATGCCAGAACTCGGGTTAAATGCCCTCATTGCGGGTCAGTACAACGTTCCGGTAGTGTTCATCGCCGGAGACAAAGCGGTTTGCAGTCAAGCCAAGGAAATCCTTGGAGATCAGATCATCACGGTGCCGGTGAAAGAAGGAATCGGTCGAAGAGCCGCGAAGACCTTACCGTTAAGCAAAGCACATCAGATGATTCGAGAAGGAGTCAAAAGAGCGATCGAGAAGAGGAAGGAAATCAGACCATATAAGCTCAGCTCCCCCTACACGTTCGAGCTTTCATACTTTCGAAGCTCGCAGGCAGAGTATCCAGCGGTAATTCCCGGCGTAAAGAGAAAGAGCGCAAAGACGGTTGAATTCCAAAGCAACAACTTTGTAGAAGGGTTCAAGCTGATGAGAGCTCTGATTGCGTTGGGAAGCGAGGGCTGAACTATCTCAATCTCTCCTGAAGGTTTTTTCGCCCGGTTGATCATTCTCCATCATTTTGAGAGCATCTAAAATACCCACCACCATAGCAACTTAACAAATTCGTCCCGGGGAAGCGCAACGGGCCGTTGAAGCGTAGAGCGAGGAGGCAGCATGATTGGTCAGACAATCTCACATTACAAGATCCTTGAAAAGCTAGGCAAAGGTGGAATGGGCACGGTGTACAAAGCCCAGGACCTCAACCTCGATAGACTTGTCGCAATCAAGTTCCTTTCCCGACAGCTTTCTGCCTCAGAGCAGGGAAAGACGCGATTCACTCAGGAGGCGAAAGCGGCTGCTGCATTGAATAATCCAAATATCCTCAGCGTCTATGACATCGGTGAGCAAGACGGCATGCTTTTCTTCGTCATGGAGTATGTGGAAGGAAAAACGCTGAAAGCTCACATCTCGGATCTGTGGGGAAGCCGAGGAAAGGCGGGCGAAGGGATATCGGTGAAACAGGCCCTCGAGTGGATGGGCCAGATTGGAAACGGCCTCAAGGCTGCCCATGCGAGAGACATCATCCACCGAGATATCAAGCCAGAGAATGTCATGGTCACAAAAGATGGAATACTGAAGATCATGGACTTTGGTATCGCGAAATTAAAAGGAAACACGGGTCTTACGAAAACGGGTGTTTCCTTGGGGACACTCGCATACATGTCGCCAGAGCAAACGCAGGGCATTGTAACTGATCATCGGACGGATATCTGGTCTCTCGGTGTTGTTCTGTATGAGCTTCTGACGGGTGAGGTCCCCTTCAAGGCTGAGCATGAAGCAGCACTTCTTTATATGATCGCAAGCGAAGAACCGGTGGCACCGAGTGCATTGCACAAGAAAATCCCGCATCAGGTAGATTCCTTAGTCGAGAGAATGCTTGAGAAAAATCGGGATCGTAGATTTCAGAAGATGGACGAGGTCCTGAGCGCACTGGAAGCTGTGAAAACGGAGGTAGAGTAAGCAGAGGCAGCCGTAAAAACAAAAGCCATTGCTGTTCTACCCTTCGGCAACATCAGTCCGGACAAAGAGAGCGATTACTTCTGTGACGGCTTGACAGAAGAACTGATCTCAAATCTGTCCAGGCTGAAGGATGTGCGCTTAGTTCCGTATGTGGTTTCCCGGCAATATAAGAATACAAATAAAGACTTGAAGACGATAAGCCGCGAATTGGGAACACGGTACATCCTCTCGGGCAACGTCCGAAAGTTTCAGGACAACCTGCGCATCACAGTGGAGCTGATCGACACGAATGCCGATGCACAGCTATGGTCAGAGACGTATAAAGGGAAACTGGCAGATATTTTCGATATCCAAGAGCAGGTCTCAAAACAGATCGTGCAAGCACTGATGGTGAAGCTTTCACCCGTGGAGCAGGTGGCACTCACATTACGCTCAACATTAAATGCAGAAGCCTTTGATTACTACTTGCGCGCCAGAGGATTCCTATATCGTTTGTCAAAGGGGAATGTCAACATTGCGATCCAACTGTTTCAGAAAGCAATCGAGTTGGACCCACGTTATGCGGCTGCATACGCCGGTCTCGGAGAAGCATATGCCTACCTCTATCAGTATTTCGAACGGAAAGATACTTGGCTCGACAAGGCCATTGAATCAAGCTTGAAAGCCCAACTCTACAACCCGAGCCTTTCGGAGGCCTACGCTGCCCTAAGCGTTGCATACTTTAACAAGAAAATGTTTGACGAAGCGCTGGCATCCGGCCAAAGAGCAATTGAGCTCGACCCGAACAACCACATTGCTTACTGGATCCTCGGCAGGATCTACCACAATATGGATCGAGACAGGGATGCTGTGGATCTCTTCAAGAAAGTCCTCACACTAAATCCTGACTTTTATACCGCTCAATTGGACCTTCGTATGATGTATGAAAGGTTGGGGGAGAAAGAGAAATACGCAGAAGCACTCCAAGCCTCTGTCCAGTTATTTCCTCGATACCTGTTACAGCACCCGGATGATGCACGGGCTCATATGCTTTACGCAGTTGACTTGGCACAAGTCGGGAGAATCCAAGAAGCTCATGGTGAAGCGACAAAAGCCTTGGATCTAAGCCCTGGGGATACAGTGATGATTTATAATGCCGCTTGCTTCTACGCCAAGCTGGGTGAGTCGAGGAAAGCTCTGGATGCACTTGAAAAGGCAGTGGATGCAGGATGGGTAGATTTTGAATGGATCAAGCGCGATCCAGACCTTGAGAGTATCAGGAACGAGTCAGAATATATTGAGCTGATGGAAGGAAAGTGAACAGGATTAAGTCATTGGATCAATCGGTAGATCGAGTAATGAAGAAATGGAGCAATTAAAATGATCGGTCAGACAATATCACATTACCAGATTCTCGAAAAACTTGGTGAGGGAGGCATGGGTGTAGTATACAAAGCCCAGGATCTCAAGCTTGACCGACCGGTGGCGGTAAAGTTTCTCTCAGAACACTTGACCACCTGTGAAGAGAGCAAAGCGCGATTTATCCAGGAGGCAAAGGCGGCGGCTGCCCTCAACCATCCGAATATTCTCGGCGTCTACGACATCGATGACGAAGCCGGAAAGATGTTCTTTGTCATGGAGTACATCGAAGGCAGAACCCTGAAATCCCACATTGCAAGTCTTCGGGCAAGTGAAGGGATTCCGTTGCTTCAGACGCTTGACTGGGTGATTCAGGTCGCTCAAGGATTGAAGGCTGCCCATGGAAAAGGGATCATCCACCGCGACATCAAGCCCGAGAATATCATGCTCACGAAGGATTGGCAGCCAAAGATCATGGATTTCGGGATTGCCAAACTGAAAGGTGGAACCGGTCTCACGAAGACTGGAGTGTCCATAGGCACTCTCGCCTACATGTCACCAGAGCAAGTGCAAGGATTGGGAACAGATTTTCGCTCTGATATTTGGTCATTGGGCGTGATGTTTTACGAGATGCTGACAGGTGAACTGCCATTCAAAGCTGAACATGAGGCGGCACTAATCTATGTGATCGCGAACGAACGTCCTCCTGTACCCAGCCAGCTGGATCGGAGAATTCCACCCCAGGTTGACTCCGTCGTGATGAGGATGCTGGAGAAAGATCGCTCGTTGAGATACCAGAGCACGGAAGAGTTGGTAACAACTCTTCAAACTATTCGGAATGAGCTGGAAGCCACAGCAGGAGCCGCAAAGAAAAAAGCAATCGCTGTGCTGCCGTTCGAGAACATCAGTGCGGAGAAAGAGAACGAATATTTTGGAGACGGACTGACGGAGGAACTAATCGCGAATTTGTCTAGGCTAAAAGAAATGCGCGTCGTCTCCCGCACTACATCGATGCAATACAAGGGAACGAAGAAAGACATCAAAACGATCGGCAGGGAGCTCGGTGCACGGTATCTCGTAGAGGGAAGCGTGAGAAAATTCCAGGACAATCTTCGTATCACTGCCCAGCTCATCGACGTGGAAGCAGACGAGCAACTCTGGGCGGAGACGTACAAAGGGAAACTCGCTGATGTCTTTGACATCCAAGAACAGGTATCGAAGCAGATCGTGGATGCGTTGATGCTGAAGCTTTCTCCAACTGAGCGGGTTGTGCTTACTAAGCGGCCAACTCTGAATGCTGAGGCGTTCGACTGTTACCTCCGTGCCCGAGATTTTCTCTATCGGCGCACGAAGAATAGCATCCACATCGCGACTGAACTGTTCCGGAAGGCAACGGAACTCGATCCACGTTACGCTGCGGCTTACGCTGGACTTGGAGAGGCACACGCGCACCTATTTCAGGATTTCGAACGCAATGAAGCTTGGCTTGATCAAGCCATGGAGGCAGGTCTAAAAGCGCAAATGTACGACTCGAGCCTCTCGGAGGCTTATGCGACGCTGGCAGTGGTCTATTACTGGAAAACACAACTTGGAAAAGGATCGCTCGATGACGCATTTGCGGCAGGGAAGAGGGCAATCGAACTCGATCCAAATAACCACATTGGCTATTGGATTCTCGGACGGATCTATCATACATCTGACCGCGACGAAGAGGCGGCGAATCTCTTCAAAAAGGTAATTGCACTCGATCCCGAGTTTTACAGTGCTTATGGCGATTTGCAGCTCGTCTATGAACGGCTTGGCGACATAGAAAAGCAGAGGGAAGCGCTTGAGCTTGCTCTTCAAATGTATCCTCGTTATCTGCTCCAGCATCCGGATGAGAGCCGTGCCCGTATGTTCTACGCAATCGATCTCACAAAGGTGGGGAAAATAGACCAAGCCAAAGAAGAGGCATCAAGAGCAATCCGGCTCAGCCCTGACGACCCGCTGATGCTCTATAATGCTGGCTGTTTCTACGCCCGTCTTGGAGAGAAGAGCCTTGCGATTGAAACGCTCCAGAAGTCTATCCGCGCTGGCTTTGAAAACTACGAGTGGATGAAACGAGACACAGATCTTGACAGCATCCGCAACGAGCCCCAGTTTATTGAACTGATGAAAGGGAAATGACCAGCATTGACTCGTTGACTCAAAGGAATAAATGGAGCAGCTAAAATGATTGGACAGACGATTTCACACTACAAAGTCCTTGAGAAACTGGGGGAGGGTGGAATGGGCGTGGTTTACAAGGCCCAGGATCTCAAACTCGACCGTCACGTTGCGATTAAGTTTCTCCCGCAACATATCTCCAGTTCTGATGAGGGCAAGGCACGGTTTTTCCAGGAGGCAAAAGCAGCCGCTGCGCTGAACCATCCCAACATTCTTGGAGTCCATGAGATCGACGAGCAGGATGGCTCGCTATTCCTCGTGATGGAGTACATCGAAGGACAGACCCTCCGATCCTACATTGAAAAGTTGAAGTCTGGTACGGGCATTCCTGTGAACCAAGCCATCGCATGGACCCTTCAGGTGGCAGAAGGATTGAAGGCCGCTCATGGAAAGAACATCATTCACCGCGACATCAAGCCAGAGAATATCATGCTCACAAATAGCGGCCAGCTGAAGATCATGGACTTCGGGCTAGCAAAGCTAAAGAGTAATGTCTCGATTACGAAAACGGGTACCTCTCTCGGGACTCTGGCATACATGTCTCCAGAGCAAGCGCAGGGTATGGCCGCCGATCACCGTTCCGATATCTGGTCGCTCGGCGTTGTTCTGTATGAGATGCTGACAGGCGAACTCCCCTTCAAAGGGGAACACGAGGCCGCATTAATCTACCTGATTACAAACGAACAGCCGACTGTCCCCAGTGCGCTCGATCGGAGAATTCCCCACCGAGTAGACACACTAGTGGCGAAGATGCTTGAAAAGGATCGCAGTAGGAGAATTCAGACGACTGACGAGCTATTGAATACTCTTCGAGAAGTCCAGAAAGAGATCGAGGCGGCCGCGGGAGCCATGAAAACCAAAGCGATCGCCGTCCTTCCCTTTGAGAACATCAGCTCCGATAAGGAGAACGAATACTTCAGTGACGGATTGACTGAAGAGCTTACCATCCATTTATCTCGCCTCAAAAACATGGAAGTGGTTTCTCGAACTACCTGTATGCAGTACAAAGGGACGAAGAAGGATATTAAGACAATCGGGAGAGAACTGGGCGCGCGGTACATCATTGAAGGAAGCGTAAGAAAATTTCAGGACAATCTCCGGATCGCCGTGCAGCTCATCGACGTGGACATCGATAGGCAACTCTGGGCAGAGTCCTACAAAGGCCATCTCGCCGATGTATTTGACATTCAGGAAAACGTCTCCAAGCAGATTGTCGATGCGCTCATGCTAAAGCTCACACCGACAGAGCAGGTCGTTCTGACGAAGCGCCCCACAGTGAATGCCGAGGCCTTCGATTGCAACCTGAGGGCAAGGGACTTTCTGTATCGATTCACGAAGAACGGTATCCAGTTCGCCATCCAGCTTTTTCAAAAGGCAATCGAGCTTGATCCTCGATATGCCGGCGCCTATGCTGGCTTGGGCGAGGCATACGCTACTCTGTATCAGAATTTTGATAGGAGAGAGCTCTGGCTTGACAAGGCGATTGAGTCAAGTCTCAAAGCCTTAATGTATGATTCAACTTTGTCTGAGGCCTATGCGGCCCTGGGTCTCGCTTACCTTCACAAGAAGTCGATCGATGAATCCATTACGGCCACACAGAAAGCGATCGAATTGGATCCGACCAATTTCCTAGGCTACTGGATCCTCGGCCGAATCTATCACATGACAGACCGAGATAGAGAAGCGGCTGAGATGTTCAAGAAGGCGATCGAGTTCAATCCCGATTTTTACGCTGCCCACTCCGATTTGCAGATCGCATACGAACGGTTAGGCGAGAAAGAAAACCTCAAGCACGCTCTTATAGCCGGACTGCAAGTCTATCCACGGTACCTTTCTCAACATCCGGATGACGCGCGGGCACACATGTTCTATGCTGCCAACCTTGCGCAAACTGGGCAGTTGGAGAAAGGTAAAAGGGAAGCGGCAAGAGCGCTGGAGTTGAGTCCTGGCGATCCTGTGATGATGTATAATGCGGCTTGCTTTTATGCTGTGATCGGAGAGAAGCGTCTTGCGATTGAGTCGCTGAAAAATTCTATCGCTGCCGGAAACGAAAACTATGAATGGCTGAAACGCGACCCTGACCTCGACAGTATCCGGAATGAGCCGGAGTACATTGAACTGATGAAAGGAAAATAAGAAGATGGAAAACACGACACACTACGGATTGACACTTTCGACCCTTGTTGAGCAGTCGCAGCACTTAAAGCAGATCCGCAGAGGAGATCTGCACCCGGGAGATCACGTGCTCGTGGTGACATGCAATTCCATCTACTCTATCAAGGTATCTGAAGACGGGTTCTACATGGTCTCTGGTGGCTGGTTTGACAAGCACGGCGTATCTCCGATGAAGACGAGGATCACAGGCTGCACGTGGGGTGGCAGTGTCATCAAGCTCGATATCGTCGCCGCCTGCGGGCTTCGACTGGAGTTTGGAAATCGAGTGATTACAAGTCCGATAAGGAAGGTGTTTGTGTTTCCTTATGGGGGCGAGAACTGAGAGAAAATTGATTTTTTTATTTAATGGGGTAATCTCGTCATGATTGGGCAAACAATATCACATTACAAGATTCTTGAAAAGCTTGGGGAAGGTGGAATGGGCGTCGTGTACAAAGCTGAAGACCTCAAGCTGAAGCGCACCGTCGCCATTAAGTTTCTCCCGAAGAGCCTTTCAGTTCACGGGGAAGAGCGCGAGCGGTTTTCTCTCGAAGCACAGGCTGCTTCTGCACTGAACCATCCCAATGTGGCAACAATCTATGAAATCGACGAGGCGGAGCGCGAAACTTTTATCGTGATGGAGTATGTCGAAGGTCACACCCTGCGTCATCTCAAGCGCAGCTTACCCATTCGGCAGATTATTGACATCGGGATACAGATTGCAGAAGGGTTGGCGGCCGCGCATGAAAAGGGTATCGTTCACCGCGACATCAAGGCCGAAAACATCATGATGAGGAAAGAAGGCCGGGTCCAGATCATGGATTTTGGTCTGGCGAAGCTGCGCGGCGTCTCGAAGCTGACGAAAACAGGAAGCACGATTGGAACCATCGCTTACATGTCGCCCGAACAGGTGGAGGGAATTGAGACGGACCACCGGACGGACATCTTCTCTCTCGGCGTCCTGCTCTATGAACTTCTTACCGGGCAACTTCCTTTCACAGCGGCGCATGAAGCAGCAGTGATGTATGAGATCGTCAACGTCGACCCAACCCCCGTTTCCTCTCTCCGATCCGATGTCGACCCGGACCTGGAGCGTATCATCATGAAATGTCTCGAGAAAGATCGGGAAGACCGCTATCAATCGGTGAAAGATGTTGCAGTTGACCTCAAGCACTTCAAGCGAGATTCCGAAGGCAAACGCATAGAGCGGAAAGCGCCAACACCTGAAGTCGGTCGTCAAATCCCGAGGGTCGCGGAAGAAATCCCCCAGAAACCTTCTAGGGGGATTCCTGCTTGGATCAAAATTGCTGCTCCAATAGCTGTACTGGCAAGCATCGCTATTGCTGTGTGGCAGTTTCTGAAACCGTCCGCAGAGATCTCCGAGGAACTCTTATTTCGGCCGCTGCAACTTCCCTTCACGACAATCTACTACCCGGGACTCTCTGCCGACGGGAATTGGATTGCTTTTCCTGCAACGGATGCAAACAATGTAACTGAAATATACTATATGCATGCATCGGGCGGAGAACCCAAGAAGCTGACGAACGATTCTCTCTGGAAGTACACAGCCGATATCTCTCCGGACGGAAGCC
>JBBIJH010000015.1:0-12419 GCA_037446075.1 Ignavibacteriales bacterium
GGTCCCTACAAGAGTGCTTCTCGAGTATCCAATCGTTCCGAGTTGTGCGATCGCGGCTGGAATAAATTCGTGGACACTGTACGTGTGCGAGTCTTGTTCATAGTTCCGTACTCCACCAAAGCCCGAGTCATCTTCAGTCACTCTCGGAACCGGGACAACTGAAACGCCTCGAACGTCCTCATATTCCGAGCCAATCACCTCTACCGAGATCCCCTTCTCCGAGGGCAAACCAAGTAGCAAAGAGCGATAACGCAAGTTGGGTCGGCCAGCCTGGTCGAGAGGTAGTGAAACCCCTCCATAAAAATTGAAGTCAAGAAAAGTCCCTTGTGAACCTGAAAACGTGCGAGGAGGAAAAAATTCCGGGGTGTACTCGAACGTGACCCCACTTTCATCAGAGGAAAGGATCCGAACATCCTGATAAAGCTGGGGGGCAACGCCCGCCGTCACCAACACCGTGCTCGAGAAAACTATGACCTGAGCCCCTATCAGATGAATCGTCTTCAAGCTTGAACCACGATGAGAGAATTGACCGTCTTCTGATAGTAGTAAATGTTCATCGCGTAATTCACTCCGTATGTGAGAACCGCCGCAACTGCTGCACCCATCAGGCCGTACTGATAAATCAGTACAAAGTTTCCGATCACATTAACGGAGGAAGATGCAATCGACATGTTCCGGACGTACCTTCCCTTCCCATGCGCCATCAAGAAACTATGGTACAGTTGATTCAATCCCATGAATACGGACGACAATGTGAGCAATGGAATGACCGATAGAGCATTGAAGTATTTTGCAGTAAAGATAGTCACGACGAGGAACTTTGCAAGCAAGATCAGAGCCGTCGCAGCACCAAGGAGCCAGAGAAAATTCAAGAGGCTGAATTTCATCGGAATCCGGTCTCGGCTCGTAAACTCTCTGAACACGCTGGTTGCCAGTGACCTTGACATCATCGAGATGGGCATCGTAAGCGTTTGAGCGACCGTGTACACTCCAACAGAGACTGCCCCCAAGAAGTACGAGATAAGGAGCTTGTCGCTTCCGAATGTCAGATTGTCGACGATCGTTCCAGAGTAAATGTGAACTCCGTAGCTTTTCGTCTCTTGGAGAATCCGACCGAGAAGTTGACCCCAACCTCTGAAGATTGGCTTCGCCACCATCCCAATGAACACCGTGGCCCCGATCAAAGTGGCGACATAGAGAAAAAGCGTTGACCTGAGCGTCAGGCTGGAGACCTTCAGGGCAATGACGATAGCCACGAGGTAAAACAGGCGTGGAAGAACTGTGTACGCCGCCAACTTCCCAATCTCGTTGCTGCCGCGAAGAATAGCCGCGAACATTGTCTGAAAGGGAAACACAATTACCAGCGGCGAGAGTGCGAACAACAAAGCGCCAATATTCGTGGAGAAGATCGAGTCAATAAAGAGACTGAGAACGAGAACGGTCAACGCAAACCCAACGCCGATGAGGAGACAAGAAAAGATCATCGTGCCAAGGAGCCTTTTCTCCTCCTCTTTGCTCTTCGCAAGCGCAACGACCCTGGAACCAGCAGCGAACAGCCCAAAGTCAAAGAACCACGCCACAAAAAGAATAACAACAATCGCGAAGGAAAAGAGCCCATACTCTTCGACCGACAGAGCGCGAGCATTCAGCCCGCTCACAGCAATTCCCAGGAGGGCATTTACAAGCTGTGCGGAGAAGAGGAGCAGTGTCTGCTTCGTTGCCTTCAATCCGAAAATGGTTCTGATTTGATTGGTCATCAGTCCCGAGTAGATTGGATTTCTGGCTGGCGGGTCCCAGGACGATGGAGGGGTGTCGAGAAGAAACGAAAAAGGAGTAACTCCATCGTCGAATTCGCTAAAGGGCTCGTAGCCAACCTCTCTGCAAACTGCTGCTTTGAACGATCGATCGGGCGATCAGCTAACCGTGCCGATGAGCGTCATCAGCAGTCCGACAAACCTTTAACGAATTTTCAACTAGGCCTTACTCCAAGAGATGGTGCGAGGAAGATTTATTCCAAAGGCAACACCAATATAGAGAATTGAAAAAACAATGTCAAGAAATTTCTCGACAGAAGCAGGCCTTCTCGGCAGAGACCGGTTACGACCATCTGAAGTACGGAGAGACTTGACGGAGGGAATCCAACTACAGAGGTTCATTGGGTTGAAAAACTTTTTCTCCAATCGCTGTTATGCATTTGTCCCTCTCGCGGATGCAAAACGAGTCGATGAACTTGACTGTTTCCCTAAATTGCTTCTTAGGTCTAAATTCCGTACATTAATTTTGATTTTGGACATCCCTACTCGGTTTTGTCTCCCTAAGTCTGAATGTCGAAACCCCTGAATATCCTCTTTGTCTCCAGTGAGGTAGAACCTTTTGCAAAAACTGGCGGGCTTGCCGATGTTTCCTCTGCCCTCCCACAGGCGATCAAAGAAGTTGGACACGAAGTGCGCCTCCTGATGCCCAAATACCGCAGTGTGGACGAGCGCAAGTACCGACTGCACGATGTCTTGAGGCTAAAAGAGATCGTCATCCCCTTAGGGCGAAAGGTCGAGCGAGCGAGTGTAAAGTCCTGCATCCTCACGAATACGAAATCCAAAATCCAAGTTTACTTCCTTTCAAATCAATCTCTTTTCGACCGAAACGGGCTGTATGTCCATCCAGAATCCCGAAGAGATTACGAAGATAATGATGAACGCTTCATTTTCCTCTGTCGTGGTACCCTGGAAACGTTGAAGCGCCTCGGCTGGCAGCCTGACATCATCCACTGCAACGATTGGCAAACAGGTCTGATTCCGGTGTACGTCAAGACCCTCTACCGCCAAGACTCTCTTTTCTCGAGGGTCAGGACCGTGTTCACGATCCACAACATGGCTTACCAGGGCACGTTCCCCAGAGCCGCATTTGAGAAGACGCAGTTGCCCCCAGAACTTTTTTCGCCCGAAGGCGTTGAATTCTATGGGAACTTGAACTTTTTGAAGGCCGCGCTGATGTATGCCGACGCGATCACGACTGTCAGCGAACGATATGCTGAGGAGATCAGTACCAGCGATGAATTCGGCTCGGGACTTAGCGGCGTGCTTCAGAAACGGAAAGCGGACTTGACAGGGATCCTGAACGGGATTGATTACGCCGTCTGGAATCCGGAAGTCGATAACCTGATCGCGCAGAAGTTTGACATCAAGAACCTTGAAGGGAAAGCTCAAAACAAGTTTGAACTCCTCCGACGTTTCAAGCTCCCGTACGATGAAAGCACCCCGCTCATAGGTATGATCTCCCGACTTGCCGACCAGAAAGGATTTGATCTCATTCAGAGCATCGCTGATGAACTTCTACAACGGAAGCTCCAATTAGTCGTACTAGGCACAGGTGAGAAACGCTACGAAGACTTCTTCCTCTCGCTGCAAAAGTGTTATTCAGCAAAGGTGGGTATATACCTTGGCTTCAATAATGAACTCGCCCATCTCATCGAGGCCGGGAGCGACATGTTTCTCATGCCTTCTCGTTATGAGCCGTGCGGTTTGAATCAAATGTACAGTTTGCGCTACGGGACGATTCCAATCGTGCGCGCAACTGGCGGACTCGACGATACAATCGAGGATTACGACCCCGTGACTGGGAGCGGCACAGGCTTCAAGTTCAGGTCCTATGATCCAACAGACCTGTTAACAGCGATCGACAGGGCGCTGGAGTTATTCCAGGACAAACCGGCCTGGCGCAGAATGATGAAACAGGGAATGATGAAAGATTTCTCGTGGGAAGCGTCCGCCAAGAAGTATGTCACGCTCTACCGAAACCTCTTGAGACACTAATCCAGTGGACCGGAAAGCGACAGAGTTTCTTTGTGGCTTCTATTTCCTCATCCTCATCACTTTTTCTGCCGGATGTAGTGAGGAACCGACTTCGATCGGAGTCGGGCTGCTCCCCACACAGGATCTTGTCCGGATTGACACGATCACGGTGACGAGTGCGACGGGAAGCTCCAGCCAGAAGCCGGTTAATACCGGTTCGAGCTCTAACCTTCTAGTCGGACGTGCCCTCGGCTACGAGGCAAGAGCGATCTTGAAGTTCACCTCAATCCCCGATACGCTCTTTGGGCTGTCGAAGCTTTCTGCCAACCTTATTCTTAAGGCAAGTTACAGATTCGGAGATCCCCAGAATCTCCTTTCATTCACCGTCCACAAGGTCACGAAAGGTTGGACTGAGTACGGTGTCATCTTGGACAGCGTCAGGACGGATTTCTATGATCCCGTCGTTCTCGGCTCTTTTTCTGGCGTGATATCTGACACTGATTCCGTGACGGTTCCATTAGACTCCGCCCTCGTGAGGTCCTTGTTGGACACTGCCGCAACGGGTAGCAAAGAGGGGATCATCCTTGTTCCCTCAAGTGAGGCAAGCACGATTGTGGGGTTCCACTCGTTCCAAACATCGAACAACCCTCGACTGCAAATCTCGTACTCCAGAGGAGAGACTCAAGGAAGCGCCTCGCTCTCCGCAGGCTCGGATGCCTACGTGGTGAATGTAGAAAACATTGTTCCCGACCCGGGCCTTCTGTACGTCCAAAGCGGAGTTACGTATCAGTCAGTCCTGACGTTCAGCTTTCCCGAGATTCTACAGCACATGGGAATCCATCAGGCCCTGCTCGAACTGACATTGAATCGATCAAGCTCAATTCTCACACGCTCCGTCAGCGATTCTCTGATCGCGTTCTATCGGATCAATGAAGATTCCGTTGATGCGGGCTCAATCTTACTTGGGCGACGCGCAGACACGAGCTCAGATGTGTATGTATTCAAAGTTACACCCTATGTCCAACGATGGATCAGCGGGAGAATAAATACGGGGATCCGGATTGAACCGCTCTCCCTTGTTTCCGGTCTCGATCTCTTTACATTTTATTCGACCTCAGCCCAGGTTTCAATCCGACCAAGGTTGAGAATCATCTACTCACGACCCCTATGACACGAACGCGGGCAAAAGCTCCAACCCGTTTTGTAGCCCCCGCACTTATCCTGACTCTCCTCCCCAGTGAAAGGATGTTCGGCGGAGAAGGGGGATCAGGATATTCTCGGTATGGGATCGGCGACATACGATACTACATCGGAGCGAGATCAGCTGGGATGGGGGGAACTGCGCTCGCGATACTGACTCCCGGGACAATCAACTGGCTCAATCCTGCCGGAGAAACAAAAATAGCTCGGACGCTTTTTACTGGAACGTTTGCTTACGAAGGATTCAAGAGCACAGATGGCATCCAGACGGTGTACCTCAGCTCCGGTAACTTTGGCGGAGCTTTGCTCGTTATCCCAATTTCTTCCGACGACGGGGTTGTCTTCACAGGGGGCTTCAATCCGTACAGCACTGTCAATTACAGAATACAGCTCGAAGGGAACCTAGCTTCTTATTTATACACTCAACTGTATTCCGGGGAAGGAGGACTCTCCTCCGGCCAGCTCGGGCTTTCCTTTAGACCCCTTGACAGCGTACACGTGGGATTGAGATTCAATTACCTCTTTGGGCAGATAAGAAGAAGTGCACAAGTAAATTTCCAGTCGGCTGACTTGAATAGCGTGACCTATCGCCGAACCGTCAGCGTCACCGGATTTGTTCCG
The DNA here is from genome assembly GCA_037446075.1 of Ignavibacteriales bacterium. GTDB lineage: Bacteria > Bacteroidota > Ignavibacteria > UBA10030 > JAHEZR01 > JBBIJH01. Next base: position 5,610 of record JBBIJH010000015.1, read on the forward strand.
ACGCTCGGAGTTATCTACACAGGCCTTGGGCAATTGACAGGCGTGCAGGGCCTGCGGACCATCAACCTCGGTGGAGTCGTCTCACCAGTGTCCAACCTGGACGCAACGGAGGAGCGGATCAATGCGGGATCAGCAGGGGAAGATACGACTGCGCGACGAGGCGGAAAGCTCCGGATACCCTTCTCCGCTGGCGTCGGGCTAAGCTGGCTTGTGAACGGGCGGTATCTTCTCGCAGGCGACCTATTCTTCCAGAATTGGAAGAACCTCCGATATCTCGGTGAGGCTCAAAACGAAATCCGAAACAGCACGAGACTCGCCCTAGGGTTTGAAAAAGTGCCCTCGGCCGATCCCCGGGATTCCTATTGGCAGAAAGTGGCATATCGCCTGGGGGCTTCTTACCTTTCATCGTATTACCAGATCGGCGCAACGTCGATCAATGAAATCGGAGGCAGTGCTGGACTTGGGCTGCCGATCGGGCCGGATTCGAGACTCGATCTTGCGATTGAGTACGCGAGGAGAGGTACGACGGACCGGCAGTTGCTCAGGGATCACATCATCCGGTTTTCGGTAACGCTGACGGCGGGAGAACAGTGGTTCATCCGAATTGAAGAGGATTAGTGGCAATGATTGCCCTAGCGAGCGATCACGCAGGATTTCAGTACAAGGAAAAGATCAAAGAACTGCTTGGGAAACTGGGTAAGCCCTACAAAGATTTTGGCGCTTCAAGCACCGAGCCTTCCGATTATCCTGACTATGCACACGCTGCTGCGGAAGCGATCGCTCGAGGAGAATGCGACCGCGCCATCATGGTCTGTGGAAGCGGCATCGGGATGGACATCGTCGCGAACAAGTCGAAGGGCGTCCGCGCTGCACTCTGCACATCGGTCGAGATGGCAAGGCTGTCCCGGAGTCACAATGATGCGAACGTGCTCGTCCTCGGCGAAAGGCTCTCCGACTGGCCGACGGTGGAGCAGATGGTACGAGTTTGGCTGGAAACAGAGTTTGAAGGTGGCCGCCACGAGCGGCGCGTAAGAAAGATTCATTCCCTCACCGACCTCTAAAGCATTGGATACCGTCATGCGTTCCTTAAGAGAACTGGACCAAGAAGTGTTTTCCGCCATACGTGGAGAAATCGAACGCGAGAACTTTACTCTGGAGCTCATCGCCTCTGAAAATTTTGTCAGCCTGGCGGTGCTTGAAGCACTCGGAAACGTGATGACGAACAAGTATGCGGAGGGTTATCCTGCCAAGCGATACTACGGAGGCTGTGAGTTCGTAGACGTCGCAGAAAATTTAGCCCGAGAGCGAGTGAAGAAACTTTTCGGGGCGGAGTACGCGAACGTCCAACCCCACGCTGGCTCCCAGGCCAACATGGCCGCCTATTTTACTTTCCTGAAACCGGGAGAGACGATCATGGGGATGAACCTTTCGCATGGAGGACATCTCACCCATGGATCACCGGTGAACTTCTCTGGACAGCTCTATCGCGTTGTACCTTATGGAGTCAGTAAGGAGACGGGAAGGATTGATTATAATGAAGTGGAGACGGTTGCAAAGAAAGAGAGGCCCAAGCTGATCATTATCGGAGCCAGTGCCTACTCTCGCGATGTCGATTACAAGATTTTCCGCCAGATTGCGGATTCCGTTGGCGCCTTCTTGATGGCAGACATTGCACATCCCGCGGGCCTCATTGCGATGAAGCTCCTGAACGATCCTCTCCCCTACTGCGATATCGTCACATCCACAACGCACAAGACGCTTCGAGGGCCACGTGGTGGACTAATCCTCGTCGGGAAAGATCGGGAGAACCCTTTCGGGATCACCGCACCAAAGACCGGTCGTGTGAAAATGATCTCAGAGTTGATCGACGGTACCGTGATGCCTGGGATTCAGGGTGGGCCGCTGATGCATGTGATCGCCGCAAAAGCGGTGGCGTTCGGAGAAGCTCTTGAACCGTCCTTCAAGTCCTACGCTGAGCAGATCATCAAGAATGCCCAGGCTCTCGCGAAGAAACTCGTCAGCCTCGATTATCACATCATCTCTGGCGGTACAGACAACCATCTTATGCTGGTAGACCTGAGAAACAAAAACGTGACCGGAAAAGATGCGGAGACAGCTCTGGAGAAAGCGGGAATCACAGTGAACAAGAACATGGTCCCGTTTGACGACAAATCACCGATGGTCACCAGTGGCATCCGGATCGGAACTCCAGCGATGACAACTCGTGGAATGAAGGAGCCGGAGATGGGGATAATCGGAGACCTCATTGATCGCGTCATTAGAAATATTGGCAACGAGGCCGTTTATGAATCCGTACGAGAGTGCGTGAGGGAACTCTGTACAAGATTTCCACTATACCCTGAACTCATGCAGTAATCCCCGAAGGACTCTCATTATCAGCGAGAGGCCATGAAGGTCCAAGAAGAAGTCGAGAACAAGATCCACTCCGGCGATGGTGAAGCCGAAGCCGTCCCCGGTGAGAAAGAAATGTCCTTCCTCGACCACCTTGAGGAACTTCGCTGGAGAATTATCAAGGCTCTCCTTGGCTTACTCATTGCAGTCATAGTCTGCACGGTTTTTGCCGATTGGATCGTTAACGATATCATGCTCCGCCTGCTGAGGAACACCCATCCACCGCTGAGTGTAATAAACGTCGTCCCGTATGGACAGGTTACCTTCTACATGCTAGTGATTCTTGGCTCGGGTTTGGTCTTGAGCATCCCCTGGATTCTCTATCAACTTTGGAAGTTCATCCAACCCGGTCTGTTGCCCAAGGAAAGGAAGTATATCTCGGGTATCGTTGCCTTCACATCCATTTGCTTCCTCGCAGGGGTCGCCTTTGCGTACTTTATCATGCTTCCGTTCATGTTACAATTTTTCGCCACCTTTGGTAGCCCACAGATTCAGAATCTGATTGCTGTAACGGACTACATGACTTTCATCCTGACAATCGTGGTGCTCTCGGGTCTGATTTTCGAGCTGCCTATGGTCTCCTATTTTCTGGCAAAATTTGGAATCCTCACGCCCGCGTTTATGCGGCACTACCGTCGTCACGCCATCATCGTGATCTTGATCATCGCTGCCATCATCACTCCGACGACAGACCCACTCACAATGTCCATCTTTGCAATCCCAATGATGCTTCTCTATGAGATTAGCATATACGTCGCTGCTGTCGTTCAAAGGCGAAAAGAGAAGAAAGAACTGGAGGAAGACAACTTTTGATCACTCTTAGAGAGATTTCGGCGCCGATTCGAGAGGAGCTTCGCACCTTCCAGGACCACTTTAGGAATGCGATGCGCTCGAAGGTTGGACTCGTCGATGTGATTGCACGATATCTGCTCCGCCAGAAAGGGAAAAAAATTCGCCCTATCCTTGTCCTTCTGACGAGCAAGGTTTGTGGTGGGACGACTCCCGCCACGTATCGTGCTGCAACTCTAGTGGAAATTCTTCACACTGCAACCCTCATCCACGACGATGTCGTCGATGGGGCAGACACGCGGCGTGGACTGGCGTCCATCAACGCGATATGGAAGAACAAAGTAGCTGTCCTGATGGGCGATTATCTCCTTTCGCGTGGTCTCTTGCTCTCATTGGAAAGAGAAGATTTCTATTTCCTGAAAGTTCTCTCGGATGCGGTCCGGAGAATGAGCGAGGGGGAAATCCTTCAGATCGAGAAAAGCCGCCGCCTAGATATTGACGAAGAGACTTACTTGAAGATCATCTCCGACAAGACAGCATCTCTCATCTCGACGTGCTGTGAGCTTGGAGCTGCAAGCACAACTCCGGACGAAGAGAAGTGGAAGCAAATGCGATCATTTGGCGAGAACATCGGCATGGCATTTCAGATCCGCGATGACCTCCTAGATCACATGGGAACCAAGAGCATGACGGGAAAACCGACGGGCCTTGACACGAAGGAGAAAAAGCTGACACTGCCCTTGATCCACGCTTTCAGAAAAGCCCCGCGGAAAGAGCGGAAAGCGATCATGCAACTAATCAAGAGTCAGGCCAGCCGAAACGGGAAGATTCGAATTCGGGAGTTTGTGAAGACCTACGGCGGAATTGACTACGCAATCCGGAAGGCAGAGTACTACTCGAACTTAGCCCGAGAGGAACTTCAACCTTTTCCTGATTCCCCGAGTAAGACTGCCCTCCTGAAGTTCATCGACTTCGTAACCGCGAGATCCAATTAGTCTAAGCTCCCTGATTTCCAGAACAACGTTGACGAAGAAGCCCGTACCTACTGTGGGATGTTGAACTGCTTTGTCGATACGGACTGCCCACCATATTGATCAGTGGCAGAGAGCTTTAGGTACACTGCAGGAGGTTTCCCTTCAAGGCTAACAGTGATCGTGAACGTCGTTCCGGCAACCTTATCAAGCCGGGCGATGCCCGCAGGCTGCGCCTGAAGGGAAAGCCTAACGGGCCCCCCCGTCGGATCGGAAGAAGCTACCGAGATCGTGAGGACATTTCGTGAACGGTCCAAGTTCTGCTGGACCCACTTGATTTGCGGTGGAGGTGGAGCGCTCAACGAGACGGTGTGTTCCTTCACCAATGTTCCTCTATACAAGACTCTAAAGAGTAACGTGTTCCAGGTCTTATCAGGAATCACACTTACTCTTGGGACCACTGGTTTCGTCCAGATCGAGTATCCATCGTGCGATGCGTCAACGCTTAGATCCAGGGGGTTCAATCCCACTAGTTGGCCGTCGAATGTATACGGGATGCCCCAAAATCCTTTTGCCGAGGGGGTGGTGATGAAGGTTGCCGGGAGTACCTCGACGTTAAAGGTCACAGAAGCCCGGTCTTTCTCTCCAAACCCACGGTTCGCGTCTGCACTGACCGTGAAGGTGCTTTTCCCGAGGGTGGGTTTATCCCATGCCATGAGAACATAGGATTCGGCGGCGCTCCCCATTTCAATTCTTCCAGGCGCGCTAACAGCGAAAGAGACCCTCTGGAGGTTTTCTGTCCCACCGACGAAGATCTTTTTCTTGTATGGCGGACCAAGGACCCAATTCTCTTGAGCTTCCTGAACACTGAGAGTGAGCTGCGGCGGGATGACACCAGTTCTTGCCACCTTTGCCAGAAGGACAGTCGTGTCCCGATCTACCATTTCGAGGGCTGCAGAGTATGGGATGGCATAAGTAGTATCTCCAATAGAGACCCGCATCAGATTGCCTTCTGTGATGATCCGTCTTTTGTATCCAGAAACATAAAACTTGTACGTCCCTTCCTGAAGCGGGGGGCAGATGAGGATCCCATCTCCGCTGTCATTCCTTACCGCTCCGAGCAATCCTTGGCTCTGAACCTCTCCGTTCTCGAGCAGCTTCTCTGCCCGCTCCAGAGCAAACGTAACGTCGTTCTTCTCAATTGGACCCTCCACTTTGATTCGCAAGGCGACTGAGTCGCGGGTCTGCGTTCGAGACGGTTCGATGAAGATCCTTGTCGTATCGACATAGGCAGCCAACTGGAGAGGTTTGACATACACAGATATTAGATGCGCAATAACTTCATCGCGCTGCTTGAGCAAGTGATCGCGTTCCACCGTGATAGCAAAGACAGTGATAATAGCAACGATATAGAGAACGAAGTAGAAAGAAAGGCTAGATGTCTTCATTGAACTACTGTGAAGCATGGGGTCGGTTGGAAATCCGCTCGGCAAGCTCCGTGAGAAGCTGATCAAACTCTCTCTTTACACGAACGTTGAATTGATCTCCAACGAGGAGATCCAACTTTGTAGAAAGCAAGGTAACGGAGGAATCAAGTTGACTAAGTTTATCAAACTTGGCCTCTGCCGAGTGAAGCCGATTCTCGAGGAGTGCAAGCTGGGTGTTGAGCTCACGAATCGTCAGGGCAAGTGTTTCGTACTTGTCTTCGATCGGGGATTGGCGGAGAACTTCCGGGTTCTCTGTGATAGGCTCTTCGGGCGTGAAATATGTCGTGATAGCCCACATGATCAAGAGCATGAACTCCACTCCGAGCGCAACGTAGACAACCTGCGTCGGAAGAATCCCCAAAGACCTCAATCCGACGGTGAGTACAAGAAACCCAGCCCCACCGAGGACGAAGCTCTGGACATTGTGTTTATAGGTGGGAATAAAAACGTGCTGCATAAACCGCACAAGACCTTTTTTGAAGCCATACGCCCTGACCTCAACTCGCAGCAGGGAGCGCAAGGGTCCTTCCTCCGTCTCCATCAGCAAGATCATCAAAGAGAGGATCAGGAGCGCCGGCGATGCAAACAAAAGAATTGGAATGAAGAACAAGCTCCGAATTAATCGTGCAAGGATGCGCATGGAACCCTCCGATTAGTACACAAGTCTAAACCTTGGTGAAACCATATAGAAGTAGGGCTGCTCCCAAGGCCTCGGACCGCGAAAGACGGGTGCGGAATACCTCAGGTCCAGATAGATGAAATTCCTTACCAGCTCTACCCACCCATTCAGATAGATGAGCGAGTTGTAATACTGAACATTGACGCCATACGTGTCCTCTCCGCGCCGAACGTACTCAACTCGGAGGACCGGGCCAAGGAAGTTGAACTTCTCTATCGCCACAATTCTCCCGTCAATTTCTACTTGTCCTAAGGCTATTTGATGAAACCCCACACCGAGTGTCGCGGTGATGAGATGTCCCGGCTCGCGTATGGGGAGGCGATGCGAATAGGAGAGTTGGCCCACAGTGTGGAGATAGTATGGTTTTTTACTATCGGTGAGCGCATCTGCGATATACTTCCTCAGTTCACCGACGCTGAAACGAGCGCTAAGAAGATGTGAACCGAGCGGTTGGTCGAACTCAGACGAAATG